>CAZNSC010000064.1:0-16558 GCA_964575695.1 uncultured Dehalococcoidales bacterium
AAGCCCCTCTTTCTTGTCTTCCCCCTCTCCTTTGAAGGAGAGGGGGATTAAGGGGGTGAGGTTAATAAACAGCCTCAACTATAGGGGCTTGATATTATTACCAGCCCGTACCCGTTGCTAAACAATCTTGGGCAGCTTGACAATTATATCTGTCTCAACTAAACTAATGCTGGAAGCAAGCTAGTAGCGACTTAGCCAGAACAGGGATATCTTTTGCGACCTAAGTATTTCAAGCAAGCGTGTTGGTCCGTGCCTTTTAATCTCGGTGAGAAGCGACATAATGGGCTTTCTTCCTTTATCCGTCTGATCTTTATCCCCGGGTTATCTCATGCCTTTTGCGGGCAAAGGAGGCTCGTTCTTGCCTAAATTCTCCTTTATCCCCAGAGAGGAGAAGTTTTTTGACTTTTTTGAGCAAAGTGCCCAGAATATGGTACAGGCTGCTCAGGAGCTAAAGAGCTTGATTGATGCCTGGGACAACGTCGAGGAAAAGGTATCCGTAATAACCGAGCTGGAGCACCGGGGGGACATGATCACCCATCAGATTATGGCACAGTTGCATCGCACCTTTGTCACCCCGTTTGATAGGGAGGATATAGCCTTGCTGGGCCATGCCTTGGATGACGTGACCGATTTTATCCATGCTGCCGCTGACGCTATGCTGCTCTATAAGGTGGACTGTCCTGGCCAACGGGCTAGGGAGCTAGCCGATATTATCGTCCAGGCAGCCAATGAGGTGGCACGGGTAATGCCCTGGTTGCGGCGGCGTGGTGCTGAGCTAAAACAGGTTCTTCCCCCTTGCGTCGAGATTAATCGGCTGGAGAATATGGCGGACCGGGTATATCGCTCGGCGCTAGCTGAGCTGTTTGAGGATTCGACGGACATGGCTCAGGTTATCAAGTGGCGTGAAATTTATGAGTACATGGAGAGTGCCACTGACCGGTGTGAGGATGTAGCTAATGTCCTCGAAGGGGTAGCCCTCAAGCATGCCTGATTCTGCCCTGTGGTTCCTTCTCTTGATTATTGCCCTGGCTATTGGCTTTGGTCTCGTCAATGGCTTCAATGATGCCGCCAATGCCATTGCCACTGTAGTTGGCACCCGTGTTCTCTCCCCACGCAATGCAATCATAATGGCTGCCTTCCTTAATTTCGCCGGTGCCGCCACCGGTCTGAAGGTTGCCAAGACCATCGGTACCGGGATCCTTACTCCTGAAGTTATCTCACAGTTTTCATATCTGCCGGTGATTGCTGCCTTAGCCTCAGTTATTATCTGGACGAGTGCCGCTACCTACTACGGCCTGCCGGTGAGTATAACCCACGGCTTTGTTGCTGGATTGGCCGCCGCTGGTATGGCCATAGCCGGTGGCGGGGCGGTTATATGGGGATTGGGCTCCCGCCTGTCACAGACATTGTTGGCTGTAGTTACCGCTCCAGTTTTAGGTTTTGTCGGTGGCTTTGCGCTGATGGTCTGTCTGTTCTGGATTTTCCGGCGAAGCCTCCCGGAGAGGGTGCGCGGCATTTTCAGCAACTTGCAGATCCTTTCGGCAGCGTTTATGGCTTATAGTCATGGCAAGAATGATGGCCAGATGCCTATCGGTGTTATCGCTATGGCATTCATAATTTACTATCAGCGGATTGGTCAGCTGGGGCAGGCGGCCACGGTGTGGGGTGAGGTTCAATTTGGTAGTCTGTGGTGGGTCATAGTTGTCTCGGCGTTAGCTATCAGTACGGGGACGGCCATCGGTGGCTGGCGGGTCATCAAGACAATAGGGTTAAGGGTTACCACTCTCCGCCCGGTTCACGGCTTTGCCGCTCAGACCTCAGCAGCCGCGGTTATTGAGGTGGCTTCGCATCTGGGTATCCCGGTGAGCACCACCCACTGCATTAGCTCTGCCATTATGGGGGTGGGGGCGACCCGGCGGTTTTCCGCAGTGCGCTGGGGTGTAGCCGGCAACATTGTTGCTGCCTGGATAATAACCTTCCCCGTCTGTGGCGGGCTTGGTTATTTGTTCGCTTGGTTACTAAGACTGGTAATGTGATTTTAACCCCTAAAGACTGAGCCCTTCAGACAATGCCGCATCTAACAGATATTTCCTGGCTGCCATGGAGAACAGCCAGGCGAATTGTTCACGGGTTGTTAGCTATAGAGTAATTCCCCGGGAAGTTACCCGGCATTTCTCGGCAGTGATAATCGCCTTAATCTGAGCTACGGCGAGGTCAATTTCATCCTGCTTGTTAAACACCACATAGTCAAACAGGGGTAGCTTTTTTATTTCATCTTCGGCGGTTTTGATGCGCAGGGCCAGGTCAAAGGGCGATTCAGTATGGCGCTGCTTGAGTCTTGGGGTAAGTTCTTCCAGTGACGGCGGCATCAGGAAAATGAATACTGCCTGGGGCAGGATTTTTTTAATTGTGGCTGCCCCTTGAATGTCAACCTTCACGATCACGTCCTGCCCTCTGTCCAGGGCTTGCTTGACCGGCTGTTTGGGCACGCCATACCAGTTGCCGTAGACGTTTGCCCATTCTAATAACTGCCCATTATCAATCATATCTTGAAACTGATCTATTGACACAAAGTGGTAATCAAGCATATCCCTCTCCCTGGCCCGCTTCGGTCGTGTGGTTACTGTGGTAATATACTCAAGCGGGTAATCACTTTCCCTCATCTTGGTTAGAACGGCATCCTTACCGGCTCCTGAGGGGCCAGAGACAACGATGAGCAACGGTGTTATTTTCAGATTGAATGGGGGCTCCTCCTTAGAGCTGGGCTCTTTCTTCACTGTGTTCCAACCTTAACAGTGGCTCCCCTCGGCTTGCCTGTAACCGGCTAGCGATGATTTCCGGAGCCCGAGCCGTCACAAAAATATGCCCGCTATCAGTGAAGATAACAGACCTAGTCTTTCTGCCGTGGGTCATATCAATTAGTAACTCTCTGTTTCCCGCCTCCTTCATTGCCCGTTTGATAGATGCTGAGTTTGGTGAAGCTATGGCAACAATTCTATTTGCGGCCACGAAGTTATCAAATCCGATGTGAACTAGTTCTATGGACATTGTTAACTACCTCGGAAGATTTTTATTTGAATAGGCGGACAGGACTCTTTCAGCCTTGTTGCCAGTGCCAAAGACTATCTATCTGTCCGACTGGTTTATCAAGTTCTCTTCGATTTTTCTATTACTGCTCTCACCCCCCGCCTGATTATTCTGCGACCTTACTATATTATACCCTTGGCGGCAATTAGGCAATGGGATGATGGCTAAAATTGGAGATAAATTTGAAAAAGTCAGGTGCTGGCTGGTGGACACTTGGCTGCTGAGAGGTAGGGCCTGAGATTTAACGAATTTAAATAGTGAGTTCGCCGGGCTCCATTCCAGAGGTCGTTTTTGGTAAAGGGATTAAAAGGGGCGAAGCCCCTTTAACAAATTCTCTCCCCTCTCCCCTTATGAAGGGGAGGGGGATAAAGGGTGAGGGGCTAGTAGGCGATCTCTATTCCGGAGATTTGAATTGTGCTCGATTTGGTGATAGAATAACGATGGTAGATTATGCATCAGCGATTGTTGCCACTCCTGGCTCCCCATGAAGGGGAGCGAAGCGCTCTCATCTCTGTTCTCCAGAAGGTACAGGCGGAATTTGGTTATCTTCCTGAGGATGCAATCTCCGAGATTGCCCGTTTTCTACATGTCTCCGAGAGTGAAGTCTATGGCGTCGCCAGCTTCTATGCCCAGTTCCGCTTCACGCCGCGGGGTGAACATACCATAAAGGTCTGCCAGGGCACGGCATGCCACGTCCGGGGCGGGCGGCGAATTCTGGAGGCGATCGAGCGTGAACTCGGCATTCAGCCTGAAGGCACAACCGAGGACCATAAGTTTAGCTTGGAGAGGGTGGCTTGCTTTGGCTCATGTGCTTTAGCGCCGGTTATGGTAGTAGACGGGACAGTCCATGGCAGGATGACTATTGCCAGGGCGAAGCAAGTTTTGGCTGAGTATTGATTCGTGCATCCCTGGTCTCAGCTCACTCAACCGAGGTAAATTCATGACATTCGATGAACTGCGGAAGCAAGCAATATCAGAGTGGGAGGCTTTGCAGCATATTGAAAAGCCTCGTATTCTTGTTGGGACCGCTACCTGTGGTCGGGCAGCCGGAGCGACAGCTGTCCTGGAGACCATTGATAAGGAACTGTCCCGTCAGGGTATTCAGGCCAAAGTGACCCAGGTTGGCTGTATCGGGCTTTGTTATGCCGAGCCCATAATAGACATAATTAAGCCGAATCGCCCCCGTATCTGTTACGGTAATGTTACCCCGGAGCTCGTTCCCCGGCTCGTAGAAGACTACATTGTCAACGATAACCCCTGCCCCGACCTGGCCCTGGGGACTGTCGGTGAAGGCAGTCTTGACGGCATTCCCAGGCTTTTCGATCTCCCCATGCTCAGACCCCAGGTACGCATCGCGCTACGCAACTGCGGACACATAGACCCTGAAGATATAAAGCAGTATATCGCCCGAGGCGGCTACACCGGTCTGGTCAGGGCACTGGCGATGACCCCGGCGCAGGTCATCGACGAGGTCAAGAAGTCGGGCCTGCGGGGTCGCGGTGGTGCCGGTTTTCCCACCGGTCTGAAGTGGGAGTTCTGTCGTAAGGCACCGGGTAATGAGAGGTATCTGATTTGCAACGCTGATGAGGGTGACCCCGGCGCTTTTATGGACCGGTCACTACTGGAGGGCGACCCACACGCTGTGCTGGAGGGAATGCTTATTGGTGCCTACGCAATTGGGGCGGCTCACGGCTATATCTATTGCCGGGCAGAATATCCGCTGGCAATAGAGAGACTAAAGATTGCACTAGAGCAGATGGCAGAAGACGGCCTGCTGGGGGATAACATTCTGGGCTCCGGCTTTGATTTTCAAATAGAGATAAAAGAAGGTGCCGGCGCCTTTGTCTGTGGTGAGGAAACGGCACTAATGGCGTCTATAGAGGGCAAGCGGGGTATGCCCCGTTCCCGCCCCCCGTTCCCAGCCCAGTCTGGACTATGGGGTAAACCAACCAATATCAATAATGTTGAGACCTGGGGCAATGTATCGGCGATACTGCAAGAGGGTGCCGAGTGGTATTCCAGCCTTGGTACTGACAAGAGCAAGGGGACCAAGACCTTTGCCCTTGCGGGCAAGGTGGTACGGACCGGGCTGATTGAGGTACCCATGGGAATCACGCTCGGTGAGGTCGTCCATGGTATTGGCGGCGGGATTACCGGTGGCAAACAGTTCAAGGCGGTGCAGACCGGCGGGCCATCAGGGGGTTGCCTGCCTGCCAGCATGCTTGACCTGCCCGTAGATTATGAATCATTGACCAAGGCCGGTTCCATAATGGGTTCCGGAGGCATGGTCATCGCTGATGAAGATACATGTATGGTTGATCTAGCCCGGTATTTTCTGTCCTTCACGCAGGCCGAGTCCTGTGGCAAGTGTGTCCCATGTCGGGTCGGCACCCGGCATATGCTCAATATACTGGAGCGTATCACCCGGGGTGAGGGGGAGCCGGGGGACATTGAGCGTCTTGAAAAATTGGCCCGGTTAGTCAAGTCCGGTTCCCTGTGCGGCCTGGGTCAGACCGCCCCCAATCCGGCATTGACCACCATTCGTTACTTCAAGGACGAGTACGAGGCTCATATCAATGAGAAACGATGTCCGGCACTGGTCTGCAATCAGCTGATCTCCTATTACATCCTTCCTGATAAATGTCAGGGTTGTGGTATATGCCTCAGAGAGTGTCCGGCCGAGGCGATATCAGGGGGGAAGAGACTGGTGCATATCATTGACCAGGAGAGGTGCATCAAGTGCGGCACCTGTCTTGACGTTTGCCCGACCCGGTTTGATGCTGTGGTCAAGGTCTCTGGGGAGGAGGTCACAGTACCCAGTAAGCCAATCCCGATAAGTGCGTCAAAGAAAAAAAGGGCTTCAGGTGAGGCTGGGGACTGAGTGGAAGCAGAGAATGATTACCCTGACCGTTGACGGCAAGCAGGTTGAAGTAAACGAAGGTTTGACGGTATATGAAGCCGCCGGGGAGGCGGGCATATATATACCGGCAATATGTCACCATCCCTATTTGACCCCCTACGGCGGCTGCCGCCTGTGTGTTGTTGAGATCGAGAATATGCGGGGCTTCCCCACGGCGTGCACCACGCCGGCCAGTGACGGCATGGTGGTTCAGACTAATACCCCTCAGCTCCAGGAGCTAAGGCAGGGCATTCTGGAGCTCATCCTGACCGAGCACCCCTATGTTTGTCTTATCTGTGACCGCAACCAGGATTGTCCGCCTTACCGGACGTCCATGCGCAAGGTGGGGGTAACCACCGGCTGCCAGTTCTGTCCCAAGAACAGGCAGTGTGAATTGCAGCGGGTGGTTGAGTATATTGGCATGAAGGAAGTAAGGTTGCCCTATGAATATAGAGAGCTGGCCGTGGAGAGGGGGGATCCCTTCTTTGAGCGCGATTATAACCTGTGTATTTTGTGTGGCCGGTGTGTTCGGGTCTGCCAGGAGGTAAGGGGGCTGGGGGCGATAGCCTTCACCCATCGTGGCAGCCAGGCACTTGTGGGCACCGCCTTTGGCCGGTCTTTGCAGGAATCGGGGTGCCGGTTCTGCGCCGCCTGTGTTGATATTTGCCCCACGGGGGCGCTGGTGGAGAGGCGTCGCAAATGGGAAGGTCTGGCGGAGCGTACGGTGATGACTACCTGTCCTTACTGCGCTGTTGGCTGTCAGTTAGAGCTGGAGATTAAGGGGGGAAGGGTAATCGGGGTGACGCCCAGCAGCGATGGAGTAAATCAGGGTCAGGCCTGTGTCCGGGGTCATTTCGGCATTGTTGAGATTGTCCATCACCCCCGGCGGTTGAAGACGCCGATGGTCAGGCGTGACGGTAAGCTGGCAGAAGCGACCTGGGATGAGGCGCTGGACATGGCGGCGAGCGGGCTTGCCCGGTACCGGGGGGAGGAGGTGGCCGTTATTGGCTGTGCTGAGGACACCAACGAAGAAGACTACCTTCTTCAGAAGCTGGCCCGGGTAGTGTTGGGTACCAATAATATTGACCACTGTGCCCGGCCGTATCAGGCAGCTACTATCGCCGGTTTATCACGCAGCCTTGGCAACGGCGTGATGACTAATTCCATAGCCGAGATTAAGAACTCCGGTTGTATCTTGGCCATCGGGATAGACCCCGGTAATTCCCAGCCGGTGGTCGGGGTGGAGGTAAAGCGGGCGGTCAATAACGGGGCGAAACTCATTATCGCCAATCCATATCAAATCGGCCTGTGTCGCGACGCTGATTTATGGTTGCCACACCGTCCGGGTACTGAAGCCGTCATGCTGGGCGGGATAACGAAGGTCATCATTGATGAGTGGTTAGTGGACATATCTTTCATCAGAGAACGTTGTGACGGCTTTGATTCCTTAATGAAATCGTTAGCCGGTCTTGACCTCGACCATGTGGCGGAGGTGACCGGGGTTTCCCCGGGTCGGGTGAGAGAGGCGGCGCGGCTTTACGCAACCACCAGGCCGGCCTGTATCCTTTACGGTGAGGGACTCACTCAGCAGTATCACGGAATTGATAATGTACTAGCCGCGGCTAATCTGGCCCTGCTCACCGGCAATATTGGCCGGCCATCATCCGGGGTCAATCCGGTGGCGGGCTTAAACAATGTGCAGGGTGCCTGTGATATGGGGGTTATGCCTGATTTTTACCCCGGCTATCAGCCAGTAGCCGATGCGGCTAATAGACAAAGGTTTGAAGCTGCCTGGGGCAGTGCCCTGAGTCCGGTGCCGGGCTTAACCCTTGCCGAGATGCTCCATGCCATTGGTCAGGGTCAGATCAAGGCGGCTTATGTTATCGGCGATGACCCGGTGCTCCGTGGCAGGCTTGAAGGCCTGGAATTCCTGGTCGTCCAGGGTATGTTTCCCTCCTCGGTCAGCCAGGCGGCTGATGTTATCCTACCGACGGCAAGCTTTGTGGAGAGGGCGGGCACCTTTACCAATGCCGAGCGCCGGATACAGCTCGTGCGCCAGGCAATCCCGCCGATAGGCAATTCTCAACCTGACTGGTGGATAATCTGCCAGATTGCCCGCCGCCTGGGTGGCGAGGGATTCAACTTCAACGAACCGGCGGCCATTATGGCAGAAATCGGCGATACTGTCCCCCTTTACCAGGGTGTTTCCTACCGTCGCTTGGAGAAGGGAGGCTTACAGTGGCCATGTGCTGCCGGCAAGCGTGGCGGCACGCCGATTCTTTACCGAAAGACCTTTAATGGCGGCCGAGCCAGGTTTACACCGCTACAGTATGACCCGTTGCCGGAGGCAACCGGCGCTGATTATCCCCTGCTCCTGACCACTGAGCCCAGCCTGTACTACTTTCATGCCGGTGCCATGGATGTCGGCTTGGGCGAGTTCAGCATCCTGGACGGTGGAGCCCGAGTGGTGGTGAACCCTGATGATGCTGCCCGGCTGGGAATCGGTAACGGCGAGGCAGTGCGGGTGGTTTCCCGGCAGGGGGAGGTGGCGGCGGCGGTGAAGGTAAACGGTCTGCTGCCGGAGGGTGTGGTCACAATGCCCCTTCACTTTGCCCACAGCATCGTAAACTCGGCTATAGACCCGGCGTCCGGGATACCGGAATACAAAGTGTGTGCCGTAAGACTGGAGAGAAATCGCTAGGAAGTGGCTGTTAAATGTATAAAATCCTGTTGAAGCAAGACATGATACCCAATTTCCATCTGCTCAAGGTTGAGGCGCCCGCCGTAGCCAGAAAGGCTCGGCCGGGGCAGTTTGTCGTCCTCAGGGTTGACGAAACCGGTGAGCGTATTCCAATGACGATTGCCGACTGGGATGAAGACGAGGGCAGCATCACCATCGTCTTCATGGAGGTGGGGACGACCACCCGCAAGCTAGCTTCACTAAAGGCCGGTGATTTTATTGCCAATTTCGTTGGCCCTCTGGGCGTACCGACCTACATTGAGAAGCTGGGCACGGTGGCCTGCATTGGTGGCTGTTATGGCATCGCCGGTATCGTGCCCATTGCCCGGGCGATGAAAGAGGCGGGCAACAGGGTCATCTCGGTCATTGAAGCCAGAAGCCGGAACCTCCTCTTCTGGCAGGACAAGCTGGGTAGCGCCAGCGACCGGTTGATAATTATTACCGGTGAGGACTCACCTGCCTACCAGGAGTGGCTCCCCCAGAAGATCGGGGAGCTGGTTGCCAGTGGTAATAGGCCTGACCTTGCGGTTGCCATTGGCTGCACTTTCATGATGAAGGTTTGCTCTGAGGTGACCAGGCCCTTGGGGATTGAGACCATCGTTCACCTCAACCCGATAATGGTTGATGGCACCGGCATGTGTGGCTGCTGCCGGGTGTCGGTTGGTGGTGCCACCAAGTTTGCCTGTGTTGATGGGCCCGAATTTGACGGGCACCAGGTAGATTGGGACTTGCTTCTGGCCCGGCAGGGCGAATACCTGGCTGAGGAAATAGAGTCGCTACAGTTGTGGGACTGCCAGAACTGGGTCAAGGTTTAGCGGAGAGCAGGATATGGCGAAATTGAACCTAAATCGCCAGCCCATGCCCAGGCAAGAGCCTGAAATTCGGGCGAGAAACTTCGGTGAAGTTGCCCTGGGCTATAGTGCCGAGCAGGCCAGGGCTGAGGCCGACCGCTGCATTCAGTGCCTGAAACGCAACTGTGTCGAAGGTTGCCCGGTGAATGTTGATATCCCCGATTTTATCCGGGCGCTCCGTGATGGCGATATGCCGGAAGCGGTGAGGATACTCAAGAGCAAGAATGCCCTGCCCGCTGTCTGCGGGCGGGTCTGCCCGCAGGAGACGCAGTGTGAAGCCAACTGTACCCTGGCCAAGAAGGGGGCGCCGGTGGCGATTGGTTCCCTGGAGCGGTATGTGGCTGATTGGGAACGCAGAAAGCAGGAGCCAGCCGCTTCAGGCCCCAACCCACCACCAACCGGCAAGCGGGTGGCAGTGGTCGGCTCCGGACCGGCAGGGCTGACGGCGGCGGCTGACCTGGCCAGGCGGGGGCACGGGGTTACCATCTTTGAGGCACTGCACGTCCCCGGTGGGGTGCTGGTCTACGGCATTCCTGAGTTCAGGCTGCCCAAGGAGATTGTGCAGGCTGAGGTTGACTATGTTACCTCTCTCGGTGTCGAGCTGAAACTGGACTCGGTAATAGGCAGGATTGACACCGTGGATGAGCTGCTGAATAACGGCTATCATGCCGTTTTTCTGGGCACTGGTGCCGGACTTCCAATGTTTCTGAATGTCCCCGGAGAGAACCTCAATGGCATCTATTCCGCCAACGAGTTTTTGACCCGGGTCAATCTGATGAAGGCGTACTGTTTCCCGGAGTACGACACTCCGGTTAAAGTGGGGCGCAGGGTGGCGGTGGTCGGCGGTGGCAATGTGGCAATGGACTCCGCCCGGTGTGCCCTCCGGCTTGGTGCCGAGGAGGTCTATATCGTCTACCGGCGGGCGGAGGCGCAGATGCCAGCCCGCCACGAAGAGATTGAGAATGCCAAGGAGGAAGGAATCCGGTTCAAGCTGCTGACCAATCCCAAGCAATTTCTGGGCAATGAGCGGAACTGGGTGGTTGGCATGGAGTGCTATGAAATGGAGCTTGGTGAGCCGGATGAGAGCGGGCGGCGGCGCCCGGTCGTCAAGCCGGGGAGCGAGTTTGTCATTGATGTTGATGTGGTGATAGTCGCATTGGGCACCACGCCCAACCCCCTCATTGCCGCCACCACCAAGGGCTTGAAGACTACCGAGCGAGGGACGGTGGTGGCTGAAAAGACCACCGGCAAGACGGTTAAAGACAAAGTATGGGCGGGCGGCGATATAGTCACCGGTGCGGCGACGGTGATAAGCGCCATGGGTGCCGGCAAGCACGCCGCCGCCGATATAGATAGGTATTTGAAAAACGAGTAATATTTCCCTCGGATTGAGATTCAGAGGGGCGTTGCCGTAGCTGGCGGGGCGCCCCTAATTTTTTGTGGATAAGTCCCGCTACCGTTCTTGCCTGATAGCAGCCCCACTACGTAGATGGACATGCTGTATTGAGTAGGTATATTTACCTAGCCTGAAAGAAGTGCCAATAAGCACAAAGTGATAGGTTGAAATGGGGCGGTTTAGGTGTTTTTGGAAGTAGAAAATAGGTATCACAGCGGAAGTTGTGAGTACGGGCAGGATGGTAAGCTAAGGGTGGAAACAGAAAGAGCGAAAAACTGAAAGGAGGTGAGAAAGATGCAGTGGGAGTTGATAGTAGCCCTGGTGGTTGCAATACCTGTGATTCTCTTCCCGGCAGCGTTCGTCTGGTATCTGAACGTCGGTGGTATCGTCCAGGCGACTCGAGAAGCTAAGGCGGCTCGTGAGGAGAAACTGGTGGCAGTGACAGCCAAGAAGTAAGGGTTGTTCCAAATATGAAGAAAGGAGGTATTGAGAAACGGGCCTAACGGAACCAACAGACATAGAAAGTAACTATCAAGACTCAGATTAAGGCTGGATATTCGGGAACAAAGGGTATCCAGCCTTCCTGTTTGCATGTGTTTACATCTGGTGCACTGGCGGCGGCAAACAAGGCGCCGCCCCCGATTTAGATAATTATTTGAGGGGATAGCATCTTTAAGCTAAACATTGTATTTGGGGTGTCTAAGAGGGGCTTCGCCCCTCTTTTAAATATAAAACTCCCCCTCTCCTTTGAAGGAGAGGGGGATACAGGGGGTGAGGTAGATAACTGACCTCAATAGCTGTTCTTGACGACGTAGTTCCTCAGCGTGCCTATTGGTGCTATCTTTATCTCCACGGTATCGCCGGGAAACATCGGCCCGATGCCGCTGGGCGTTCCGGTGGCGATAATATCTCCAGGCACCAGCGTCATGACGTGGGATATGAAGTTTATGAGCACCGGCACGGAATAGATAAGGTCGCTGGTGCTGGCTTGTTGCTTGATTTCCCCGTTCAAGTATGTTTCGACAACGACGTTTCCCGGGTCGAGTTCAGTCTCAATACAGGGCCCCACGGCGGCAAAGGTGTCAAAGCCTTTGGCCCGAGTCCACTGCCTGTCCTGGTATTGCAGGTCGCGGGCGGTAATATCGTTGAAGCAGGTGTAGCCCAGCACATAGTCCAGCGCTTTTTCTACCGGCACTCGCCAGAGCGGTCTCTTAATGACCACTCCTAACTCGCCTTCGTAGTCAACTCTGTGTGAGGTGGGCGGATAGATAATATTCTCTTCCGGCCCGACTACCGCCGTCGATGGTTTGAGAAAGATCAGGGGGGCGTTGGGCAGGGGGGCATTGACTTCTTCAGCGTGGCTATGGTAGTTAAGCCCCAGAGCCACTATTTTTGAGGGTACGCATGGGCTCAGGAGGGTGACATCACTTAGCTGGTAGTAGCGGTCAACGGGTTTCAGGTAACGGTAGGGTTTGTCCTCAATACCACGAATGGATTCACCAGCTAGAATACCGTACCTGACCTTACCGTCAGCGGCAAAGCGCACAATCTTCATGAGTCAAAAGTAAGTTTAACCGTATTGCTCTCAGATTGCAAATCGGGATGGCCGGGGGAGTGGGGCGCCTATCTCTGTCATACCCCTGTCTTGACGCCTACCTGGGCAAGCTGTAGAATTACACCAGTCGGGACAAAGTATGCCCTTAGATAACAAGGAGGGAACATGATTGAGCGAGTCCATGAGCATATTATCGCTGAACTTCAGCAGAACACACGCACGGACACGATTTTTATCCTCACCGCCATTCTTCTCAACCTGTTGTGTCTCGGTATTAATTCGGCGGTCGCTGCGGGGTCAGACCGTGAGGTTACTACCTGGATTGTCTTCTTTACCTTTGTCGCCCTTTTGATAGTGGTCAACTTCGTGGTAGAAATCGGCCTGATAAAGGGAAGGCAAAGCAGGGTAAAGCTGTTAAACGGGCTGCTGAAGATGTACAAAGACCAGGGTGTGGAAGGGTATTATGATGCCTCTCTTTTGAGCAATTACGCCGCCAGGTATAATCTCTTCCTTCTCGCCGTCGTTTTCACGGGGCTGATAGCCATTTTCGTGCCCCTGGTCTTGATCATGTAATCGGATAGTAGAATCATGCTGTTTCTGACACTGGCATGAGTGTGCAGCCGAACGTGGGCTTTGCAGGCCGTTTATCAGTGAGTGTAAGAGGAGCAGATAGAGGGATAAAGAACCCTTTTCTTTTGGCTAAAGACTCTAGTAGAATAAGCTAGTCATGAAAGAGGGCTCAACTCCTATCCGCCAGCAATACCTAAGGATTAAGCGAAAGTATCCGCAGGCCATCGTTTTCTTCCGCCTGGGCGATTTTTATGAGACCTTCGACGATGACGCCAAGCTCGCCTCCCGCGAGCTAGAGATTGTCCTCACCTCCAGGGAGATGGGCAAGGGGCGTCGGGTGCCCATGGCCGGCATCCCCTATCATGCTCTTGATAACTACCTCGCAAGACTTATTAATCGTGGCTACAAGGTGGCTATCTGTGAGCAGGTAACCAGGCCCGGTGAGACCAGAGGACTAGTCCAGCGTGAGGTCGTCCGGGTGGTAACGCCGGGCACCGTAGTTGAGCCCAGCCTTCTTGACAGTAAGGCAAATAACTATCTGGCGAGCGTGGTCCTGGGCGGGGAGGAGGCGGGGATTGCCTACGTTGATATAACTACCAGCGAGTTTGCTACTACCCAGGTCAGCCTGGAGCGGGCTACGGTGGAACTGGAACGGCTTAAGCCCTCGGAGATTATTACGGCCAGCGATCTGTCTGGTTTGGGGCTGGTGGCACCAGTAACTCACCTTGACCCTTACTGGTTTGAGCTTGAGGTCGCCCGAGAGGCATTGCTTGGCCATTTTGGTGTCGCCACTCTTGATGGCTATGGTTGCGGGCATCTGCCCCTGGCGATAATGGCCGCCGGGGCAATTATTCACTATCTTCAGGAAACGCAGAAGGGGGTGCTGGGGCAGCTCACCCGGCTTTCCACCTACTCTACCAGCTCCTTCATGGCGCTGGACGAGCAGACCCAGAATAACCTGGAGCTTTTCCGCAGCAGTCGCTCGGGAACGGCCGGTGGCTCACTGCTGTCGGCTATCGACCTGACCAGGACGGCTATGGGAGGCAGACTGCTGAAGAGGTGGCTGGGGCAGCCCCTGCTTGATATCACCCGGTTGGTCAGGAGGCAGGATGCCATTAGCTGGTTCTATGATAATACCCTGGCTCGCAGCCAGATTATTTCCGTGCTGGGCGAGGTGGCTGACCTTGAACGGCTGATTAACCGGGTAAAAAGTAATCTTGCCACCCCTCGTGAGCTGGTCAGTCTGCGGCGCACCCTGGAAGTGATACCGAAACTCAAGCAGGTCCTTGGGGATGATAGCCTGATAGGGTGGCTGCGGGATGAGTTGAAGCCGTGTCCGGATGTGGTGGCTCTTATCTCTGAGGCGATAGTGGAGCAGCCCCCGGCGAGTCTGGATGATGGCGGGGTGGTGAGGCAGGGGTTTTCCCCGGAGTTGGACAGCCTGCGTCAGGCATCCCAGAATGCCCGGCAGTACCTGGCGAATCTGGAGCGCCACGAGCGTGAGCGAACCGGCATCAAGTCGCTAAGAGTAGGCTATAACAAGGTATTTGGTTACTACATTGAGGTATCGAAACCTAACCTGCCTCAGGTGCCGCCGGACTACATCAGGAAGCAGACGCTGGTCGGCGGCGAGCGCTTCTTCACCCCGGAGCTAAAGGAATATGAATCGCTGATTTTGAATGCCAACGAGAGAATCGCCGAGCTTGAGGCGCAAATCTTCCGCCAGGTGTGCCATCAGGTAGGCGCCTCCAGTGAGTCGATTATGGCTATCGCCGGTGCCCTGGCGGACATCGATGTCTTTTCCAGCCTGGCTGAGGTCGCCATAGGCTATAGCTATGTCCGTCCCGCACTGACCGATGGAGATGAGATAACTATCACTCAGGGACGCCACCCGGTGGTAGAGAGAAGTCTGGCTGATGGCAGCTTTGTGCCCAACGACACCCACCTTTCCGGCGACGATGCCCAGCTTATTATTCTTACCGGGCCCAATATGTCGGGGAAGTCAACCTATCTGAGGCAGATAGCCCTGATTGTGCTCCTCGCCCAGATAGGCAGCTTCGTCCCGGCGGCGTCAGCGAATATCGGCCTGGTTGACCGCATCTTTACCCGGATTGGGGCGAGAGAAGACCTGGCGGCAGGTCAATCGACGTTCATGGTGGAGATGGTAGAGACGGCCAATATTCTCAATAATGCCACACCACGCTCGCTAATCATCCTCGACGAGATTGGGCGGGGCACCAGCACCTATGATGGTCTTTCTATCGCCCGCGCCGTCGCCGAGTATATCCACAGCCACCCCAGGCTTGGCGCCAAGACCGTGTTTGCCACCCACTACCATGAGATGGTGGAGCTCGCCAGCTTCCTGCCCCGGGTAAAAAACTTCAATGTGGCGGTGAGTGAGGAGGGCGGGGAGGTCATCTTTCTCCACAAGATTGTGCCCGGCGGTGTTGACAAGAGCTATGGCATTCATGTTGCGCAACTTGCCGGGTTGCCCAAATCGGTGGTGCACCGAGCCCGTGAGGTGCTAATCGAGCTGGAAGGGGACAGCCGCCAGGCGTTGCCCAAAGGCCCGGGCCGGGGGCGGCGCCCGGGCAAGGAAGCCCCACCCCCGCAGCTCCCCCTCTTCGGCCAAAAATCACCGCTTTTAGAGGAGATTGAGAAGCTGGATATTAATTCCATGACCCCGCTTGAGGCACTCACCAAGCTCTACGAACTACAAAAGAAGGCGAGGGAGGGGTGAGGGGGATTATCCCATTTCTTTCACCGCCTTCTTGGTCTATGTCTTACCGTTTTTCTTTCTTCAAATGTGGGTAACTCGCCCATCTTTAGTCGGCTTGAAACATACCAAATCAAGAACCCAAAGAGTATTAGAATGGTCATACCTATATAATCAGCATTTTTGTAGGATTCTGATATGCCAGGCAAGAGCGAGGGGATTACCGTGGCTAGTATTACACCTGCAAACACATATCCAATCGCAGCCCTGTCTTTGTAGATATAGCCAGCGTAGATAGCCATTAAGCCAGCAAATAAGAATGAAAGACCAAGCCTAGGTTCATCTGGTATTAATGCCCACGAGAAAAATATTAACACTGTTAAAGCTACGGCCAGTCGCCATTGTCCCTCAGGCTTTTTGAGGGCTTTCTTGTGGATTTTTTTATTGTTTTCCCAAGACCCTTTTGCTATGCGTTTGAGTGACTGAATAAACCAGTTTACCATTGATTTCATTTTGCACCCCCTTTTAAGATAGTCGTTTCTTCTTAACATAATTATATTCCTATTTGGCAACTTCTCTATCATCCTCTGTTACTATCTTAACCTTAGTAACCCCATCCCCTGTATCCCCTTCCCCTTAACAAGGGGAAGGGGAATTGAATATAAAAGAGGGGCTGACGCCCCTCTTAAACACCCCATATTTGTGGGTATTGGAGAGCCAGCACCTCTAAACCCCACCATGTAT
>CAZNSC010000065.1:0-8906 GCA_964575695.1 uncultured Dehalococcoidales bacterium
GCGCTACTGCATACTCAGGAGTGGTTACTACAGCCCGCTTATCCCGTCTACGAGTTATACCTATTAGCCAGCGGGAAGGTCCTGCAGGGCAACCTCCTGGATGGTAAGACAGGAAGAACAGGGACTTCCTGATCGAGAATAAAGCAAGGATAGTTTGAGGCCGAAATGAAAGAGATAAGATTTCACGGTAGAGGGGGGCAAGGCATGGTTATAGCCTCTCGGATACTGGCAGCCGCCTTTATGCTTGAAGGTAAATATCCCATTGCCTTTCCCATGTTCGGTTTTGAAAGAAGAGGCGGGCCGGTCACTGCCTTTATGCGTTTCGATGATCACCCAATAAGGGAAAATACTCAAATATACAACCCGGACTGCCTGGTGGTTTCAGACCCAAGTATCAAAGACGATGCTCTCACCTTCAGCGGGTTAAGACCACATGGAATTTTAATCTTAAACGCTACCACACCATATATGGAACTTCCCCATCCTAATCTAAGGACAACCGGCATCATAGACGCTACTGGCGTTGCTTTGAAGGAGATAGGCATTGCCGTACCCAATACCTGTATAGCGGGAGCTTTTGCCAAAGTCACCGGGTGGCTGAAACTAGATTCAGTGTTGTTATCTTTGAAGGACTACTTTGAGGGCGACCGCTTAGACAAGAACATCAAATGTGCTCAAAGAGGTTATGAAGAAATCAAAATTATTGAGAGTGAATGACTATGGAATTTGAAACCGATTATGAGGCGGCGTGGGCAAATCCAGGAGAGATATTTGTTCTAAAGACAGGCGATTGGAGATTTCAAAGGCCGGTGACTAAGGCTGAGAAGTGTTGCCAGTGCGGGTGGTGCTATCTGTTTTGCCCTACCGGTTCGGTTGTTGATAAGGGCACTTACTTTACGGCAAATCTAGATTATTGCAAAGGCTGCGGACTGTGTGCCAATGTATGTCCGGTCAATGCTATTACGTTGATAAGAGAGGAAGGGAAATAGATGAAGACCAAGGCGGTAACCAAAGGCGAACTCAAAATGTTGACCGGGAATGCGGCCGCTGCCCATGCCGTCAGATTATGCAGACCATCTGTAATCGCTGCCTATCCCATTACACCTCAAACCGAGCTTATAGAAGAACTTGCCAAATTTAGTGCCCAAGGTTTACTGGATGCAGAAATGGTAGAAGTAGAATCGGAACACTCGGCAATGAGTGTTCTGGTAGGCGCCTCGGCTGCCGGAGGGCGCACCTTTACGGCCACCGCAGGTCAAGGATTGGCATATATGTATGAGCCATATATGGCAGCCTCGACCCAAAGGCTGCCCATCGTCATGGCTATCGTCAACCGGGAAATGCTTAACCCCAGCATCGTCGCTGCCGGAGAGCAGGATTTTGTAACATTAAAGGACGCCGGATGGATAATGATCGTGGCCGAAAATTGCCAGGAAATACTAGATTCCTTAATTATGGCCTATAGACTGGCAGAAGACCCGGCAATTCAACTGCCGGTGAATGTTTGCTACGACGGATACTATCTTTCTTATCTTTCGGGAAGGGTAGAGGTTCCTTCACAGGAAGAGGTTGACCGTTTCCTGGCACCAACAGAACAATATGAGCGTCCTAAGGTGGACCCCGATAAACCTCTTATTTGTATCAGTTACGCAGCCGGTAAATTGATGATGGAATATCGCTATAAGCACTGTGCCGCTCTTGATAGAGCCAAGGGGAAGATCGACGAGATAGATCAAGAATTTCTTTCCATGTTTGGCAGGAGCTACGGAGGGCAAATCGAAGAATATCGGACTGAAGACGCAGAAATAGTCCTAGTAGCTATGGGAAGCCGCGCTGGCACCGCAAAGGTGGCAATAGACAAAAAGCGCCAGGAAGGGTTAAACGTTGGTCTGGTCAAAATACGGGCATTAAGACCCTTCCCCAGAGAAAGATTGACCAGGGTTCTGGAAGGGAAGAAAGCTGTAGGCGTCATCGATAGGAATGTTTGTTTCGGCTGGAACTCCGGGCATCTTTTCGTGGATGTAAAAGCCTGCTCGGTAGATGTGACCTCCCCAATCGCAATGGTAGATTTTGTCGACGGGTTGGGCGGGGGAGACATTACTATTGAACATATCGAGAGGGCAGTCGATATCACATACCAGGCTGCCCGGGGCCAAGCGCATAAGGAGGTCACCTGGTTAGCTCTAGAATAGCGGACTGCCGATTAATGCTTCGAAAGGAAAGGAAGTAAATCACACTTCCACAGGGTTAGAGATGGTAAAATCATTTTATGATCGCTTAAACATAGAATATGGAGCCTGCCCCCCGGATTGCTCAGCCTGTGAAGAAGCCTGTCTTAAGGCAAGAGGCCGTGATTTGGGAGGAGTAGGAGTAATACAGGCTCTCCACACTGAAGAAGTACCCTTTCATGGGGCTGCAACCTGCATCCAATGCAGCCAGCCCGCTTGTAGTGAAGTCTGCCCGACCGGGGCTATCCGTAAAAGCGATACCGACGGCATAGTGAGAATCGCCCGAGAAAAGTGTGTTGGTTGCGGACTGTGTATGCTGGCATGCCCCTACGGGGGGATATACTATGACGTTAATAGAGAGAAGTCAACCAAATGTGACCTCTGCGGCGGGGAGCCGGAGTGTGTAGGTGCCTGTCCGTACGGAGTATTATCTCTCCTGAAAAGCCAGCCTATTTACGATTATTTGCACGAAGACCTTCTAGCTCAAGGTGCCCCCCTCTGTGCCGGTTGCCCGGCTGAGCTTGCACAGAGGTTAACGATGAGAGTTCTGGGAAAGGACGCTGTCTATTTTAACGCCCCTGGTTGTGCTACAGTGTTACTAACCGGGCTTGGTATCAATACTACCACTCTCACCTACGTCGCCTGCATTCAGTGCTTGTTGAACAATGTTGCCTCTACTATGACCGGAGTTAAGCGGTATTATCGCAAACAGGGTAGAGATGTCACATGCGTCGCTTTCGTCGGCGATGGTGCCACTGCTGATATTGGCTTCCAGGCTTTATCAGGAGCCGCCGAGAGAGGCGAGAACATCATTTACATTTGCTACGATAACGAAGGTTATATGAATACCGGGATTCAGAGAAGCAGCACCACGCCTCTTCGAGGTTGGACGGCTACCACGCCGGTAGGGACAAGACGGTGGGGAAAGGACAAGCCCTCAAAGTTTGTTCCCCTGCTGATGGCCTTCCATGGAATACCCTATGTGGCTACCGCTACCATTGGTTATCTGGAGGATTTTGTAGAAAAGCTCCTCAAAGCAAAAACGATTAAAGACGGGATGGCCTATATCCATCTTTTCTCCCCCTGCCCAACGGGTTGGAGATTTGACCCAAGTGACGATATCCGAGTATCAAGAATGGCCGTAGAGACCAATTACTTCCCACTGTGGGAGGCTGAATCCGGGAAATTCCGCCTGACCCATCAGATAGCGAATCCCAAACCAGTCCAGGAATTCACCAAGCTGATGGGCAAGTTTTCTCACCTGAGGGAAGAGGATATTGCCGAAGTTCAGAAGCTGGTAGATTCCAGGTTCACAATGATCCAGAAACTGACAGAACTGTATTGACCCGCCCCCACGTGGCGAGACGCAATTTCAAAGCATTCTCACGGTTCTAGGCGAGTATAGCCCTTTTCACCAGTGTTTTCGTTATCTCGACTTTGTATGCGTTCTTGTTGAGTAGTACCGCGCCTATGGCGGCTTGCTCGGCTGCCGCTTCTGCCGTTGCGGTATTGATGGCCTTCCCCTTGATTGTCTGCTCCGCCTCCGTTGCCCTGACCGGCCTTGGGGCGACGGCTCCAAGAGCTATCCTGGCCTCCTGGCAAACGCCACCACCGACAGTAATAACCGATGCCACGCTGACGATTGGGAAATCAATGGCCTTGCGCAACCTGAATTTGAGGAATGTTTGTCTAGCTCCCCCCGGAGGCTGGGGAATCTGAATCTCCGTTACCATCTCATCGGCTTCAAGGACGTTTCTCAGAGAACCGAAGAAGTCCTCGATTGGTATTTCCCTAACACCCCTCGGCCCGGCAACCTGGACCTTCGCCTCCAACGCCAGGAGCACCACGGCAATATCCGAGGCGTTCACGGCCACACAGCCACAATTAAAGCAACGGCATGCCTCGGTCTCGATCTCGCTCAAGCCCAAGCCAAGAGCGTCCTCAATATCTACGCCTCTCTCACCTGCCGGAAGTCTCGGCATCTTGACCCGGCTCGTCCTCTTGAGATACTCACTGCTGAACTTCAAGAAAGGCTTAACCGCTTTCTCATCCCTGTCTTCAGACCGGGCACCGACTCCTCTTAGATAGAGGTCTATGGCCGCGGCTGCCTTCTGCCCGGAGGCAATAGCCGCTATAACCGTAGCCGGGCCACTGGTCACATCACCACCGGCAAAGATACCCGGCATGTTGGTTGCCTGAGTCTCTGGGTCAGCCGTTATCAGACCCTGCTCCAACTTCAACGACCATTCAGGGCCGATGAAAGAAAGGTCTGCCCTCTGTCCTACGGCCATTATTATCTGGTCAGCCTCAACTTTTTCTGTGACAGCATCATCAAAAGCGGGTGCGAAACAGCCCTCGCCGTCGAAGACCGAGGTACAACGAACCAGCTCTATTCCCGTAACCTTCCCATCCGACTGGAACACCCGGACAGGCCCCCAGGAAGGCATCAATTTGACGCCCTCATCAACTGCCTGTCCAATTTCCCACTCGAGCGCCGGCATCTCTTCCCAGCATTCCAGACAGGCCAGGGTCACCTCTTCAGCTCCAAGGCGTAACGCCGTAATACCCACATCAACGGCGACATTGCCGCCGCCTATTACCAGAACCCTCTTCCCGGGAACTTCTTCAACCCCGCGGTTAACATTGGTCAGAAACTCCAGACCAGATTTCGTCAACTCCTCGCCCTCCAGCCCTATGGATGGCTGGCTCCAGGCCCCGCTGGCAAGGAAGACGCCGTCAAAGTCCTTCCTGAGGTCCTCCAAAGCCATATCCCTGCCGACATCAACTCCAAGCTTGAATTCGACTCCCGCGCTTTCGATCGCCTTCACCACACGCCTCACGATATCCTTTGGTAGTCGGTACGCCGGTATGCCATAAGCGAGCATTCCGCCTGGCTCCTCCATTCGGTCAAACACAGTGACACGGTGCCCCGACATTCTGAGATAATACGCCGCCGAGAGACCGGCTGGCCCTGAGCCGACAATAGCCACCCTCCTGCCAGTATCGGTCTCAGGTGGTCGGATAATTTCGCTGGTGTTATCGAGGATATAATCACCCATGAATCGCTCAACGTCCCTAATAGATACCGGTTCATCGAAGTCGCCCCGGTTACACTCCTGCTCGCAGAAATGGGGGCATACCCGTCCCGTTATTGATAGCAACGGGTTAGCCTTGAGCAGTATTCTGGCCGCTTCTCGCAGGTCACCCTCCCTGATCTGGCTCAGGTATGGTGCTATATCCACCATGCCCGGGCACTCCAGGGTGCAAGGAGGACTGAGCACCCTGGAACCCCCGAATATCGAGTGGTACTGGTTCTCACCGGTTAAGGCGTAACAGCCCTTGCCACCTTTTAAATAACAGAGGATTCGCCCCCCTATCTGATGGGGATACCTGTAGTACCAGCAGCGCAGGTCTTGACACAGGTTCCCGCCTATGGTGCCCATTCTGCGTATCTGGGGGGTGGCAACAGCCCCAGCGGCCTCGGCGAGGAGACTACACTTTGCCTTAACTGCCGGCGATTCGGCGATATCCACCAGCCTGGCTAGGGCACCTATCTTAAGTCCTGTGGCATCCTCTTTAATGTAATCCAGACCGGGGATGGTCTTAATGTTGATGATGGCCTCAGGGTAGTCGGGGAGAATTTTATCCTTAAGCGCCCCGAGCAGGTCTGTCCCGCCAGCGATCAACTTGGCCTTGCCTCTATAGCCCGCTAATAATTTGATTGCCTCATCCCTGGTTTCTGCGTTAACATGCTTGAAAGATTTCATCGCGCTTCGCCCCCCATTTATATCTTGCCTAAAGCCTCGAGGACCTTGGCAGGTGTTACCGGATAGTCCATTATCCTCTTCCCGATGGCATTGGAGATTGCCATAAGCACTGCGCTGGGCCCGGGTGCCGTTGATATCTCTCCCACACCCACCGCCTTAAAACGATGACTGGGCATGGGCGTCTCCATAATCACGTTTTGGAACTCCGGAAGGTCGAGATATGTGCGCCACTTGTAATCGATCATATTACAATTCAGTATGCGTCCCGTCCTCTCGTCCAGAACTGACTCCTCAAACAAAGCAGTGTCTGTCCCCGCCGAGCCGAGTGACCCGTGCAGTTGACCTTCAAGAACATAAGGGTCTATGATTTGGCCACAGTCGGTGGCCGCGATGATGCGCCGCAATTCTGTTTTTCCGGTCTCAGTGTCCACTTCAACCTCGGCAAATATCATCATGAAGTTGGCTAAAGAAAAGTCGGCTTCAAAACGTCCATAACCAGTGCATGTGCGCGTTATGCCCATTGCCCTAATCCAGGGGATTGCCTTAGCCGACTTACCCCTGATGTATATCCGCCCATCTCTGGTCTCCAAATCCTCGGGCTTGGCATCAAGTATCGGAGCCGCAAGCTCGAAGAGTCTGCGCTTGGCATCCTCAGCGGCTTCAATGACGGCAGAACCCACAGCATAGGTTCCCCGAGAGCCGACCAGCCCGTACTCAAATGGATTTACCAGTGTATCCGGAGGCGTTATGTTAACCCGGTCAAGGGGCAGATTCAATATCTCGGCGACCATCTTGCACAAACTGCTTCTCTGTCCCATCCCAGATTCGGAGGCACACGAAAACAGCACGGCGGTAGCGTCGGGGTTCAACCTCACATATGCCTCGGACTCGTCCTCCCCGATATCAGCATTGCCGTGCAACCCAACACCCACCCCTATCCTCCGGGCACCATCAACTGCGGTTGGCTTACCCCACCCCCTCCACTTATTCTTCCACCCGAAGACCTCAGCACTCTTGTCTATCACCTTGGAATAGTCAACGCCTCTGTAGACCCACCAAATCCCGTCCCGCCAGTAATACCCATCACCGGCTTTGACGAAGTTCTTCTTAAAGAACTCAACCGGGTCAATATCAGCCTTTTCCATAGCCAGTGTCAAAATCGGTATTAATGCGCTCTTGAGCTCCTGACCGCCAAAACCCCTGACTATTCCTGAAGGGTTCCGAGTCGTACACACGACGTGAGGTTGAAGGTTCCAGTTTGGGCACCTCACTATGAGTTGTGCTTCACCGCAGCCAACAGCAACCTGCCCCTGTGCCAGCTCTGAAGCGGCGCCGGTATTGACCAGCCACTCAGCTGACAGTGCGGTTACCGTTCCGTCCTTTTTGATTCCTACCTTACCGTGAATACGAGAGCCTAATCGCAATGTAAATGCGTTAAAGTGCTCTTCCTTAGTAAAATATACTTTGACCGGCCTGCCGGTCACCTTGGCCAGAGCAGCGGCATAGGCAAGAGGTGTTAAAATGGCATTCTTTGTCCCATAGCTACCGCCGCACTGAGCGCCGATGGCCCGTATGTCAACCAGCCCCATCAAAGGCTGCCCGAAAGTCCTGTTCGTAACCGCCGATTGCGATGCCGTCCAAACGGTCAGCTGATTAGGACCTTCCCAGCTAGCTATCACTCCAGGTGGTTCCGGGGGCAGGGGATTGGGGATATTATCATACGAACATGTCCCTTCGGCGATGAAATCAGCCTCACCGAATCCCTTTTCCACATCACCCATGACAACTTCCTGCAGGGCCTCAGGCGCAAACACACGGCAACCGCGAGGCAGAATGTTACCAGGGAATTCGGCATATAGCTGGGGCGCACCGGGCTTCATGGCTTCCTCGACGTCATAGACGGCGGGCATTTGTTCGTACTCCACATCTATCAGTTCCAGCGCCTCATCAGCTATCTCCACGGTCTCGGCCGCCACCAGAGATACAGCATCCCCTGCGAAACGAAGCGTTCTGTCAAGAACACGCCTGTGACGGGGCTGTCCCGCTATCCATTCGGGTACATTCTTGTAGGTGAGTACAGCCTTGACGCCAAGATACGCCTCCGCCCTGCTTGTATCGATGTTTTTTATATTTGCATGGGGATACGGACTCCTCAAGACCCTGCCATACAGCATTTTGGGCAGCTTTATGTCATCAAGATACTGTGCCCTTCCGGTGACGATTTCCCGGGCGTCCTTCCGCGGTGTTGCTTTTCCGATATGCCTATATTCTTCATCCATTTATGTCAACCTCCTTTTCCGACCGCCTCCATTACTGCCTTAATAACAAAATAATGACTTATGCATCTACAATAGTGCCCGGCAAGCGCCTGCCTCACATCCTGTTCCGTTGGTGCCGGGTTTTCATCCAGCAGTGCTTTGGCACTCATGATCATCCCTGGCGTACAGAACCCACACTGAAAGGCTGTGTTGTCAATAAAGGCTTGTTGAAGTGGGTGCAGCTTACCGGTTTTCGGTTCTTCCAGCCCCTCAATCGTCGTTACCCCCTTTCCACCACACTCCACGGTTAAGGTCATGCAAGATAGAACCGCCTTTCCGTCTATAAGAACGGTGCAGGCTCCACAAGCGCCGTGGTCACACCCCATCTTCGTTCCGGTGAGCCTCAGTGTCTCCCTGAGGGTGTGTGCCAGTGTGTGCGATGGAGCAACCTCGTCAGGCTGATCTCCCACCCTCAGTTCGTATGGCTCCCCGTTCACGGTGAGGCTAATGCTATGATTATTCTGCATGGCTACCTCCTCCCTTCAACTTTGAACCTCTAATCTTAATATAACCAAGGCCATAAAGCAACGCTTTCCCCTCCCCCGCACCATTTGCTTTTGGCCGATAATGACGGATAGTAAACTATGGGAGAT
>CAZNSC010000065.1:8916-16541 GCA_964575695.1 uncultured Dehalococcoidales bacterium
CCAGTTTCTATGCCCGCTACTATTTTGCACAACCTCAGAAAGACGCCAGCGTCCCCGTTTACGGTTCTGGCATGGCCAGAGTAATTATAGAATGGGCAGCCAATTAATTCAACCCAGAGTAAGCAGGACCGGGCGGCAGTATATTGACAGCCGTGCCTCCAGTGTGCTAAATTGACCGACGAATAGTGATAATGAATTCGAAAGGAGGACAAGGATATGTCAGAGAAAACACCGGAAAAGCTGTTTGTATGTTTGTCCAAAATGCGCCCCACGCTTGTCGAGGCACTGGACAGATTCTACAAAGAAGGGGTGCCCGTACCCGCAGACCTACAAGCCATCCGAGAGCAGCACTTACGGTATGTTTATGACATCAGCAAAAGAGGTATAGTCTGGGCGGGTGGGCCTTCGGCTGACCTCTCGGGTTCTCTTAACATCTACGCAGTTAACTCTATTGAAGAGGCTAAAAAGGTTCAACAGAACGACCCCTACTACAAAAGCGGCCTGTGGTACGATGATCAATACTTCGAATGGATCATTCATGCGCCAGTTGACATGATCGCTCCGGTACATAGAGAGAAACTGGAAGCGAGTTTCAGAGCACTGGGAATGGAACCGTAGTCCGTCTGAACTTCTGCTTCCTGATATTCCGGTATTTTATTATGTGATTGCCTTATCCTTCAGACACAGCTGGCAGGGTGTCTTCTATTTTCTTTTCTTCAACTCCTGCCGCCCTGACTATTTCTCCAATTTTATGAGCGGGGTATTTTGCTCACGCCGCCCCAGGGGCTTGACTAATGTTCAACTTTAGTGTTATTATACAGACTTGGATTATTGGATTATGTGTATTGATCCTATAGACTTTAGGCTACGAGATGGGAGGATTTGTCTTTCATTGAGTAGCCTTTCCTTTAGATATGGGGTGGAATGCTGATGCCTGCGTCTGAAGCACCGCCCCGTTCGTGGGTTCAGTATCTGGTTTTCCAGGAGTTATATTTGCCCTAACCAAAAATATGCGAAAGGAGGTATTGTGGAGCTAAGCCGGAGAGATTTTCTAAAGGCCACAGGGGTTGGCCTGGGTGGCGTCTTCGTATTCAAGTCTCTCAGCCCAGATGTCGCCTTAGCTAAACCAGCTAAAGTATTACCACTAAAAAAGAAAATAGGGGAAAAGAGCACTATCTGCCCCTATGATGCTTCTGGTTGCGGCTTTATCGTGGCGACAGACAACGGCAAGGTGGTGAATATTGAAGGCGACCCTGACCACCCGATTAACCGAGGAGCTGCCTGTGCCAAGGGAGCTTCTATGCGCCAGCTGTCTGCCGATAACCCCTGGCGACTGAGCAAGGTCCTCTATCGGGCACCGGGTGCTGCCGATTGGCAGGAGAAGGACTGGAATTGGGCACTCGATACGATCGCCCGCAAGATTAAGGACACCAGAGACGCCAATTTCATTGAAAGAGATGGCGGCAAGCTGGTCAACCGCACCGAGGCTATTGCCAACCTCGGTGGTTCGGCACTTGACAACGAGGAGTGCTACCTCCTGGCAAAGTTGACCCGGGCGCTGGGCGTGGTGTATCTCGAACATCACGCCCGCATATGACATTCCCCCACGGTCGCCAGTTTGGCGGAGAGCTTTGGCCGTGGGGCGATGACCAACCACTGGAATGATATCGCCAACAGCGATTGCATACTGTCCATCGGGTCTAACCCCGCTGAGAACCATCCGGCAGCTTTTGGCTGGATCACCTTAGCCAAAGAGAAGGGGGCCCCGCTCATCAGTGTTGACCCCCGGTTTACCCGAACCTCATCCAAGGCTGATATCTACGCCCCGATGCGTTCCGGGACTGACATTGCCTTCATCGGCGGCATGATTAAGTGGGTGCTCGATGATATCGAGAAAAACCCCGGTAATTATAATCTGACCTACATCAAGGAGTACACCAATGCTCCTTACCTGATTAACCCCTCCTTTGAGGGGCCGGCTGACCTGGATGGTCTGTTCTCCGGGTACGCCGGCAGCTATAACGAAACGGATAACAGCAAGAGAAAATACGATTCCTCGTCATGGCAGTTCCAGATGGACGAGCAGGGCATCCCCAAGAGGGACATGAGCCTCAAAGACCCAAACTGTGTCTTCCAGCTCATGAAAAAGCACTTTGCCCGCTACACGCCGGAGATGGTATCCAGTATCTGCGGTACCCCGGTAGACACCTTCCTTAAAGTCTGTGCGACCTATGCCGCAAGTGGCCAGGTAGGTAAATCGGGCACCATACTGTATGCCATGGGAACCACGCAACATACGGTTGGTGCCGAAAATATCCGTGCCTACTGCATATTGCAGCTCCTGCTGGGCAACATCGGGGTGGCTGGCGGCGGCATCAATGCCATGAGGGGCGAGTCCAACGTCCAGGGCTCCACCGATCACTGCCTGCTATTCCATATCCTGCCCGGTTACCTCAAGGTAGCTCAGGACACTGATACCTCTCTCACCACCTATCTCGAGCGGACGACTCCGGTGACGAATGACCCCAAGAGCGCTAACTGGTGGGGCTATTATATCCCGGCCGGCGAGCCCAAGGACGCCTGGAAGGGCAATACCTCCAAATACGTCGTTAGTCTGCTCAAGGCCTGGTACGGTGATGCCGCGACCAATGGGGACGAGTTCGGTTTCCATTACCTGCCCAAGATAAAGGTGGGACAGGACTACTCTCACATCTCACTCTTTGAGGCAATGGATGCCGGTGTCATCAAGGGGTTGATGGTCTGGGGACAGAACCCGGCAGTCGGTGGCCCCAATGCCAACCTGGAGCGGAGCGCTATGGACAAGCTCGACTGGATGGTGGTCACCGATATGTGGCACACCGAGACGGCCAGCTTCTGGAAGCGGCCGGGGGCAAACCCGGCGAACATCAAGACCGAGGTCTTCCTGCTGCCCGCCCTCAGTTCCTACGAGAAGGAAGGCAGCGTCACCAACAGCGGACGCTGGATGCAGTGGCGCTATAAGGCAGCTGACGGTCCGGGCGAGGCTGAGGATGACCTGTGGATGATGACCGAAATCTACCGCCGCCTCAAGGCACTCTATGAAAGCGAGGGCGGGCCCAATGCCGAGGCGATTACCAAGCTGACCTGGGACTACGGCGAGGGGCACCCCGATGTCCATGCCGTAGCTAAGGAAATAAATGGTTACGATCTGGCTACCGGTAAACTGATGGCCAGCTTTGGTGGGTTGAAGAATGACGGCACGACCACCTCGGGGAACTGGCTCTATTGCGCCAGCTATACCGAAGACGGCAACATGGCAGCGCGCCGTGACCCGACTCCTGGCCCGTATAATATCGGCCTCCATCCCAAGTGGGCCTGGTGCTGGCCGGTGAACCGCCGGATTATCTATAACCGGGCCTCTGTAGACCTCAATGGTGTCCCGTGGGACAAGGAGCAGCCGGTCATCTGGTGGCTGGAAGATAAGTGGGTGGGCGATGTGCCCGATGGTGGCTGGCCGCCGATGGCGGTTGACCCGGAGAAGACCAAGTACCCGTTCATCATGAAGCCGGAGGGGCATTCACGATTGTTCGGCCCCGGCATGAAGGAAGGGCCGCTACCCGAGCACTATGAGCCCTGGGAGTCACCTATTGCAAACCCGATGTCAAAGCAGCAGAGCAACCCGGCCTTCAAGATATGGCGGCCCGAGGAGCAGGCTGACCCCAATAAATATCCGATTGTCTGCAGCACCTACCGGCTCTGCGAGCACTGGCAGGGAGGGCAGATGACCCGGAATATGCCCTGGGTTGTCGAGGCGATGCCCGAGCCGTTTGTCGAGATAAGCGAAGAACTGGCGAGAGAGAAGGGCATTATCAACGGTGGAAAGGCTATCCTGGAATCGACACGGGGTAGCGTGGAGGTGGTCGCCATGGTCACCAAGCGTTTCAAGCCATTCCAGCTTAACGGCAAGCTAGTACATCAGGTGGGCATACCCTGGCACTGGGGCTTCATCGGTCTCTCTAAAGGTGATAGTGCCAATGTGCTCACACCTCATGTTGGTGACGCCAACACAATGATACCAGAGTATAAGGCATTTTTGGTGAACGTCCGTAAGGCTTAGGCGGGAGCCGAGTCTTTGCTTGGAGGTAATGATGGCAGAGAAAGCAATAATGTATGACGCAACACGTTGCACGGCTTGCCGGGGCTGTCAGGTCGCGTGCAAGCAGTGGAACGAGGATGACGAGGATATCCCCATGCCACCTGCCACCTGGAACAGGACAGTCAACCGGGGCAGCTATGAAAACCCGCCTGACCTTTCTCCTCAGACCTGGCTCAAGATGGAATTCCGGGAGGTAGCGCCGGGCGGACAAGTGAGATGGCTCTTCACCAGACGCGCCTGCATGCACTGCACCGATGCTGCCTGTGTCAAGGTCTGTCCCAACGGCACTCTCTACCACCATGAACTAGGCTTTGTTGTTTACAACAAAGCTACCTGCACCGGCTGTGGCTATTGCGTGGATGCCTGTCCCTTTGACGTGCCCCGACTCACCCGGGACGTAGTAACCACCGCTGGCAAAATGGATAAATGCAGCTTCTGCACCACGCCGGCCCTGGACCGTATTGCCGCCGGCTATGAGCCGGCCTGTGTCAAGACCTGTCCACCCAAAGCCCTGGTATATGGCGATCGCAATGAATTGCTGGCCGAGGGGAGAAGACGGGTTAATGCACTAAAGGCTAAGGGGTGGACAAACGCCTACTTATACGGCGAAAACGAGCTAAGCGGCCTGCACGTTATGTATATTCTTGATGATTACCCGCAGGTTTACGGGCTACCAGCAAACCCCCAGATTTCGGCAGCAACAATTGCCTGGCAGGATGTAATTCAACCACTGGGCTGGGCGGTAGGTGGTCTGACTATTGTCGGGTTGGGATTGAATTATCTTGTTGCCCGGGAAGCCAAAATGACCAGAGAACTACCTGCCAAGAAGGAGGAATAGAATGACGCAGGAAGTTGAACGCTACCGGAAACCGACACGAATTTTGCATTGGGTACATCTTAGTGCCTTTGTCGTCCTGTTTCTCACCGGTCTTTTTCTCTTCATCCCCCCATTGGGTTTCCTGGCACAGGACAGCTGGACCCGTATCATACACCGTGCTGCCGCCATTGTCTTTGTTATCACCCCGCTTATCTACTTAATCAGCTCCCCGCGAGCGTCGTGGGAAGGGATTAAGGAGGCCTTCCGCTGGGGGGCCGAAGACGCCGGCTGGCTGCAAGCCGCACCCCGCTATTATTTCCTGAACGACGAAGAGGTGATGCCACCTCAGGGGCATATGAACACTGGTCAGAAGATGTGGTGGTTCATGGTGATTGTCTTCGGGGCAATCTTTGTGATAACCGGAGCTATCATGTGGTTCGCCAAGACCACAGCCCCGGCGGCACTGTGGCAGTGGATGATTTTTATCCACGATATAGCCTTCATCGCTACCGGCGTCATGCTTTTCGTCCATATTTACATGTCTGTGGTTCACCCTCTTGTGCGCCCACTGCGGACTGGCCCGTGGAACGCTATGATGACCGGCGGCACAGTATCGGTGGACTATGCTAAGTCGCACCACGGCAAATGGTATGAGGAGATTGCAAAGAGCAAGTAGCTTTGGGGGTTGATAAATGGGAAGCGGGGCGGATAGCAAGGTTCTGAGAAAGCTCGAGGAGTGGCAAAGGGAAACAGGAGCTGACCCGGAACTAGTAGATTTTTACCGAAAGTTACTGGGCATCCAGTCGAGGGTGATGCAGCGTGTAGGGCTGCCAAAAGCGGGGCTGAGCAGTGAGGCTATCAGTCACCGGCTGGAGCAGGGATTACCCTTAATTGAGTTTGATAAGCTTGACCTTGACTGGTCGCTAGTGCAGACGACATTTGTCAAAGTAACCTCAGCATTTGCCAAGTATCCCAAGCTTTTTGGCCCGCTACCCAAGAGCCTCGCAGAGACAGGGGAGCACCCTCGCCACCTGAAGGAAGCCGTAAGGGCATGGTACGAGATGACAAGATTACCCGGGGCAGTGCTGCCTGATGGTATCAGTGAGCGTCTGTTAGAGGATATAATTCAGGCTACTCTCAAGCCCTTTCTGGTAGGCTATTCCAGAGCCCTGCTCAGCTCCGTGAATCAGGAGCGCTGGCGACGTGGCTACTGCCCGATTTGCGGCGGAAGTCCTGATTTTGCCTTTCTAGGTAAGGAATACGGGGCGAGGTCGCTCCTGTGTTCCAGATGTGACGCCGAGTGGCTTTTTCAACGGCTGGAGTGCCCGTACTGTGGTAACCAGAATCAGAACACCCTGGCCTACTTCACCGATGATGACCAACTATACCGGCTCTATGTCTGTGAACAATGCAAGCAATATCTCAAGGCGATTGACCTGCGCCAGGCTAAAGAAGAGGTTGTCATACCCGCTGAACGGCTGTTTACCTTGGGTCTCGACGCCCAGGCTCGGGAGTATGGGTATGGCAGCGGTACCCGGACAGACGGGAACAAAGGCGGTGCTCAAGGCTGACAATAAAGGAAAAATCTATCCCGGTGCCTGCACCGAAGGTTTCGAGGCACGCTTGGATTGCAACCCGCCAGAAAGTGACATCAAATAGCCCCCGCCGGGATTCCCGTATAACTAGCTACAAAAGGAACTTCTCAACCGCCACCGCCAGACCACTGTGGTCAACATCAAGGGTGACATAGTCAGCAAGTTCTTTGACCTCGTCCGGGGCGTTCTGCATTGCCACCGCCAGACCGGCAGCAGAGAGCAGGGGAATATCATTAACCCCGTCCCCGATGGCAACAATCTCGCTCATGGACACCCCCAGATGGGAAGCCAATGCTGCCAGCGCTTTCCCTTTAGATACATCAGGGTCAACAATATTGATGAAATCAACACCGGGGTAAGCCGGTGTCCGTGCCCAAGAGAAACGAAGGCGGTCATTAAACCGAAGATAGAAGCCCCTCGCCCGGTCAACTTCTTGAGGCGATGAGGCCGTTAACTCCGCCTTAATAAGCCTTTCCCGCTCCCAGAGGTCGGTAAGGTCCACCACCGTTGGCTCAAGGTCAAAGAACCGGCGGCGGATTTCGGTGGCCCAAGTCTCCCGCTCGACAAAAAAACGAGTCGCTGAATAGAGCTCAAGCTCTATGTCATTCAGATGAGCAAAATCAACCGCCTGCTTCACCACCTCCCGGCCGAGTGGCTGAGCATAAACCTCTTTGCCTTGATCAGGATTGCTTATCAAGGCACCGTCAAAGAAGATGTGATAGCCATCCAGTGACAACTGGGCAATAATCTTCCGACAGGCTCCAGGTACTCTCCCGGTGGATAAGGAAACACGTATCCCACACCGGCGGGCGTTGGCCAGAGCCTCCCTGTCCCTGGCCGAGATGCCTCCATCTCTACCCACCAGCGTACCGTCAACATCCACCACAAGAAGTCTATAGGGATTATTTGTCAACCCCACCCCCCCGTGTCCCCTTCTCCCTCCAGGTTTTCCAGATAGCGGCGAAGGGTTGCGGCATTTCTCACCGCAAACGCCTCGGCATCATTATTGAAATAGATATAGACCGATTTCAGCCCCCTCGCCAGCCGGGACAGCTTCTCCGCCCAAGCAGCCAGCTCC
>CAZNSC010000066.1:0-16338 GCA_964575695.1 uncultured Dehalococcoidales bacterium
CCGAGTAGCTCAGTGGTAGAGCGGGCGGCTGTTAACCGCTTGGTCGTAGGTTCGAATCCTACCTCGGGAGCCAACAACTTCTAGACATGCGATAAATAGATGGAGTGGAGAACGCCGCCGGTTACCGGTACAGATTAGGAGGCTTGCCATTATGGAAGACAGGATCGCCATCTTCATCGATGGGAGTAACCTGTATCACGCTCTAGAAAATAACTTCAGACGCCATGACCTCAACTTCACTGAGTTTGCCAGTAAGCTCTGCGGCTCAAGACGCTTATTCCGAACCTACTATTACAACGTCTTGCAGTCCTCCGCCCAGCGCCCCGACAGCTATCGAGACCAACAGGACTTCCTTGATATCCTGCGCAAGACACCATATCTTGAAGTTCGGCTAGGGAGCACCAAAATGGTACAGGGTGTTCCCGTTGAGAAGGGTATAGATATTATGCTGGCTACCGACCTGTTATATTTCGCCTGGAATGACTTCTACGATGTAGCCGTGCTGGTAAGCGGGGACGCTGACTTCGCCTATGCTTTGCAAGCCGTGAAAAACATGGGCAAGCACGTTGAGGTAGCCTATTTTGAGAGCGGGGCATCTAAAGATCTCTTGAACATCGCCGACAATCGGCACACGCTAAACCGGAACTTCTTCCGAGGCTTATGGGTAGGCAGGCACCGCACCAAACACAAAAGACCAAGTGATGAGAGCAAAGCCAAGACCAGCCACGGTAGCGAACAAGCCCCCAAAGATTTTCCATCATAAACAATGCCATAACAAGCCTCCTCATCCCCCCACCCTCCCAAGCACTCACGCCAGCCCGCCACTCCGGTAGCGATGGGCACCACTGACCACATTCAGAGAGTGCCAGCACCGCCTCAAGGTGAGGAATTTGATTGCCCCTCTATCACCCACACCCCCTTTCCTGATAAAGGAGAGGGGACACGCAGATAGACTGCCAAACAACCTTCACTTTGAGTGAAGTTTTGAGCCTGTGATATAATAGCAGGACGGGGGCAGGTGAATTATGCTTGAGAGGCTGGAAAGCGTAGAAAAGCATTACCACGACCTGGGAAAGCAGATGGCTTCACCCGAGGTGATATCCGACCCGGAACAAATGCAAAGACTAGCTCGGGAGAGGGCCGGCATTGAAGACCTGGTGACCAAATATGAGAAATACAAGGCAACCGCCAAGTCCCTGGAGGAAACACGGGCGATGCTGAGCGACGGGCTGGATGAGGATATGACTGCCATGGTCGAGGAGGAGATAGAAAGCCTGGAGTCACGTCGGGAACGACTTCTCCAGGAGCTGAAGCTTGCCCTTCTGCCTAAGGATGCTGGTAATGAACGGGATATCATTATGGAAATTCGGGCTGGGGCTGGGGGCAACGAAGCCGGGCTGTTTGCCGCTGACCTGTTTCGGATGTACAGCCGCTATGCGCAATCCAAGGGTTGGCAGGTAGACATTATTGATAGTAATGAAAGTGGTATCGGCGGCTTCAAAGAAATCATATTTGAGATAAAGGGCAAGGGCGCCTTCAGCCGATTAAAATATGAGCGCGGAGTCCACCGGGTGCAGCGGGTGCCGGTTACCGAATCCTCAGGTAGAATCCACACCTCAACCACCACGGTCGCCGTTCTCCCCGAAGCCGATGAAGTAGAGGTAGATATTAATCCTGATGACCTGAAGATTGATTTCTACCACAGCCGGGGTGCCGGCGGACAGAATGTGAATAAGGTAGCCACCGCCGTCCGCATCACTCACCTACCTACCGGTATCACCGCCACCTGCCAGGATGAGCGTTCACAGCTGAGAAACAGGACGAAGGCGATGTCAGTGCTCCGGGCCCGGCTGCTGGATATGGAACAGCGGAAACAAGAAGCGGAGGTAACCCGGCTCCGCCGCTCTCAGGTAGGCACCGGTGACCGCGCCGAAAAGATACGGACTTATAACTTCCCGCAAGACCGGGTTACCGACCACCGCATTGGACTCACCATCCGTAACCTTTCCCGAATCCTGGCTGGCGAGCTTGATGAGCTTATTGATAGCCTGGCTGATGCTGAACAGTCAGAACAGCTAGCGGAGCAGGTGGCATGACCGGGCGACAGGCTCTACATCAGGCCAGGAAAGTCGTTGCCGGCCACAATATTGATGAGGTAACTCTGGAATGTGAACTACTGCTAAGACACACCCTCAACATGAGCCGGGTCCAGCTATATCTCGACCTCGACCATGAACTGAATCCCGGGCAAGAGAAGACCTTCTGGCGCCTGGTCACACAGCGGCTAAACGGTGAGCCGATAGCTTATATCACCGGGCGCCGTGAGTTCTACGGGCTTGATTTCCGTGTTGACCCCCGGGTTCTCATCCCACGCCCAGAAAGCGAGCTCCTGGTAGAAAAGGCAGTAAACCTGGCGAAGGATTACCCGGTAGTGACTATCGCCGATATTGGCACCGGCAGCGGTGCCATTTCTATCTGCCTGGCATTAAACCTGCCGCAAGCCAGAATCTATGCCACCGATGCCTCAGCCGACGCCCTTGCGGTAGCGTTGCTCAACTGCCAGAAACACGGGGTGGCAGATAGAATCAGTCTTCTTCGCGGCGACTTGCTCGCCCCGCTGCCTGAGCCGGTTGACATCATCGTCACCAACCCACCTTATGTCAAGCAGTCAGAACTAATGTCGCCAATTTTCGAGCCCCGTCGAGCACTAAACGGAGGCCAAGACGGACTGAATGTGATACGGCGGCTATGCCACCAGCTAGATGACAGACTCCGCCCTGAGGGTTACCTGGTATTGGAGATTGGGCAGGGTCAAGCCACCGCTGTAACTGGCCTGTTGCAACACCGTTTCCCCGGTGCCCGGATAGAAATCACGCCTGACTTGAGTGGCATTGACCGGGTGGTCACCATGACCATTGATACAGTGGGGGCAGGGAAGCCGAGTAGCTTACCCGCCGATGACAAGCTAGCTATCTTAGCCGACAAGAAGGAGTAGGCTGCGGTGCCAGATTTAGGCTATCTGCTAAAACTGCCACAGTTTGACCATCTGGAGGCGAGAACCATTGAGGAAGCCGGCTCTCTCCTTGCCGAATATAAAGGCAAAGCCAGGATAATTGCCGGCGGCACCGACCTGCTGGTGCTGATGAAAAAGAGAGGGCTTAGCCCCCAATATTTAATCAACATCAAGACCATCCCTCAGCTGGACTACATACGCTACAGCCAGCACAGCGGGCTTACGATTGGCGCCCTGGTCAGCCTTCAATCTATAGCTAACTCCACTACCATCAGGGATAAGTTCGGGCTATTAGCCGCCGCCTGCAACAAAATCGGCACCCTCCAAATCAGGAACATGGGCACCATCGGCGGTAACATCGGCACCGGCGGACCGTCACAGGATTCAATCCCGGCACTCCTTGTCCTTGGTGCCCGGCTAAAGCTGGTTAGCACTAATGGAGAAAGGACACTGCCCATTGAGGACCTCTTGGTCGCCCCCTTCCAGACGGCCATTGATGAGACAGAGCTAGCCACCGAGATCCAGATACCAACCCCCCCGCCAAGAAGCGCCGGCTCCTACCAGTGGCTGACAAAGTCAACCACGGTTGATGAAACCCTGGTTGGGGTTGCCGTGCTGATGACCCTTGATTCCGCAGATATATGCCAGGACATAAAAATAGCATTATGCTCGGTAGCCCCGACTCCGTTCCGAGCTAAACGAGCCGAGGCGCGGCTCCAGGGCCGGAGGCTTGAACACAAAAAAATTGCGGCGGCTGCCCAGGCGGCCGCCGAGGAAACCAGACCACGCTCCCGGGCTGACTACCGGAGACAGATGACGGCGTTTCTCGTTGCCCAGACGATAACTGAAGTCCGGGGGAAGATTAAAGCAACATAGCAGAGTGAGAAGATGCAACAATACTCAGTCGTCGGCAAACCACTGCCCAGAATTGACGGAAAGATAAAGGCCACTGGTGAGGCAAAATTCACCGATGACCTGGTCTTGCCGGGAATGCTCTGCGGCAAAATCCTGAGAAGCCCCTACCCCCACGCCAGAATCGTGAACATTGATACCAGCCAGGCAAGGGCACTGCCCGGCGTCAGGGCGGTGATTACCGGCAACGATGTCGGAGTGGTCAGGTTCTCCTTCCTTGATACCCCCCGCTATCCTGCTGACCAGTGCCCCCTGGCAATAGACAAGGTGCGCTACATCGGTGAAGAGGTGGCGGCGGTTGCGGCTACCAGTGAAGACATCGCCGAAAAGGCATTGAACCTGATTGAGGTGGAATATGAGGAACTCCCTGCCATATTTGACCCCGAGGCGGCAATGAAGGATGGTGCCCCCCAGGTTCATGACCGAATCGTCCCGCTCACTACCACCGCCTGGGAGGACTTCGGCGTCGCCCGAAAAGCCAAGACCTATGAGGTAGTAAACAACATCTCCAACAGGACGTCGATAATCATCGGGGATGCTGAGCAAGGGTTTAAGGAATCGGACTATGTGCGCCAGGACCGGTTTACAATCCCGGCCACATCCCATGTTGCCCTCGAACCCCACGTTGCCCTGGCCAGCTTTGATTCATCGGGAAAGCTGGAGGTATGGCTATCACACATGGGCTACGAGCACAAGCGCTTCTGGCTCGCCAAGACGCTGGGAATTCCAATCGGCAGGGTGAGGGTACATAAGACCTATGTTGGTGGTGCCTTCGGGGGAAAGATCAGCATGTTCCCCTACGAATTCCTGGCGGCTTTCCTAGCGAAAAAGACGCTGCGACCGGTCAGGATAACCCTGTCCCGAGAGGAAGTGCTATCTACCTGCCCGGCAAGCCGCCGCATGATTATTGATGCCAAGACCGGGGTCAAACAAGACGGCAGGATAATAGCGCAGGAGATAAAGATCATCGACGATGTCGGCGCCTACCGGAGCAGCTCCCCCACCGCCCTGTATCTCACCCATGTCTTCCGGCACGCAATATATGACATACCCAACGTTAAACACGAGGGGGTGGGTGTCTACACCAACAAGCTAATTACCTGCCCCAAACGGGGGCACGGACTGCAACAAGTCAGCTTCGCCGTCGAGTCGCAGCTGGACATGATAGCCGACCGTCTGGGAATAGACCCGCTTGAGATTAGGCTCAAGAACCTCAGAAAACTGGGCGATGTTCTGCCTAATGGCGACCGCCTGGATAGCTACGGCCTCCCCGACTGCCTGCTAAAGGCTGCCGAGGCCGGCGGCTGGAAAGACAAGCATGGCAAGCAAGATAGTCATGGCCTGGGTATCGGCACCGCCGGCATGTTCAACGGGGCTCATAACTATCCCTTTGGCAGCGCCGCCACCATCAAACTTAATCCCGACGGCATGATCACCCTCTACACCGGTCAGACTGAATTCGGCGGCGGCGCTGAAACCGCCATGTGCCAGATCGCCGCCGAAGAACTGGGAGTAACCATAGATGACATCATTCTGGTCTCCGGTGATTCCGAGCTATGCCCGCACGATATCGGCAACTGGCTCAGCGCCGGCATTTATGTATCCGGGGAGGCGGTGAGGCGGGCTGCCGCCAATGCCAAGCAGCAACTGTTGGCCTGTGCTGCCGAAGCCCTCCAAGAAAAAGCTGAGGATTTAGACCTCAGGAACCGGTTCATTCATGTCAAAACAAGTCCTGAGAAGGCATTATCCTTTGCTGATATATATAAGTACGGGGTTCAGGTGCGTGGCGGAGACCCTATTATCGGCAAGGGCTACTGCAAAGCTGTACCCGATGCTCAGTTCTGGGGTGGTACCAGCAAGGGCACCGGTGCCATTTCCACCGGCGCCGGACGGTTCACTGATGCCTATGGTTTTGCCGTTGCCGTTGCCGAGGTTGCAGTCAACAGGCAGACCGGCAGGGTTAAAGTATTAAAAATAACCGTCGCTGATGACTGCGGCTTTGACATCAACCCGCTAAGTGTTGAGGGCCAGCTGGAGAGCCAGGCAGTTATGGCAGTAGGAGACGTGCTCTTTGAGGAGGTCGTTACCCGTGAAGGACGGGTGATCAATCCGACACTGGGTGATTACAAGATACCGGGGGCGCTTGATATTCCCCAGGTTAAGACGATCAGTGTCCAGAGCAACGAGCCGAAGGGCCCGTTTGGAGCCAAGGAAGTTGGAGAGACAGCTCGCGGTGCTGTGATTGCCGCAATTGCCAACGCCATCTGCAATGCCATCGGCACCCGAATCTACAGCCTGCCGATGACCCCGGAGAAGGTCATTGACGCTTTGAAGCAAGGGGAGGACTAGCCCGACACCAAAACCGTTTGGCGGCAGAAGTCTGAACATACAGAGCCTTGTCAGACTTCCGGCTTGACTTCACCGGCGCCAAAATGTAAGATATACGGTTGAAGCAGAATAACAGGAGGTAAATCTATCGTGAAACAAGTCATAGAACTCAAGGTGAACGGTGAGACCTATGAGGTGGCCGTTGAACCACGGCGGACATTGCTCGAGGTGCTCAGGGACAGTCTCGGTCTCACCGGAGCCAAAAAGGGGTGCGATACCGGCGACTGCGGCACCTGCACCGTTATTATGGATGGCAAGCCAGTGGTCTCCTGTCTCGTGCTCGCTATAGAGGCTCAGGGCAAGGACATCCTAACTATCGAGGGGCTGGCCAAAAACGGGCAGCTCCACCCCGTTCAAAAAGCCTTCGTCGAGCGTGGCGCCATTCAGTGCGGGTTCTGTACTCCGGGGATGATCCTCTCTGCTAAGGCGCTTCTGGATGAAAACCCCAAGCCAAGCGAGGACGAGGTAAAAGGCGCCATCGCGGGTAACCTGTGCCGCTGTACCGGCTATGCCAAGATTATTGAAGCCATACTGGCGGCATCGCAAAATCTGTAATGGGTGATGAAGATGGCAGAGTATTCGGTGGTAGGTAAACGTGTACTCGATATACATGGCATAGCCAAGGCTACCGGCGCGGCTCAATATACCGACGACTTGGTCCTGCCACGGATGCTTTACGGCAAAATCTTAAGAAGCCCTCTTCCCCATGCCCGAATCCTCAATCTTGATACCAGCCAAGCCGAGAAACTGCCCGGGGTCAAGGCCATAATCACCGGGAAGGATGTACCCGGCACCATGGTTGGTCTCTACCGGCGAAGCGCCGACCAGTACCCGTTGGCTATGGATAAGGTGCGCTATATCGGGGATGAGGTAGCTGCGGTGGCGGCAGTTGATGAAGACACCGCCACGGAAGCACTCGACCTGATTAGGGTAGATTATGAGGAGCTCCCGGCGGTCTTCGACCCGCTGGAGGCAATGAAGGAGGCTGCTCCCCGCATCCACGATGTTAACCGGAACATCAGCCACCGAACCGCGATGGACTCCGGCGATGTGGAGCAAGGGTTCAGGGAGGCGGATTATATACGTGAGGACAGATTCACCAACGGAGCCCAGATACACTGCCAACTGGAGCCTCATGTCGTCCTCGCCAGCTTTGACCCTGCGGGAAAACTGACCATGTGGCTGCCCAATATGTCACCATTCATCAAGCGGCGGGTATTATCCAGGGCGTTGAATATGCCGGAGAGCGACATCAGGATATGCCGGTCTTATATCGGCGGAGCGTTCGGTGGTAAATCAATGCTGTTCTCCCTTGACTTCTGTGCGGCTCTCCTGTCCATACGGACGGGCAGACCGGTCAAGATAACCTATAGCCGGGAAGAGGTCTTTACCTGCGTTCAAAAAAGGCACCCGTTCATCGTGGAACTGAAGACCGGGGTTAAAAAGGATGGCACCTTAATTGCCCGGGAGTGCCGGGCTATCGCCGATAACGGAGCCTACAATTACACCGGACCACTGGCAATATACCTCTGTTGCAGCGCCCTGTTCAAGACCTACCGGTGTCCCAATATAAGATACGAAGGGGTCTGCGTTTATACCAACAGAATGCCCAGCTCCGCAATGCGCGGACACGGGAAGATAAGTATGCGCTTTGCCGATGATTCCCAGATGGACATGATAGCCGAGGAACTGGGGATTGACCCGGTAGAGATAAGGTTGAAGAATGCCCGGCAGCGGGGCGACATACTTCCCGACAAGACCGAGGTGATTAGCTGCGGTCTGAGCGAATGCATCCAGAAGACAGCCGAGTCTGCTGGATGGAAGGATAAGCGGGGCAAGCTATCACCTAACCGGGGTATCGGCATCAGCTGCACTCACGGGCAGACGGCACAGAATACAGGGCCGCTCAGCTCTTCGGCCGCTTTTATCAAGTTTAACGAGGACGGTAAGGTGAATCTACTCACCGGGGCGGTGGACAATGGTCAGCACACCGAGACAATGCTGGCTCAGATTGCAGCTGAGGAACTGGGACTACCCCTTGAGGATATCAGGGTAACCGCCGGCGATTCGGAAACGACGCCGACAGATGTCGGCAGCTTCCTCATGGCGCTCACCTTCGTCACCGGGCACGCCGTCAAGGCCGCCGCCGCCGATGCCAAGCGCCAACTCATGGAAATCGCTGCCGAAAGGATGGGAACCAGGGTCACCGAGCTAGAAGCCAGGGAGGGGCGAATCTATTTTAGAGAAAACCCGGATAAGGGGATGACCTTCGCCGAGGTAGTCATGGCAGGCCTTATCAAGGGGGCCCCTGTCCTGGGCAAGGGCTATTATATGCCAAAGACCGAATATCTCAACATATGGACCGGAATCGGCAAGTCATTACCCACCTATAGCTATGGGGCGCAGGTCGCCGAAGTGGAGGTAAACCCCGAGACCGGTCAGGTGAAGCTGGTTGAGACATCAGGGGCCGTCGACTGCGGCTTTGCCATAAATCCAATGGACGTAGAAGGGCAAATCGAGTCGTGCGCGGTCATGTCACAAGGGTGGACTCTCTCAGAACAGTTCTTGTACGACCAGGGACAAATGCTTAACCCCTCGTTCCTGGAATATAAGCCCCCCCTGTCGGTGAACATCCCAAAGATAAAGCCAATAATAGTGGAATCAATCGACCCCGAAGGCCCGTTTGGAGCCAAGGATGCCGGCGAGGTTCTTGTCCATACCGGGCCGGCGGCTATTACCAACGCCATCTATAATGCCACCGGAGTGAGAATCAAAGACCTTCCCGTAACCCCAGAGAAAATCCTCAAGGCTCTGCGGGAGAAAGAGGGGAGGGACAAGTAATGCCGCTACCAAAGTTCGATTATTTTACCCCCCGAACCCTGGAAGAGGCCTGTTCTCTGCTGTCGCAGCACAGAGGACAAGCCAGAGTAATTGCCGGTGGCACCGACCTGCTGGTCAGAATGAAGCAGAGAGTAGCCAGACCCCGATATCTGGTCGACATTAAGTCTATCCCGAATCTGGGCTATATTGAGGCCGATGACAAACGGGGTCTGAGAATCGGCGCTGCGACCACTCTTCATCGTCTGGAGACTTCAAGGTTAATACGGGAAAGGTTCCCGACGCTGGCTGCAGCCGCCGGTAGTGTGGCCTCAACCCAGATCCGCCATATGGGTACAATTGGTGGAAATATCTCTCTGGAAACGAGATGCTGGTATTATAACCAGTCCCACCGATGGAGACTCTCACGACCACCGTGCTTTAAGACGGGCGGTGAGCGCTGCTACGTAGTTAAAGGTGGCGACCGCTGCTACTCCCTGTTTTCCGCCGACACGGTGGTGCCATTAGTTGCATTAGGGGCAAAAATACGGACCGCCAGTTCTGGAGGCGAGAGGGTGCTTGCCCTTGAAGAGCTTTACACCGGCACCGGTGAGCCGGCCACTCGCCTTCAGCCTGACGAGATAATCGCCGAGGTCCAGATACCAAGCCAACCGCCCCATAGCGGGGGCGCCTACTTGAAGCACAGCCTCAGGGGAGCCATAGATTTTGCCCTTGTCAGTGCCGCCTCGGTGATCACCGTCAGCCCAAACAATGGAGCTTGCAGCGAGGCGCGAATAGTGCTTGGGGCTATAGCCTCAGCCCCGATTAGGGCACTGAAAGCAGAAGAAAGCCTCCAGGGCAGGGAAATTAGCAACGATGCAATTCAACAGGCAGCCGAGTTAGCCACAAAGGAGGCAGGCCCGATTGTTTATATTGCCGCCCCCGTTGATTACAAAAGACGGCTACTCACTGTCGTGGTCAAGCAGGTTATCAAGAAAGCTCTAGGACGGACTGAACTGGCTTAACCAGAACCCGGCATTACAGAGCCTTAAATGCCGGAACACGGCAAAAAGAAGTAAACAGTAGCCGAGACGCCTGCCAAAATAAGGCAAAGGGAGGAGTCAGGTAAAATCCTGAGAAGAGAATGCAAAAACGTAGGAGGGAAAATGACAGAGTACTCAGTAATCGGTAAACGTTTGCCAAGAGTAGACGGCATAGTAAAGGCGACCGGTGATGCCAAATATGCCGCTGATTTTAGCCTGCCAGGAATGCTCTACGGGAAAATCCTGAGAAGTCCCCTTCCCCACGCCCGGATTGTCAAGGTTGATACGACACTGGCAGAAAGACTGCCCGGCGTTAGAGGAGTCCTCACCGGCAAGGATTTTGGCGGCTTCAGACGAGGGGTACTGCCCACCACCAGGGACGAGGAGGCACTAGCCCTAGACAAGGTACGCTACATCGGGGAAGGGGTGGCCGCCGTAGCCGCAATTGATGAAGATATAGCTGAAGAAGCACTAGACCTGATTCAGGTAGAGTATGATGAGCTTCCGGCAGTATTTGACCCCTTCGAAGCCATGAAGGACGGAGCCCCCCAGCTTCATGACCATGTCAAGAACAATATGAGCTGGGAGTGCCACTACCACTTTGGTGATGTGGAAAAGGGGTTCAGTGAGTCAGACCACATTCGGGAAGACAGGTTCTCCACGGGACGAGTCCTTCACGGTTTCCTTGAGCCCCATGCCATAGTGGCCGATTACCAGCCAAGCAGAGGCATAACGGCCTGGGCATCAAAAATGTGCCCCTACTTCCTGTGGCGCCACCTGGGGCTGACACTTGGGCTCCCCCTGGATAAGGTGCGGGTCATTCAGCCCTTTGTTGGCGCCGGCTTTGGCGGGAAGAATGACTCCTTTGACATAGATTTCAGCGCCGCACTCCTCTCCAAAAAGACGGGCAGACCGGTAAAGATGGTCTGGTCCCAGAAGGAACTCCTTACCGCCGGGCGACGCCGACACACCATGTTCATGGATATCAAGACCGGGGTGAAACGAGACGGTACCCTGGTCGCCCTTGAATGCCGCGCTGTTGCCGACGGCGGTGCCTACACGTGTACCGGCCCGATAACCATGTACCTGGCCGGGGTTATGCTCGGTGTCCCCTACCGCCTGCCCAACCTGAAATTCGATGGTCTGAGAGTGTACACCAACAAGCCGGTGGGCGTCGCCCTGCGCGGACATGGAGCCGCCCACACCAGGTTCGCCGCCGATGTCCAGCTGGACATGATTGCTGAAGACCTGGGAATCGACCCGGTGGAAATAAGGATAAAGAACGCCCTTAAGCCAGGGGACACAACACCAAGCAAGATACATTTACCTACCTGTGGTCTCACCGAGGCTATTGAGCAGGCTGCCCAGGCAACCAACTGGAAGGAGAGGCGAGAGAAGAAAGAGATAAGCGGCAATATCGCCCGCGGCATCGGCATCGCCTGCCATAGCTTCGTTACCGGGGAGAGGCTTCACCCCCATGATTTCTGCAGCGCAGTGCTCAAGCTCAACGAGGACGGAAGCTTGAACCTGCTCACCGGGGCAACCGATATCGGTCAGGGTTCAGACACTGTATTATCAATGATTGCCGCCGAGGAATTGGGCATATCCGTGGAGAACATTGGCTTTTCCATGGTTGACACCGCCTTCACCCCGGTAGATGTCGGCAGCTACTCCAGCCGCGTCACCTATATGTCAGGTAATGCTGTCATATTAGCCGCCAGAGAAGTAAAAAAGCAGCTTCAGGAAGTAGCTGTCCGAAGGCTGGGGGCTAAGCCTGAAGATATAGTGTTTAAGAATGAGCAGGTCTTCGCTAAGAGCAACCCGGAGAAGGCCCTGACCTTCAGGCAACTGGCCCGGATTGCCAATACTCCTCCGGAAAGTAAGCAAATCATCGGACGGGGTTCCTATACCTTTCCTACCGTGGGACCGTTCAACTATGCGACCGGCGAGGAGAACGCTTCAGAGGAGTACAGCTTTGGCGCTGAGGTCTCTGAAGTCGAGGTAGATATCGAGACCGGGCAAGTGCGACACATCAGGTCAGTCATGGCCCACGACTGTGGCAGGGCATTGAATCCAATGGCAGTAGAAGGTCAATGTGAAGGTTCCATGGTTCAAGGACAAGGACAGGCACTCCATGAGAACTTCATCATCGAAAATGGCAAAACACTCAATACCAACTTTGCCGACTACAAGATGCCCCGTTCCCTGGACGCCCCGAAGATGACTGGAATCCCGGTGGAGACAGTGACCCCCGGCGGTCCATACGGAGCCAAGGAAGCAGGCGAAGGACTGATAATAAGCCCGCCTCCGGCCATTGTCAATGCCATCCACGATGCCATCGGGGTCTGGATAAAAGACCTCCCCGTAACACCGGAGAAGATACTCAAAGCGTTAAAAGAAAAGAAAGGAGGCGAAGGATAGTGTCGCTACCAAAATTTGAATATTTAGCTCCACGAACCGTTGACGAGGTCTGCTCCCTGCTTACCCAGTATAAGGAGAAAGCCAGGGTCATCGCTGGCGGTACCGATGTGCTGGTGGGAATGAAGGAAAGAGAGATGGTCCCGCAATACCTGGTTGGGCTTAAAGGCATTGCTGATCTGGACTACATCGAGTACGACGAGATATATGGGCTCAGGATTGGAGCGCTAGCCAGCAACCAGTCTATTGCTGATTCGGCAGTTATTCAACAGAGGTTTGGTATCCTCGCCAGGGCAGCGGCATTGATTGGCACACCACAGATTCGCAATATGGGAACTATTGGCGGCAATCTGTGCAATGCGGCCCCGTCAGCCGATACGGCATCCCCACTGGTGGCATTAGGCGCCATAGTGAAGCTCGCTAGTCGTAACGGGGAACGGACAGTTCCCCTGGAGAAGTTTTTCGCTGGTCCCGGCGAGACTGTCCTCCAACCCGATGAAGTCCTCACCGAGATTCAAGTGCCCAAGCCACCGCCCGGCACCGTCGGAGCCTACCTCAAGCTCTTCCCCAGAGGGGGTGTGGATATCGCCGCCGTCGGTGTTGCCTCATGGCTCACACTAGGAGAGGATAACACATGCCGCGATGCCAGAATAGTCCTGGGTGCGGTCGCTCCCACCCCGATGAGAGCCAAGGGAGCCGAGGTGGCAATCAAAGGAACCAAGATGGAAGATAAAGCGATTGAGGAGGCGGCGCAAACAGCATCTGAAGAAGCCCGTCCTATATCTGACGTCCGTGGCTCGGCTGAGTACCGCCGGGAAATGGTGAAGGTGCTAACCAGACGAGCACTGAAACAAAGCCTGGAGCAGGCTAAGTCAGCTTAATTTAAGAGGCGCATGTACATCAGTTGCTATCGGCAATAGTTCTGGCGGCCGGGGAATCAAAGCGAATGGGCAAGACAAAGCAGCTCTTGCCCTGGGGAGATAGCACCATCATCGAGAGGGTGGTCAGCAATGTCCTCGAATCCGAGGCAGGCGAGATAATTGTTGTCCTGGGCTGCCAGGCCCACAGTATAGCCCCGAGGCTGGCCGATAAGCCGGTCAAAGTGGTGTTGAACCGGGACTATCGCCTGGGGATGAGCGCCTCCATAAAATGTGGCTTAGAGCACACCTCTAAAGACTCAGATGGGGTCATGATTGTCCTGGGCGACCAGCCGCTGATCGGCACGGAGACTATTAATAGACTTATCGGGGAGTTTGCCAGAAGTCGGCGCGGTATCGTCTTTCCGGTATACAAAAAGAGGATGGGGCACCCCGTCATCTTTGCCGCCAGGTACAAGCCCGAACTGTCTGGGCTAACCGGCGACTTTGGGGCAAAGAAGATAATCGAGTCCCACCCGGAGGACATACTAGAGGTCGAGGTCAACTCGGAAAGCGTTATCATCGATATTAACACGGAAAAGGACTACCGCTCCCAGGATAAGAATCCCGTTGAGGGCCGGGCACCTCTGGACGAATAGAAGACCGCCGGCAACCATCACCACTTGACAAAAGCGCTATATCGCCTGTAATATAGATTTAGTACTGGCGACGGTTTTTTCCGAGTAACGGATAGATGACTAAGACCGAAATACCAAGCTTTAAGGCCAAGAAGCCACCGCGTTTCTCCCGTCACCCTGTGCCAGACTATGCGATAAGGGGCAGAATATGGGTGGAGAAGGACGGGGAACTTTATATGGGTTGGGGCAGGGCGATGCTGCTGGAAAACATTGACCGGCTCGGCTCCATAGCCGCGGCAGCCCGGGCTATGCGATTGGGCTACCGGAATGCCTGGCTCTGGGTAGAGGCCGTGAACCGCCTGGCACCATGCCCCCTGGTGGAGAAAACTACGGGGGGCGCTGGCTGGGGGCGTGCCCGGTTGACCGAGGAGGGACGAAAGGCTGTCACTGAGTACAAGGCGTTGCGCTCCAGGTTCCAGGAATTCCTGAGGCAGGCCGAATGATTTTTTTAATAACCGTTATATCGCTCGTAATATAATAACTCGGGAAGACTCAGATTGAAGAAGCTAATTAGTCTAATTCCGATAGCAGCCCTGGCGGGACTACTGATTTTCATTCCCCTCGGCGGGTGTGCCCGAGGGCAACAGAAGACGATACTGGCTTTTGTTGGTTCGGCGAGCAAGCCGGCTATGGAGGAGGCCGCTACGGAGTTCGAGAAGACAACGGGGATAAAGGTATATCTCAACTTCAGCGGCTCAGGAACCGTACTTTCCCAGATGAAACTGTCCAACCGTGGCGAACTATACATCCCGGGCTCTCCTGATTACATGGCATTGGCGGAGAATGATGGCGTCATCGAGCCTGAGTCAGTGAAGAAGATTGCTTACCTGATCCCAGCCATTCTGGTACAGCATGGGAACCCCAAGAATATTCACACACTTTCTGACCTGGCCCGGCCCGGAATCAAGGTTGGGCTGGGAAACCCGGAAGCAGTCTGCGTGGGCCTGTACGCCGTTGAGATACTAGACTATAACAACCTTTTGCAGGCTGTAGGCAGGAATGTCATTACCTACGCCGAAAGTTGTTCCAAGACCGCCAGCCTGCTCGTCCTGAAGAAAGTTGATGCCGTTATCGGCTGGCGTGTCTTCTCCAAATGGCACCCCGGTATCATGAATGTGATATATCTAAAGCCAGAGCAGGTACCGAGGATTGCTTACATCCCCGGGGCAATATCCACATTTGCCGGAGATAGAGAGAGCGCACAGACATTCTTAGATTTTCTGGTGTCACCATCAGGACAAGATATTTTCCGTAAATGGGGCTATATCACCACGGAAAGTGAAGCGAGACGGTTCGCCCCCGATGCTGAAATTGGCGGAGAGTACAAACTTCCCGAGACCTACACGCCGCTGGTCAAATAGAAATCCACGGGAAGGTATGAATTCATGTTCAAAGTCCTGAAGGGTGTTGCCGGCGAGAGAGCATTTAAAGGGGCGTCTGTCAGCGCCCTCGCCCTGCTAACCATATTCTTCATCGGGATTGTAGTCTCGATGCTCACCTATACCAACTGGAATGCTTTCATATCCGTCCTTCTTTCCGAGGAAATCCTCTTTGCCATCAAGCTGAGTATCACCACGGCGACTATCGCCACCATTATCTCGCTGCTAATTGGCATCCCCGTCGCCTACGCCATCTCTCAGACCGAGTTCCCCGGGAAAAATATAGTTGATAGCTTGCTTGACCTGCCCATCGTCATCTCCCCGATAGCACTAGGGGCGGCCTTGCTGGTCTTCTTCAACACCAAGATCGGTGCCGGGATTAACGACAACATGATGCAATTTGTTTTTGCGGTGCCGGGCATCATCCTGGCCCAGATCACCGTTATCAGTGCGTTAGCAATCAGACTGCTAAAGTCCACCTTTGATAGTATTGACCCCAGATATGAACAAGTGGGCAGGACATTAGGCTGCAGTAAGCCAGAGGTATTTCTCAGAGTGACTCTCCCCCTGGCCAAAGACGGGCTAATCGCCGCCGGTATTCTCACCTGGGCAAGAGCCATCGGCGAATTTGGGGCTACGGTTACCCTCGCCGGTGCCACAGCCATGAAGACGGAGACCCTACCCGTGGCCATCTTTCTCAGCCTGGCCTCCGCCGACATCGACAAGGCAATCGCCTTAATCTTTGTCCTGGTAATAATTGCTGTTGTCGCCTTGCTTACAATCAGGAAGGTCATAGGTAGAAGGTATCCAATA
>CAZNSC010000067.1:0-11533 GCA_964575695.1 uncultured Dehalococcoidales bacterium
GACTTAAGAAGACATGTTGCCTGAATTAATCGTCATCTCTACTGGCTACCTGATCGGTTCCATCCCCTTTGGTTATCTGATTACCCGTCTTTCTTCAGGGCATAATATCCTGGAACTGGGCTGGAGAAAGACTTCCGGCTCTAACGTTATCAGATATGTGGGTTTCTGGCAGGGCGCGCTATCAGGCATTTGTGATGTCCTCAAAGGCTCTCTGGTGGTCTGGCTGGCCCGACATTTTGGTATGCCGATACAGGTCCAGGCGCTATGCGGCGTAGCGGCAGTAGTTGGTCACAACTGGTCGTGTTTCATAAGATTTGCCGGTGGCAGAGGCATTGGTACTTTCATGGGCGCCCTTCTGGTCTTGTCGCCGAAGGTTCTACTATTCTCTTTGATTCCCCTGGCCGTCTTAGCCTTGCTCTGGAACGCTGCCATCGGCACCATACTCTTTCTGGCTACGGCCCTGGTTCTGAATGCGAGCAGCGGTCAGTTGGGAAACGCTGGACTTCTTGTGTTACTGTCGCTCTTTCCTATTTTCATTAAAAGGCTGAGCCCGATTGGCGAGCTTTCTCTTCAGGAAAAAGCCATAATAAGAAATCGGTTGCTTTTTGACAATGACGAGCTCCGCATGGAATTCAGGCTAAGGAAGATACTTAAACGATTGGCAAAACCCTAGGAGTGTGGCGGTCAGCCTGTATCAGTCATGACCTGGCGATCATCAGGGCCGCATGATAAGAATGGTAATTACCACAGCCAATGCGACTATCAGTAATGCGATTACGGAAAGCCCGATCAAGACGTATCGAATAGGTAGGCGCACCATGCCCCGGTCTATGTCTGTCATCGCCGTGTAATAAGGCAGGTGCTCCTTTGCGAGGTCATCACCGGCTAACGGAGTCTCATCTGTGGGCTGCTCACCCAGTAGTTCAGGTGTAACCTCTTCAGGGGGTAGACCGGCCTGCTTTACCCATTCGCCAACTAATCTCTCTTTTCTTTTTCTCTGTATGTACTTCAACGTATACCCCCTTGAGACTCTGTTGCCCTGGAGGGTACTGCCCTCGATCTTCTAATACAATTTACCTTTAGTGGCAACAACTGTCAATACCCCAAATGAGTGATAAACCCGTGGGCGTGCGGAGTGCAGTCACGGGTGGGAATCACTGGAATTCGTAATTCATGCCAACAGCTATTTCATGTTTTTCAACAATGGTGTAAAATGTTGTCGATGCTGTATCACATATAGCAGGGTAGTATGTACCGGACTATCATTCTTACGGGAGCGAACCTGTGACACTGTGGGAAGCAGCACTGCTTCTCCTATTTGCTGGTGTCATAGGAACTGTCTGCTTCACCCTTGTGTCCTGGTGGGGTGCCCTGTCTGACCGGGAGCCGCAGACTACCGCCCTCGGCGCTTTAGCGGCACTGTTTGCCTCGAGAAATCCAGGGGCGCCTTCGGTGATTGCAGAACAGCCCAAGTTTTCAGCTCCCAGATTGATGGAGGAGGTTGAGAATAATCTGAGAATAACGGCTGAAGTCGGGAGAGGTCAATTAGTCCCCTTTGGCACACGCATATGGGATGCGGGGCAATACGAGTTCTATGACATTCCGACATTCCTGCGAAACGACCTGAAACGAGTCTACGATATGATACGGCTGGCCAATCAAATTGTCTGGTTCTCAATAGAGTTCGATCGTAAAACCCAGGACCTGGACGAAGCCTATAAAGAAATCAGCAGAAGCATCGCCGAAAGGCTCCGCAGGATAAAGCAGAATCTAGAATAGCGCGTGCCATTGAGTGGCAGGGCAGGTCATTACGACAGTTGAGGGGCATGCCTTACTGCGTGGGCGATAGATGTGGAAATCTCCGAGCTGCAGTCAGACTCAATGCCTTTCCCCGGGTTGCCAGGCTAGAAGAGCCTAGCTCCATTCACCACCCTGCTGCCAGACCTGGGCCAGCTCCTTAGCCAGAAGTTTATGCTCAGGCTTCTCTAATCCAGGGTCTTTTTCAAAGAGTCTTATCGCCTCGCTCCGGGCTAGCTCCAGCAGCGCGATATCAGACAGCTTTGCCATACGCAGGTTGGGTAGTCCGCTCTGCCGGGTGCCGAAGAACTCTCCCGGACCTCGTAATTTCAGGTCCTCTTCCGCCAGTTGAAAGCCATCATGGACTTTCTCTATTATGTCCAGCCGCTCTCTACCGACCTGAGAAGGATTCTCGGCCAACAGCATGCAGTAGCTCTGCTCCTGCCCCCGCCCCACCCTGCCCCGGAACTGGTGTAACTGCGACAGACCAAAACGGTCGGCACTCTCCACCAGCATTATTGTGGCATTGGGTACATCTATACCCACCTCAACAACCGGGGTTGAAACCAGAATGTCCAGTTCGCCAGAGTGAAAGCGACGCATTACCTTGTCCTTCTCCACTGCCGACATACGTCCGTGAAGTAGGCCTAAGCGAAGGTCGGGGAAGACTTCACGGGACAGGCGCTCATATTCTGCCACCGCTGCTTTGGCTTCAATAACCTCCGATTCTTCAACAAAGGGACAGATAATAAAGGCCTGACGACCGCCAGCTACCTGCTGCCGGGTAAAGGCGTAGGCACTTTCCCTCTGCGCCGGTTTGAGCCATTTGGTCTTTATCACCTGTCTCCCCGGAGGTAGCTGGTCGATAACCGAGAGGTCAAGGTCGCCGTATAAGGTCAGAGCTAATGTTCGTGGGATAGGCGTTGCCGTCATCACCAGCACATGAGGGTTAAAACCCTTCTGGCGCAGTGCCGAACGCTGGGTGACCCCGAACCGGTGCTGCTCGTCGACCACGACCAGCCCCAGCTGGTGGAACTCGACCTCCTTCTGGATAAGGGCATGAGTGCCTATAATAATGTCTATCTCCCCACTTGAGATACGCTCGTGGAGGCCCCGCTTCTTAACCTGAGTGATATCGCCGATAAGGAGGGCCACGGTAAGCGGGCGGGACAAAAGCCCGGAGTAACTGTGCAGATAGCCTTCCTCAGGCTCCGGCGGCACCACCCGGGACAGGAACCGGCAGATACTGGCAAAATGCTGCTCCGCCAGAATTTCAGTTGGTGCCATGAATGCCCCCTGATAGCCACTGGCCGCCGCCGCCAGCAGACCGGCGGTAGCGACTACCGTCTTGCCACTGCCCACCTCTCCCTGGAGCAAACGGGACATCGGCTTTGCCTCCTGAAGGTCGTCCAGCAACTCCTGTAATACCTTGCGCTGCGCCGCCGTCAGCTCAAAGGGTAAAGCAGCCAGAAACGCCTCTAATACCTGTCTATCCCCGCTAATGGGATTGCCGGGCTGGCTATCCTGCCAATCGTGCTTTCGACCGAGGACGCCCAGCTGAAGTATGATCAGCTCATCAAAGGCTAACCGAGTCCTGGCTTTAGCCTTCAGGGCTTCGTCTTCCGGGAAGTGAGCCTGACCTATTGCCTGCGGCAAATCCAGTAGCTGGCACCGCTGTTTCAACTCCGGTGGCAAAAAATCGTCCAGCTGCCACGCCCACTGGTCGACAACCCTTTTCATTAACTGCCTCACCTGGCGGGGATGCAGCCCTTGAGTAAGATGATAAATAGGAACCAGGCGCCCGGTGTGAACCAGTTCTTTATCCTCGGCTAGCTCCCACTCCGGAGATTCAAACACGTGCCGTCCGTTAAACAGGCTTACCCGGCCAGAGATGACCACCCTGGTATTCGTGCGCAGCTTCTTCGCCAGGTAGGGGTTATTGAACCAGACTACCCTGACATTACCCGTCTCGTCACCAACAATGGCTTCTGTGCTTCGCCTCCCACCCAGCATTATGTCCTGTGCCTGCCACACGTGGGCTATAATTGTCTGCTCCTCACCCTCAACCAGCTGCGAGATAAACTTCCGCTGGCTGTAGTCAAGATGACGGTGCGGGAAGAAGTAGAGCAGGTCTCGAATCGTGTTCACCCCCAGCCGGAGGAACTTGGTGGCGATATTCGAGCTGACCCCCCGAACCGCAGTAATCGGCGACTCAACGGTCTCCATTCTTTGCCTTCTTAAAGGCGGCCGGCTGGGGGGGTGTGCTGCCCTGGATGGAGTAGTGCTTTCCGGGGGCAGTTCGCCCTTTTCTCGCCCCGCCAGCTCCAGCTCAGCCAGAAGGCCAAGCACACTATTTACCCACTGCTTGCGCTGCTCCCTGGTCAGAGAGGCATAGCCGGAGTTAACAAGGTGAAGCCTGTGAAAACGGTTTAGGAGTTTGGGACTGGATATTGACTCTACAGCCTGGCCTGCCCAGTTGCGGAGGAACCTGTCAAGACCACCGATTACCGCTGAATCTACATAACCCTTTTTATGCTCAAGCTCCAGAATCTTACGCAGAGGCTCTGCATTTATCGACAAGACCCTGCCTCCGTAGTCGTGACGACTATAGCTAAGACACAGGCGGCACCACTGTAAGCCACTAGATAACTACTCTCTATCGCCCAGTATAGCCACCAACAGAAGACCGGGGCCGGTATGCGTGCCGATTACCGGGGTCATCTTTGAACGGTAGATACGCTCTCTGGGAACTTTCGGGCTGAGCCACTCGACTAGCATCTCCGCTTCATCAGGAGTGGCGGTATCCTCCACTGCTATCCCCTCAATGTAGGAATAGCTCATAGCAAAGTTATATAAGTGCTCTATCGCCTTAGCCCGAGAGCGTGCTCGGCTGACAGGTTCAACCACACCGTCCTTCAGGGTTATGATGGGATTAACCTTGAGCATTGACCCCAGAAACGCTTGAGCGGTGCCAATACGCCCACCTCTCCTGAGATACTCCAGGGTATCAAAGGCTGCCCGAAAATCGACGCGGGGAATAGTCTTTCGGGCAACATCCATCACCTCATCAAGGCTAGCTCCTGCCTGGGCTGCCTTAGCCGCCTTCATAACTATAAATCCCTCTGCCATAGTAGCCCATTGTGAATCAATTACTTCCACCCGGCATTTCCTGTTCATCAGCCCTATACTCTGTACCGCCACATCATAGGTACCGCTGAGTTTGGAACTGATGATAATAGCTAGGATTTCCTGGGTTTCCTCAGCTAGCTTATCATACGCCTCAGCGACGGTTTTAGGCGAAGGCACTGAAGTAACCGGCAGGACCTCACTATGCTTTAGCTTCTCGTAGAACTCCTCGACAGTCAGGTCGATGCCATCCCGATAGACCTCGCTTCCGAAGCGAACGTTCAGTGGTACAACAGTGATCCCCAGCTCTGCGACTACCTGAGGTGGCAAATCAGCAACACTGTCGGTCACAATCTTAACTGCCGACACTGGCCCTCCCGACTACTCTACAGAAACAATATAGTCATAGTGAGGCTGCCCTCCACGAACAACCTCAACCTGGAGTTGGGGGTATTGCTGCTGAATATTGCTGCTAACCTTTTGCGCCTCGGTGAGCTCGGTACCGGCTCCATAGTAGATAGTGATCACCTCGGCTTCAGCTAGACTCAACCTGGCTAGCGTCTGGTTAAGGGCATCGGCGGGATTATCGCCCACGGCGACCAGGTCCCCGTCCAGGAAGCTGATGCCCTGCTTCCTTCTGATATTAAAGCGCCCAAGCTTGGCCGAGCGCACGGCCCGGGTGATTTCGATAGATTTTACTGCTGATTTCGCCTTCTTCATAAGCTCGGCATTTGTCTCAAAATCGGCCTCAAAGTCAAAGGCCAGGAGGGCAGACACCCCCTGCGGGATGGTCTCCGTCGGCACTACGGCGACTGTCTTCTTTGTCACGGACTGTAGTTGATTAGCCGTAGGCACTATGTTCTTGTTATTGGGCAGGATAATTACACTATCCGAAGGTACCGCCTCTATCACCTGGAGTAAATCTTTGGTGCTGGGATTCATTGTCTGCCCGCCAGGGACAATAGCCGTCGCCCCCAGACTCTTAAAGACCTCTGCCAGCCCATCCCCGGAGACAACCGCCACCGTAGCCACATCAATGGCAACTGCGGGCAACCTCTCCCTCTGCATCTCCAGGTAGTCCTGGTGCTGCTCATCCATGTTACGGATGCTCACCTGATGCATCGTGCCCAATGAGGTGGCATAGCGAATAACCATACCCGGGTTCAAGGTATGGATATGAACCCTGACCGCCGATTCCTCGCCGACTACAATTAGAGATTCCCCTTTCTTAATCAGCCTGGCCCGAATTCTATCGGGCTCAAGCTGGTGTCCTTTAAGGAGAAACTCGGTGCAATAGCCATAGGGCACCTCTTCAGCCGCTATCATCTGCGGCATCCTGGCGGTAGGTATATCAGTGACAATTATCTGCGGCCGGCGGTACTTCATCTGCTCGGCCTCACCCTTAAGGTAGCGCAGGGCGCCGTCAAGAATGGTGTACAGGCCTTGCCCCCCGGCGTCCACCACCCCGGCTTCCCTTAGCACCGGCAGGAGCTTAGGCGTATTAGCCACCGACTTCCCTCCAGCATTAACCATTGCTTCCATAATTGAGAGCAGGTCATTATCATCACTCTGAGAAGCCTGTGCCTCTGCCGCCGCCGCGACATCCTTAACTACGGTGAGAATAGTCCCTTCTACCGGGTTACTCAGTCCTTTATAAGCCAGTCCTGCGGCCTTCTTTAGAGCGTCAGCCAGATCACTACCGGTAAACTTCTCCTTGTCCGCCAGGCCCTGCGCCAGGCCACGCCAGATCTGGGACAGGATTACGCCACTATTACCCCGAGCCCCCATCAGCGCCCCCCGGGCAATGGCCTGAGCCACTGCTGAGGCGCTACGGTCGGGGGCACGGTAGGCTTCGTCGACAGAAGAGCGCATGGTCAGCAGCATGTTAGTCCCGGTATCTCCATCCGGCACCGGAAAAACATTCAGGGCATCAATATCTGGAGCATTCTTCTCCAGCCAGTTCGTCGCCGCAGTCAGCATCTCCCTCAGGTCCTGTCCAGTCGCAGAGTCAACCTGTTTCACTTCACTCCATCCTGGTGAGGCTGTCTATCAGCCTCAACCTTGCCAAGATTAGACGAGTATGGTAGTATTATGGACGGATTTTACAACAAATCTGGCCACTAGTCAAAGGAGAAGAGATATTGAAGTGTGATCTGTGTGGGAAATCGCCTCAATTTGGTCATAATGTGAGCCACTCTAAGCGCCATACCAATCGGTGCTGGATACCCAATATTCACCCGACGACGGTCACCATTAATGGTCAAACAAAGAGACTCAACCTATGCACCAGATGCCTTCGTAGCCAGCACAAAGTTGCCAAAGCCGCGTAAAGGCCGGCCTTGGTGAAACAACTCCTCTACTTGCTTCGTCTGCTCGCTCCGATCATCCTTCTAGCACTGGCCAGTGCCTGCTCCACCTGCCTTGGGGCAGTGCCACCGATAACATCCCGAGCGGCAATAGACGACTCCACTGTGATCGAGTAAACATCGTCACCAAACCGCGGAGAAAACCTCTGGTATTCACTGAGGCTAATTTCACTGAATGATTTGCCCTGTCCCGCGGCATAGCTTACTAGCCTAGCCACAGTATCATGGGCAGTACGGAAGGGTTCCCCTTTCCTGACCAGATAGTCAGCCAGGTCGGTGGCGAGAAGATAGCCATACTTAACCGCCAGCTCAGTATTTTCTGTCTTCACCTGCAGGGTGCTGATCATATCGGTAAACACTTCCAGAGTAGATAGCAAGGTATCCACAGCATCAAATAAGCCCTCTTTATCCTCCTGCATATCCCGGTTGTAGGATAGAGGCAGGCCTTTCATCGTTGTCAGCAGAGCCATGAGTTCACCATAGACTCGTCCTGTCTTTCCCCGGACCAGCTCAGCAACGTCAGGGTTCTTCTTCTGGGGCATAATACTGCTGCCGGTGGCATAAGCCTCGTCAAGCTCAATAAAATTGAACTCGGCGGAAGACCACAGAATAATCTCCTCAGCCAGCCGGGAGAGGTGCATCATACACAGGCTGGCCGCTGCCTCGTACTCAATTACAAAATCCCTGTCCGAGACGGCGTCAATACTATTCTGGCTTATCTGGCTAAAGCCCAGTTCCCGAGCCAAAAAATCCCGGTCAACACTATAGGTGACACCGGCGATAGCGCCGCTGCCCAGGGGCATGACATCGGTGCGCAGGAGACAGTCCCTAAACCGCTCGGCATCCCGCTTGAGCATCTCAAAATAGGCCAAGAGGTGATGAGCCAGGAGCACCGGCTGTGCCGGCTGTAAATGGGTATATCCGGGCATAATCACACTCTTGTTATTTTCAGCCACACTGATAAGAGCTTGCTGAAATGTCCTCAGCTTGGCGAGGGTCTCTGATATTGCCCCCTTAACAAAGAGGCGCATGTCCAGGGCCACCTGGTCATTCCGGGAACGGGCGGTGTGGAGCTTGCCCCCGACCTCGCCTATTTTCTCAATGAGCCGGGCTTCAATATTCATGTGGATGTCTTCCAGTTCCGGTTCGAACTCAAACTTACCCTGCTCTATCTCCTCCCGAACCGAGGTCAGCCCCTCAGCAATAATCTCGGCCTCTTTGCCCGAGATTATCCCCTGCTTTGCCAGCATCCGGGCGTGGGCAATACTGCCCGCAATGTCGTGGGGATACAAACGCCAGTCAAAAGGAACAGAAGCCGTGTATTGAGCTACCAATTTGTCGGCTGCCTTATGAAAACGACCACGAATATGGCTCACCTAAGTCTCCTTCTTTCTGGGTGGCATAATACTTAACGGGCCCTCGGCATCACCGATTAGCTGCACCTGTGCCTGGGTTCTCACCGGCAACCCCCAGATATGAATGAAACCGGGAGAAGCGCTCTGGTCAAAAACATCACCCCTGTCGTAGGTAGCAAGGCTGAAGCTGTACAGCGACTTTGGTGACTTCCGCCCCACCACCCGGCAACCTCCCTTAAAGAGCTTCAGGCGCACCGAGCCGGTAACAAAGCGCTGTGAGCTTTTGATATAGACCGCCAGGTCCTGATGTAGTGAGGTGAACCACAGGCCGTTATAGATGAGGTCGGCATACTCCTGAGCCACCTTCTGCTTGAATCGCAACTGGTCTTTGGCCAGGGTCATCGCCTCCAGAGCCTGATGCGCCTGGAGCAAGACCACCGCTGCTGGGGCTTCGTAAATCTCCCGTGACTTTATCCCCACCAGCCTGTTCTCCAAGTGGTCAATCCTGCCTACCCCGTACCTGCCCGCCAGCTCATTAAGCTCCCGAATCAGGCTGACCCCGTCCATTTCCTTGTCATTAATAGTAACCGGGATTCCCCTGTCAAAACCAATCTCAACGTAGGCTGGTTTATCCGGGGCATCACCCGGCGACCGTGTCCAGGCAAATACCTCCTCCGGCGGTTCAGTCCAGGGGTCCTCCAGAACGCCGCACTCAATACTCCGCCCCCACAGGTTCTCATCAATGGAATAGGGACTGGCCGCGGTAATAGGCACTGGAATCTCATAACGCCGGGCATAGTCAATAGTCTCTTCCCGGGTCATGCCCCACTCCCGGGCGGGGGCAATAATCTTGAGACCGGGCGCCAGGGCATTAACACCGACATCAAACCTCACCTGGTCATTACCCTTGCCCGTACAACCGTGAGCCACAGCGGAAGCCCCCTCCTCCACGGCAGCGTCCACTAGCAGCTTGGCCATCAACGGGCGAGAAAGAGCCGTCGCCAGCGGGTATTGTCCCTCATAGACAGCATCCGCCTGTAGTGCTGGAAAAATAAAGTAATTGACAAATAACTCCTTGGCGTCCATCACCAATGCCTTCACGGCGCCGACCTTGAGCGCCTTCTGCTGAACAGCAGAAAAATCACGCTCGTTACCGACATCAATAGTAAGGGCAATGACATCAAGGTTGTACCTTTCCCTGAGCCATCTGATAGCCACCGATGTGTCCAACCCGCCGCTGTAGGCCAGCACTACTTTGTCCGACATTTCAACCTCACCCCCTTTATCCCCCTCTCCTTCAAAGGGGAGGGGGAATTGGTTTTGTAAGAGAGGCTTCGCCTCTCTTCGACGCTCCCGGCACCTATTCCTTCGAAGGAGAAGAGGAACCTGTCCGAAGTCTAGCCAGCAATAGTGGATAAAGCCTTATCCACTATATCCAGCGCCTCATCCACCTCGCCATTACCTATAATAAGCGACGGCATAAAGCGCAATGCATTAGGCTTGAGACGGTTAACCAGTAAGCCCCTCTCAAGACAGGCCAGCACCATTGTCTGGGCAATATCTCTGTCAAATTCCAGGGCTAGCAGCAGTCCACGGCCCCGCACATCGGTGATGGACTGAAACTTCTGCCTTAATCCTTCCAGCCCGGCGGTAAGATATTGTCCCACTCTCTTGGCGTTGCCAGCAATATCATGGTCAATTATAAACTTTACCGTGGCATAGGCGGCGGCGCAAGCCAACGGATTACCCCCATAGGTCGAGCCGTGCTCCCCGGGGACAAAGACAGACGCCCTCTCCTTGGCCAGGATAGCCCCAATCGGGATGCCACTGGCCAGGCCCTTAGCCAGGGTCATTATATCAGGCTCAACGCCATACTGCTCGTAGGCAAAGAGCGTCCCGGTTCGACCCACCCCGGTCTGAATTTCATCGAGGATAAACAGAATACCCGCCTGGTCACACCAGGCCCGGATGGCGGCCAAATACTTGTCGTCAGGTAGATTGACCCCGCCTTCTCCCTGTATTGGTTCCAGCATCACGGCGCAGGTCTGGCTGGTGGTAGCTGCCTTTATTGCCTCAATGTTATTATACTCCGCATTGATGAAACCAGACGGCAATGGCACATATGGCTGCTGGAACTTGGGCTGCCCGGTGGCGGTCACCATCGCCAGAGTGCGCCCGTGAAAGGAACCGCTAGCGGTAATGACCTCATAGGCTCCACCCAGGTAGCGTTTACCGTACCGCCGGGCGAGCTTCACTGCTCCCTCATTAGCCTCGGCCCCGCTATTGCAGAAAAAAACCTTGTCCAGACAGCTATTCTGCACCAGAAGCTCTGCCAGCTGAATCTGGGGGATGGTGTAGAACTGGTTTGAGACCTGAATGAGTGTCCGCGCCTGCTCCGCCACGGCATCAACAACCGCCGGGTGACAGTGCCCCAGGCTGGTGACCGCCCAGCCGCCGACAAAGTCGAGATACTCCCGCCCATCATCGTCCCACACCCGTGCCCCCTGCCCCCTGACCAGGGTCACCGGGAGACGCTCAAATGTGCTCATAAAGTATTTGTGCTCAAGCTGCTGCCAATCACTCACTTTCGCCACCTATGGAGAGATTGTTTACCAACCTCACCCCCTGTGTCCCCCTCTCCTTTGAAGGAGAAGGGGAATTGCCTTGTAAGAGAGGCTTCGCCTCTCTTAAACTCCCACTTAGTAGCTTCTGCTTCAGACTTCCCTTGACAAACGAACTGCTTCACTCTATCCTTGATTAACGCTGTATTGTGGTGCCACCGCCACCGCCTTCAATCTCCCTGAGTAGGGCATGGGACTGCCTGCCATCGATAATTCGGGTCGTTGCCGTATTGGGCAGCGCTCTCACGCAGGCTCTAATATTGGGTAT
>CAZNSC010000067.1:11543-16263 GCA_964575695.1 uncultured Dehalococcoidales bacterium
GTATCATCCCCCCTGAAGCCACCCCCGAAGCGATTAATGCCTCTGCCTCATCTGGTGACAGCCGGGGCAGCAACTGGCCTGAGCGGTCGCAAACGCCGACGACATCGGTCAGGAAGACAAGCCTTGCCGCATTAAGGCCCGCCGCAATCTCACCCGCCACCACATCAGCGTTAATATTAAGTATCTGCGGAGCTTCCTCTGGCCGATCAACCGAATGGAGACCGACCGGAGCAACCACTGGAAGATAACCTGACTGTAACAGTACCCCCAGTAAGGCCACGTTTACCTCGACTACACTGCCGACATAGCCGAGCGCGGTGTCTTTAACCCTCCCCTGAATCAAAGCGCCGTCCACGCCACTGATGCCCACCGCCTGCCCACCCCGGCTGTTGATGGCGGCAACGAGCTCCTTGTTGGCTAACCCGGCGAGCACGGCAATCACCACCTCAAGCATAGCGCGGTCGGTTATCCTCTCGCCACCGACAAACCGGCTGGAAAGGCCCAGCTTATCCAGCCACCCGGTTATTAGCCTGCCGCCACCATGGACGACAACCAGTGGACTGCCCTGCTTCTGAAGAGCAACCGCATCCTCAACAGTAGTATCGTGGCTCCCTAAGGTAGCGCCACCAATCTTGACCACGATAACCTTATCCAACCTTTCGGTCAACCTCTACTTCCCTCAAGAGACAACTTCTCAGGTTGTGTACTTGCTGTTAATCGTGACGTACTCCTCAGACAGGTCGCAACCCCAGGCGGTAGCGGTGGCCGTACCCAGGTTAAGCCGCAGGTCTATCGGCACTTCACCGCCGCCCAGCACTTGCTTGACACCACGCCTGTTGAAGGTCACGGGTTTACCGGCACTTAATACACAGGTATCACCTATGTACAGGTCAATCTTTGATTCCACCACCCCGGCGCCACTCCTCCCCAGCGCGGCCACAATCCGCCCCCAGTTGGGGTCGCTGCCATGGACGGCCGCCTTCACCAGCGGCGAGCTGACGACAGCCCTGGCGGCTCGCCGCGCCTGAGCCACACTCGGGGCGCCACTAACCATGACCTCGATAAGCCGGCTGGCCCCCTCACCATCACGGGCGATACATTTGGCCAGAAAACGGCAGACCCGGTCAAGTGCTTGCTGAAAGACATCAGCCAATTCGCTGCCCTGAGTTATTGGTGTATTACCGGCCAGCCCGTTAGCCATTATCAGCACCGTATCATTGGGGCTGGTATCGCCATCGATGGAAACCATATTGAACGAGGTATCCACTGCCTTACGCAGCGCCAGCTTGAGAAAATCAATATTCACAGCAGCATCGGTAGCCAAGAAGCAGAGCAGCGTCGCCAGGTCAGGATGAATCATCCCCGACCCCTTGGCTACCCCACCAATGATAAACTTGCTTTCGCTCGCCTCAACAGCCACTGCCGTTTCCTTAGGTACAGTGTCAGTGGTCATGATTGCCTTTGCCAGCTGATGACCGCCATCTCTGGAGAGAATAACCTGGTTCATACTATCCCCGATCCGCCTCATCGGCAGCCGTTTACCGATGACCCCGGTGCTGGCTACCACAACATCCCCAGGTAATATCCCCAGCCCCTCAGCCGCCAGCCCCGCCATCTTGGCCGCATCTCTAAGCCCCTTACTGCCGGTACAGGCATTGGCACAGCCGCTGTTGACCACTACTGCCTCGGCTCTCCCCTTCTGTAATTGCTTCCGTGATAGGATTACCGGCGCTGCCTTAATCCTGTTTTTCGTGAACAGGGCGGCAGCCGAGCAGGCTGCTTTCGAAAAGAGGACGCCCAAGTCCAGCGTCCCATCATTTGCCTCCTTTATCCCGGCATAGGTAGCACCGGCATAAAATCCCTCCGGGGAAGTAATAGTGCCCGAGGGAATAAACTCGATTTTGGCTTCCACATCTTCCATATCAAGAACTATATCATACCCAGCCAAGCTAAGGCAATGAGATTGTTTATCAACCTGCACAGTTGGTATAATGTCTGACGAGGCCCAGCCAGAAATATACTGATAAGGAGAGTTAAGCAAACATGGAATCAAAGACAGTCTATTTTGACAAGCCCGGCAGAACGAATACCGACGAAGTGCTTCGTATTGCCAGGCAACGGGCAGAGGAACTGGGTATCAAGAAGATAGTCGTCGCCTCCAGTGGCGGCAGTACCGCAGTTAAAGCGATGAAGGTTTTTAGCGGGATGAAGGTGATAGCCGTGAGCCATGCTGCCGGCTTCCGGCAGCCTAATGTTCAGGAGTTCACCGAGGAAAACAGGAAAATAGTTGAGAATAACGGCGGCACAGTGCTCACCACCACTCATGCCTTTGCCGGAGTTAGCCGGGCGATGCGCACGAAGTTTAATACCTATGTCATCGGCGAAATAATCGCCCATACCCTGCGTGTGTTCGGGCAGGGAATGAAGGTTGCCTGTGAAATTACGCTTATGGCGGCTGACGGTGGTCTGGTGCGCACCGATGAAGACATTATTGCCATCGCTGGCAGCGCTGGTGGTGCCGATACAGCGATAACGCTTAAGCCGGTCAATTCCCAGGACTTTTTTGACCTCAAAGTCAGGGAAATCCTCTGTAAGCCACGCTTCTAATTGTTTACCAACCTCACCCCTTATCTATTATATGACCCCATCCCCTTTGTCCCCTTCCCCTTAACAAGGGGAGGGGAAGATTTATATTTATAAGAGGGGCTGGTGCCCCTCTTCAACGCCCCGTTAGTTTAACCTCCTTCAAAGGAGAGGGGGAAGTATATTAAAAAGAGAGGCCGCGCCTCTCTTCAACTCTTCTTCAGGACCCCTTGATAAGAGAAAAGGGGATGAATTTTTTAAAGGGGCGAAGCCCCTTTAAATCCTCTACTGATCAATACTTAATACTCGCTGGAGATGAAGCTCTTAATCTGGGCGTAGCTGAATACCGGCCCGTCACGGCAGACATAGAGATTGCCGATATTGCACCGCCCGCACTTACCGATGCCGCACTTCATCCTCTTCTCAAGGGTGGTTAGCATCTGCTCCGGGGTGAAACCCAGCTTCGTCAAGACAGGGAAGGTGAACCTGATCATGATAGGCGGTCCGCAAACAATCGCCACCGCATTTTGGGCTGAGGGAGCCACCTCCTCCAGTATTTTGGGGACTACGCCCACCCTTCCCGTCCAGGCTTCATCACCTCTATCAACCGTGGTTATCATGTTGATAGTCTTGTCCTTGCCCCAGGCGTCCAGGTCATACTGGAAACACAGGTCAGCCGGGCTACGAGCACCATAAACAATGTCTATCTTCTCGTATTTATCCCGGTGGTCAATGACGTTCCAGATCAACGACCTCAGTGGCGCCAGACCGATGCCACCGCCGACGAAGACCAGGTTCTTACCCTGCATGTGGTCGAGAGGAAAGCTATTGCCATAGGGACCCCGGAAACCTATCTCGGCACCAACACCGAGCCGGTGCAGGGCATTGGTTACCTTGCCTACCCGCTGGACGGCAAACTCCAGATGGTCACCTCTGGTTGGGCTGGAAGAAATACAAAATGGGGCTTCACCAACGCCAAGCACGGAGTACTCGGCGAACTGTCCCGACTCAAAGGTGAACTCTTCCCGCAGCTTCTCGTCCTTGAAATTGAAATGGAAGGTTCTGACACCGGGGGTCTCATCAATTATCTTTTCGACGACCACGATGTGCGGCAGATAGACATTACCCTGTGCCAGGAATTGGTATCTAGTATCGGCAACCGTCATCCTTCACCTCGCTAAAGCCGTATAGCGATGACCGGCCTGATATCCGCCGGGATAATACCCCATATCCCGGATGAGCCAAGAGGCCGGGACGTTTCAATCCTTTTGCCCCCGGCTTCTCCCCAGCCATGAATCACCGGTATTGTCCGCCAACGCCCAAACCACTTTGCCTTAGCCAGCCCAATACAGACCACCACTTTGGCTGGTACCCCCGCAGCCTCACACTCTCTCTTGAACCGTATAGACTTGGTAATACAGTCGTTCTTAAGCAGGTTGTACGGCTCCTGCCTTAGCCTCCCGGCTATTTCCTCAGCCTTTGCCAGATTTCCCGTCATTCCCGGCACCCTGATTCGGCTGGCCTAGGTCTGGGCAGGCAAACCGGCCAGTGTCTGGGTAATATCCCAGTTTACCGGGCAGAGTCGGACGCACCGCCCGCAGCCGGTGCAGGCAATAACACCAAAGTTCATCGGATAGAACTCATATTTATGGCAGACCTTCTGCCTTACCCGGCGCCACTTTTCTGCCCTCGGGTTTTCCATCGGCATCTTGGTATAGATGGGGAAGGCACAGCTATCCCAGCACCTGAGTCTTGCCCCTTGTCTGTTGTTGAGTTCATCGGTGATGTCAAAGCAATAGCAGGTAGGACAAAGGAAGGTGCAGATGCCACAGCTAATGCACTTAGCCGCCACCTTCTCCCAGTAGTCTTCATTCTCAAAGCAGGACTGTAGCTTGTTCGTGATGTTGGTTGTATCTATCTTCCTGGTCACCTTGTGGTCGGACGCCTCTTTTACCTCTTTGGCTCGAGCCGTGTCAGCTCCAGTCGCCGCTTTCAGTCCGCTGGTCTTGGCGATTAGCTCTTTGCCGGCCTCGGTGACCTCTTCAACCAAGAGCTCATCACCGATGTCAGTGAGCATAAGGTCAACATTAGTCGAGTCAGAAGGGGCGCTCCCCAGAGAGGTGCAAAAGCAGCTAAC
>CAZNSC010000068.1:0-15469 GCA_964575695.1 uncultured Dehalococcoidales bacterium
CATGAGCACCGTCAACAGGGAGAATCATAGGCTTGGGCGGCATTTCGCTGGATTTGCGGGGGCCCACAACTACTTCACCACCACCAATGCCACCCACTAATATGACATGACCAAGAGATATTCCCTTTTCCTCTGCGAAACGCTCGATACACTCGGGCATGACATCGCCATCTTCCAGACGTATCATAAAGACCCGCCCCATTTGTCCTTCGCTTGCCTTCATATCTCACTTCCCCCCAAAATACTGTAGCGCCAGCTTGATTTTTTCCTCAAGGCTCAACTCTGATGAGGGGGGGAGGGTGGCGACGGCGCGGCTGGCTTCAGTAACGGAGTAGCCAAGAGAGGTGAGTGCCGCCATAACATCACTGTTTTCCTGGGCGAGCTGGGCGGCGGGGGCGGCTATCCAGGCAGCTCCTATCTTATCTTTAAGCTCCAGGATAATGCGGCTTGCCGTCTTCTTGCCTACACCAGGAACCACGGTCAGCAGGTCAGCGCTGCCGGTGGCAATCGCCATGCTCAGCTGCTCAACATTCATCGCCGAAAGCATCGCCAGTGCCAGCCTGGGGCCCAAGCCGGAGACACCAACCAAAATCTGAAACAGTCCGAGCTCATCCGCCGAGGCAAAGCCATAAAGGGTGACATTATCCTCACGGAGATGAAGGTGGGTATGTAACTTCACCTCCTCGCCAACAGCACCCAGCGTGCTCAAGGTAGAGGTCGGCATATATACCTGAAACCCCACCCCGCCAACCTTGATAATTGCCCACTCACTACCGAGTGACTCCAGTTTCCCGTGAAGGCTGGCTATCATTGTCTCTCCTTCATCACCGCCCCGCCAGCAAACTATCCAGGTGCACCTGCCGCAGGTGACAGATAGCCACGGCGAGGGCGTCGGCGGCATCGCTTGACTCGGGCACCTGTGACAGCCCAAGCTGGAGCCTGACCATCTCCTGAATCTGCTCCTTGCTGCTGGCCCCATAATCAGCCACCCGCTGCTTTACCTGGGTCGGTGTATATTCATGGACCGGGATTCCCCGGTTAGCCGATGCCAGAATTGCCACCGCCTGTGCCCTGCCCACCGCCAGTGCCGACTTCACATTCTTTGCCACAAACGGCTGCTCAACCGCCACGGCGTCAGGTTGATAGCGAGTGATAATTTCCCCAAGCGCCCCGTATAGATAGCTCAAACGCTCCCCGATAGGGGAGCGTGCTTGGCCGGTCAGGGCCCCACAACCAACCATGGTTATCTTATCCTCGTCTGCCTCTATAATCCCGTAGCCCATGATTAGCGTGCCCGGGTCAATACCCAAAATCCTCATAACATACTACCGGTGTCTCACATGCTTCAGCTACTATTTGTTCAATTCATGCTACATATTATGTCAAATAACTCGAGCTTGGGTCTGGTATTCCTCCAGAATTGAGTCAGGAAAGTCGGCGTTACTGGATACCAGCTGCACTTCATCCAGCTCTTCAAGCTTATCCAGCAACTTCAACATTTGCAGGGCTGCCTTATCTTCAAGCTCCACCACAGTCTTAGGTACCATCGAGACCTCAGCCGAAGCTACCGGTATATTATTCTGTTTCAATGCTCCCCTGACCTTCTCAAGATCCTCCGGCTTGGTATAAATCTCCACATAAGCCTTCTCTACCTTAACATCCTCAGCCCCGGCATCAATCGCCCGGAGAGCCAATTCCTCAGCATCTAGATCATCAGTTTCTACTGTGATCACCCCCCGGGAATCAAAAAGCCAGGCGACACAGCCAGTCTCTCCCAGATTACCCCCGTAACGGGAGAAAATATGCCTTATCTCCTGCAAAGTCCGATTCCGGTTATCACTTAGTGCCTGCACCATAATAGCCGCCCCGCCGTGTCCGTAACCCTCAAGCACCATCTCTACCAGGCCAGTCCCCTCGGTCTCCCCGCTACCTTTCCTGATTGCCCGGTCTATATTTTCCAGTGGCATGTTACTATCGCGGGCTTTCTGGATCGCTAACCGCAGCCGGAAGTTTGCCTCAGGGCTAGCACCACCTTCCCGCACGGCGACAATAATCTCACGGGTTAGCTTGGTAAAAAGTTGGCCCCGCCTGGCATCGGCGACGCCCTTCTGCCGCTTAATCTGAGCCCACTTGGAATGACCAGACATTTCTTGCTCTCCTAGATGATAAATCGTCCGCTTTCAATTCTAGCACCTCGCCCGGCTACGGTCAAAACCAAAGGCCGTTTAGTAAAGGGAGCTAAAAGGTAGTTTACGGCCAAACAATCAGTCATGCTCAAAATGAAGGTTGGCGAGGTTTGTAAACAAAGAAGACAATAAGCAGGGCTATTCCGATGGCAGCCAGGACAATGCCATATATGTCCAGTGGGGCAAGCAAATCAGCCATCAGCTGCGGCAGCCAGGTCCGGAACTGGATGGGCAGCTCAAGCTGCGTCATGCCCACCCCGGCAAAATACTTTGTCGCCAGATTACCAAGATATGTAATAACGCCACAGGTCAGGAAGGTTATGCCCAGACTTCGGGTAGAGCCTCTCACCTCACGGTATATCAGAATGATACCCAGAATCAACAGCAAAATGAACCCAATCATAAACTTGTAGATAAGCTGGAAGTAGCCAATATACTGCCTTGCCTGCTCGAGCGCGGTCACGACCTCCGGGTCTAATGTCCTCAAGTCCAGCTCCACGCTTTGCGGTATCTGGTCGTCAATCTGCCGATTGGCTTCGTCAAGAAAGGCTTGTATCACATCTGGAGGCAGACCTTGAAGCTCTGGCGGCAGTGAAGCGAGGGCAGTCTCCTTAAGGTTTTGCTTCAGACTGTCCCTCACTGGCTCCAGAGAAATTACCCGGTCCAGGCCCGGGCTCCGTCCCATAAGGTAATCATAACTGGCATAGATGACGGCATTTACCTCCCTCCCTATCCAGGGTTCAAGGTCTGCCAGAGTATCATCCACAGTATCATCCATAATCTTAGCCACATACGGCTCATAGGGTACCGGCACCTCAAATTGCGGGATTTGTTCGTCAAGCCATTCTCTAGCCAGTGAATGCACGTCAAGCCTATCCAGCTCCCTGACCATAAAGTCCGGGTTAAGGACGGTACTATTTAGCATAAACATCACGCCGAAAGCGGACAGGGACAGGAAAAGAAGAAAGCCCAACAAACTGAGAGCCAAGCCCTTGACGACATTCATTCAGACGAAGTCCTCCTCATAAGATCCAGGCGCGATTGCCCATCAAGCTCACTCCCCGCCAGCCACCCTTAATCAACGCCCATAGCATTTGGAAGCCACGCCTGACAATTATACCAAAGTGCAATAACAAAAAGCCCTAGCCCTTTAGGACTATGGCTTTAAAAACGTTTGGTGGAGACGGGGGAGGCTTCACCTCCATCCTACCATACCATTCAGCGATTAATCAAATAAAGGCGAGCATTAGCGGTAAGCCTCCGCTCCAGAGAGTAGATTAGTATTATGCTGCTGCAAATTCTTCAAATATCCCAGAATACTTTCTTGTCACTCAATAAATGGACGTTTGTTATCTGGCGCGACATAGCGGCCCGGCACCTCGCCTACCCAGAGCCGTTCGTTCGCCTCCTAGTTCGCCTCGGTGTTCACCAAAACCGCGCGTTTGACGTCACCCACATATGGGAGTAATCGGCAGTCTCTGTAGGCAGCTTCAGGTTCTTGATGACCAGCGGCGCGGCTGCCCAAAGGTTTTTTGAAGGCGGTCACGGAGAGGCTTCCAGTTATCGCTAAGTAACAGGTCCGCGTACTGCCGATGAATTCCCTGCTCCCAGCATTTGGCAAACAAGAACTCCCGGAAGAACAGATCGTCCTTCGGGAAATAGTGCCTGGCGCTCTGCAGCCGGCTGGCGGCAGGACCTGGTGACCGTGTTAGAAGGTAGCCGAGCCCTTGTCCGATCAGCGTGGGAACTAAGTGAAAGTTTCGGTACTGGTATGTTTCGGGGATGAGTCCCCATCTTTCGAGCAGATCGGCAGCTGATGTCAGATCTTCCATCGCGCCGTTTATCAGGGTGTCAAGCACCGCTCCGATCCGCTGCTCCTGCTCGGTATCAAGTTTTGTGATCCGGAGGTGCTCTTCTTCGTAGACACTCAGTAGTCTGGCCATCAGTAAGAGAGCCTTGCCCCGGTAGTAGCGGGGCAACGGATGTGACGGGGCAGTCGAAGCCGCCTCGGAATAAAGGTCCCACGCGCGGACTGGATTACACAGGCACAGATGAGCATCAGCTTCCATACAGAGCGACCGCACGAGTCCGCTCCCTAGCTCCTGCCCGCTCATCGAGACTGCTTCCTGAGCGTACTTGAGAGCGCCCGGCCAGTCTGCCAGGGCTAGAGAACAGTCAACGGCAAGTCTGCGCAGGTAGGAGTTGTGACGCGCTCCTGGTTTTTGGAGGGCCTGCCGTATCCGTTTCAGTGCTGCGTCCCATTCTCCTTCATCACGTAGGGTGGAACTCTGTGCGAGGTCGTCCACCATAGTTGCGACATCGAAAGCCCAGTTTTCTATCTCATCTGCTAGGTTTGGTAACTTCTGCCCCTTATAAGCATCCACAATGCGTTGTGCTGGAACATCCAGGACCCATGACACGAGCTTGACCGGGGAATTGGTCGGGGAAGTCCGATTGAAGGTCGTTGGAAAGGCGTTCCGAATCTGGTCCAGCCCATCTTTCGAGACCAGGCTACCCAGTGCAATCATTATTCCGATACCGCTTACCTCCCCGATGAAACCATCTCTGCCCAAGTCTTCACGCATGCTCGGCAAGTGTGACTTTACGAATGAGCGCCATTCGAGATGATGTAAAGTCTCAACGAACCAGTTCTTGAGTCGGCTTAGTGCTGCAGGGTCGAACTGGTCAGGCTCAGCGCCATGAACTGACACCAGGATAAATGGGAGCCTTACATCGCGTTGTAGATGTACGTCCTGATGTAATTCCCCGGCCTGCTTGTTGAGCAGCTCTAACAGTGCAACTCGGAATTGTTCCCGATTTAGAATGGTCAAGGAAACGATATTTGCCGACACCTCGGCCGAAAAGGTAGCTGCTCTATGGCGTTCGATGGTCTCCCCAATAATTCGGCTCAATACTGAGAGGATGCGCACTTCGGTGTCAAGGTGAGCCTTGGCGAGCTGCGGCATTAGCAGGTATAGAGATCCTATGGATTCACCGTAGCTTGAAGTTATGGGCAAAGCTAAAGACGAAAAAGCCCTGGGCGGCTTTTCATCTGCTCCTTTACTCTTGAGATAACGCAACTCCGTTTCAACGCTCTCAATCACCTGAGTCCACGGGTACTCGACATTCTCTACTACTAGAGGTACACCGATAATGCTGGCGTACCCTGAGAGCATCTCCAGACTCTTGGCAGGCTCCCAGGGAGAGGGCTCCCATGGTCTGGCGACCGAACTCGCCAGCACCTTTGTGACATTCGCAGAAGGTGAAGTTTCACTTATTTCACACAGTGAACCTGGATAAATAGTGCTTATGAATTGGGAGGTCAGCCACAGTTGCAGGTCGCTAGCCAAAGTCTGCTCAGGCTCCACCGGCGTTTCGAGCCTGGATGATAATTGTGCCTGGACAAATTCCTCGAAGTGGTGATAAACGATATCAAGAACTCTGTTAACAAACTGCAGAGTCTGGCCGTCTGGCAGAATGCTGACCAGTTTCATCGTCCCCAGAAGAAGCTCGTATCTTTCAATTTCTGTGGTAACTCGGAGAGCGGTAAAATGCCGAGATGTTACCTCCGATCTGGCTGGGAGCTGATCTCGGGCAAAGAACATTACTTCACGGGATGGCGCTACGACGGCGCACGAAGGGGCCGGGCGCTCCAAAACTATCCGATAAACATAGTCGTGGGTGACATGGCCTGGCTTCTCTGGATCCTGTGTTCTGCTCTGTTTGCCACAGCGTTTCACGATAACCAGACAGTTGGTTTGGTCTTCAGCATTACGGAGCAAAGCGAACACAACACTGGCAAGGAGTCGTGTTGGAACCCGCCTCCGCATACTATCCAGCGCATTGATTATCAACCGGTTCCATACCCCTCCATATCTAGGCTCCAGGCCTTTGGCTGACTCACGCCCACCAATGACTGCATCCACGGCATCGCGGAACCTCATGCCCCTGGAGCGGAGGAAAAGCATGGTCAGCGCATCGGCGGTGTCCGGTAGGCTGAACTCAGCTTCGTCGCCAATGTGGCGCGCCCGAAGCCTAGCAACCAGCCAGCGACGATTGGGCTCTCCCGCCATGCGCAGCACATCGCCAGAGAGGAACCTCAATGCTCCCGGGTAATGCGTCTCGAGCCAGTCAAGGGCCTCCTCACGAATGAGGGGCGCATGCTCCAGGTCAGGCGGGATATCAGGACTGAAGACCAGAGTATCCTTCTTCTTCATCTCCCTTACCTCCTGCGACTGCCGTAGCAATTGCAACGTATTGTGTACACTGTTTGCTACGACTCTTCAATACTGGTGCTAATACTACGCCACAAGTACTTGTATGTAGCAAAAATATAGCACATAATAGCTATACAAGTCAAGGAGGTCAAGGGTGAGGCGCCAAAGAGGACGGCCAGTATGACAGGACACAAGCAGTACGAGGTGACACCGCCAGGCAAGTGGCGGCCTGGCAAAATTAGAAAAGGCGACGGCGAACAGCCGCCGTCTTTTTGTTACGCAAAAGAAGGTAAAGAAGAAGGAGGTGACAAAGAATGCTACTCATACTAGAGATCATACTGACAATCGCCGCCTGGAAACGCGGGTGGAAAGATGGGCTCTTCTACCTCTGGCAATCGCCTTCGTCGCCGGCTTTGTACTACGACTGGCAGTCGGGGTAGAAGCAGATTTCCCCGTCTGCGTCGTTGTCGATGCCATCATCGTCGGTGGGCTGATCATCATGGTAATCAAGCCGCGCCGGGCGGTGAAGGCTCCACAAGCAATTAATCAGCCTGTAGAGAAGACAGGGGAAGGATGGGACACAAACTACAACTTACTAGTAGGGGCAAGCCAGGCGAACCACCAAATGGAGCAGTGATGAAGAAATAGGAGGTTAGCGACGATGTAAAGCAAGATAATCCAAAAGTCAGGTCGGCATACCGCAGATTTGAGTAAAAAAGAGAAAAGGAGAAACATGAGTAAGCAACGGTGGTCACACATCATCCTATCTGTAATACTCGCCTTGACCTTGCTTGTCGTATCCTGTAGCACAGGGACAACGCCCGCCCCCTCAACTCCCGCCCTGACCCCGCCATCGGAACCCTACAAGCTTACCATTCTTCACACCAGTGAGAACCACGGCCACTGGGACCCGGTGGAGGTCTCCAAGGTTTCTCAGGGAGGCATCGCACGCCGGGCAACCCTAGTGGAAAAGGTGCGGGGTGAAGTCGCCAACACCCTTCTGCTGGACTCGGGAGATATATCGCAGGGCACACTCTACTTCACTCAGTATAAGGGTGCCGAGGGTAGGGATTTCTACAACCTCCTCGGCTACGATGTCGTCGTCACGGGCAACCACGATTATGACACGGGCCCGAAATTGCTCGCCGACAATTTCCTGAGCGGCGCCCGGTTTTCGGTGGTAGTGGCCAACATGGACTTCTCTCGTGAGCCGCTGCTGGCCGGCAAGATCCCACCCTTCGTCGTCAAGACCGTTGGGGGAGAAAAGGTCGGCATCTTTGGTCTTGTAACCGATGAGGTAACTGTCACTTCAAGTCCAGGACCCAACGTGACAATGAAGGATACCACGCAGTCAGCCAGAGAGGCCGTAGCCGGACTGTCGCAACAGGGAGTAAACAAGGTGATTCTACTCAGCCATCTCGGCTTTCCCGCCGACCAGGATCTGGCCGCCAGGGTACCGGGCATTGACGTCATCGTCAGTGGCCACACCGATACCCTGATGGGCGACCCGGCCAGGCTTGACCCCTCTCTAGGCAAGCCTGCCTACCCTTACCCAGTAGTGGTGAATGCACCAGACGGTAGCCACACCCTCATCGTCCACGCCTTCACCTTGGGCCGCTTGGTGGGCCGACTCAACCTGGTGTTCAATGGCCGTGGTGAGATACAGAGCTGGGACGGTGAGCCGATCTTCGTCGACAAGAACATCGCCGATGACCCGGCGGTGACGCAAAAACTGGCTGAGCTGGCCAGGCCTCTGGATGAGCTGAAGAAGCAGGTCATCGGTAGCACTACTGTTGACCTGGACGGCGCGCGCGCGACCGTGCGCAACCAGGAATCGAATCTCGGGAACATGGTCGCCGACGCCATGTTGTGGTCCACGCGCCAGGACAGGACGCAGATAGCCATCGCCAACGGTGGGGGTATCCGCACCAGCATCAACAGCGGCGACATCTCCTATAGCCAGGTGCTCGAGGCGTTGCCCTTCGGGAACCGCCTGGTCCAGGTGGACCTGACAGGCGCCGACCTGCTGGCCGCGCTGGAAAACGGCATCAGCGACATCAAAGCCGACCCGGAAGAATCCGGCGGCCGCTTCCCGCAGGTGGCCGGAATCAAGTTCAGCGCAGACCTGACCAAACCGGCTGGTTCGCGGGTCACCGAGGTGCTCATCGGCAGCAGGACTTCTGGCTACACACCGCTGGACAAGGCAGCGGTGTATCGGCTCGTCACCCTCGACTTCATACTCGACGGGGGCGATGGTTACACGATGTTAGAGAATGGACAGAACGTGCGCGGCGGGGATGTGCCCCAGGAGATGGCAGTCATCGACTACATTAAAGCCAACTCACCGGTGAGTCCGAAAGTTGAAGGGCGCATCAATCTGACCAAGTAGCAACGCTCCCTGGAGGTCGGAGGGAATTATGAATGACAGCCACGGAACCGGAGCAGAGGTCAGCAAGGGCGTCCAGCCGCGTGCGGCTGGGCGCTTGCCTGAAGCGGAGATCAAGCGAAAGACGGCCTTGGACGCGCTGCAGCATCCTACCACCCTGTTGCCGCTGGCTGTCTGCATCATATCGACCACCTACCTGCTGCTGCTCTCACCGATGTTCGGAGGTGCGCCTGGAGCCATCATGATTGCCGCGCTCTCCGGTATGGCCGCCGTGGGTTCATACCTATATCGCTACACGAAAGAGTGCCCGAGAAACGCCCGGGAGATAGTCGACCGCCTGGAGGAGGAACGGATACGGCTAGAGGAAGCCGAGCTGAAGCGGTTCTGCGTGACGCTTCAGTCCGGGTTCTTCAGCATCGCCTCGGCTGAGGGGGTGAAGGCCCTGGCCGGGTTGATGGGAGCCTACGAACAACTGAGACCAGGTCTTGCCCAACGCAGAACGACCGACCCCCTCTCGCTATCCATTGTTCCGGCGCTCGTGGGAGAGACTTACCGGCGTGGGCTCAGCGTGCTTTCGGACGCCCTGGAGCTAATGAAGGCGGCCCGCACGTCGGGTAGGGAGAGACTGGAAGACGAAATCGCCCGGCTGGAGATGGTCTTCGATGCATCGAAAGACGAGGGAATCGACGCAGAGCGGCTGAGGCTCAAAGAGGAGACACTGGCCTCGTCTAAAGAGCGCCTGGGCATGCTCAACAGGCTGCAGCTGTACATCGACCAGCTGCTCTACCAGGCCCACCGATGCGAGGCCTCGCTTCGGGCCACCGGGATCGAGCTTGCCTCGGTCAGGGCCGGTGGCTCGAAAACAAGCGTCGACTCCGTGGTCGAGGCCCTCGAGGGGACCTTACGTCAGGTGAAGGAGGTGCAGGATGAACTCGAGAGAATAGGCCGCCAAAAATGAACGCAATTAATTGAAGGAGGTTGTCATGACATTCGTGGAACATATCGGACAAGAGGAAGCGACGCACAAAGTGACTTCGACAAAGGAGGATAAGACGGCCCTGACCCAGATCGAGGGGCCGACTCCGCCGAAGGGAATGCCCAAGGCTGAAGCCGACAAGGTCAGGAGCGAGGCGGCGGCACTGGTGAAACAGTTGGGCGAGGTCAGCGGCGGTAAGGAGCTAGAGATACTGGACAATATGACCAACATGGGGGTCCAGGCCCAGCGCAGCGCCGCCGGTTATCTTGACCTGCTCAAGGCCCGCGTCAGCACCTTCCTTAGTGATGGTGGGCCCAGTCGGGAGATTGCCAACTCGATGCGTGACCTGCGGATCGCCCTGGACCAGATCGATCCGCACCGGGCACCCCGAGGCATCTGGGACCGCATTTTCAGCCTCTTCCCCTTCTTCGGCAAGCACAACCCGGTCCGCATGCTGCAGAAGATCGCCCTCCGGTATGAGCCGGTCTCACGCCAGGTAGCGGTCATCGAAGCCAAGCTGCGTGATGGGCGGGCCGTACTTGTCCGTGACAACTTTGAGCTCCGCAAGCTCTACCAACAGGTCGAGGCGCAGCAACCGGCTGTCAGGAGGAATGCGTACCTGGGCGAGCTATTAATGCAGCACCTGACACGGCTCATTCAGCAGACGCCGGACCCGATGAAGCGCGAGAGAATACGGGGCGCTCTTCACGATGTGTCCATGCGCGTTCAGGATCTGCGGACTATGGAAGAGGTACATGCCCAGTACTTCGTCAGCATCGAGATGAGCCGGCAGAACAACAACCGCCTCGGCCAGGCTGTAGAACGGACGCTCACTCTATCGACAAATGTTGTCACTGTCGGACTCGCCATACAGTCAGCATTGATCAGGCAAAAGAGTGTCATGGAAGCAACGCGACGCACCAGGGAGTTCCTGGGAACTCTGGTCACGGCCAATGCAGCCGCAATCAAAGCGCACACCCAGGAAATCGGCGATCTCTACGCCAACCCGGTGATCGCCATTGACAAGATCACTCAGGCCCACAATGACTTGATTGAAGCCATGGACATCGCCGACCGGCTGAGACAGGAAAGCATTGAAGTGGCACAGGACAATATCGCCAGGCTCAGCCAATTGTCCGCCGCTCTGATGCAGCGGGCCAGCAGCCTACTGAAAGAAGGCAAGAGCCAGTGATTACCATCGAAAAGTAGAGCCATGGAGGTGTACAATGAAAAGACTCACCATCATAATCATTCTGGCACTGATTGTGGCCTTGGGAGTTGGCATCGCCGTGCGCGCCGCCGGGCGGGGCGAGACAGTCACCGTGGTGCACTGGTCGAACGGTCACCTTATGCGGCCCGGCCTGATGAACGAGATGGCTGCGCAGTTCAACCAGGAAGGTCACCGGACCGAGTCCGGTAAACGCATCCAGGTCCAGGTCTTCAACCACGGGTCTGCCGAGCAGTCCGATGACCTGCTCTCCCGTGTTAGCCGTGAGTTACCAATTGAACGGAAGTTTCCGGACCCCACAATTGTCACCCCTTCCTCAGCCGACTGGCTGACGCGAGTCAATAACACCGCCGGACGGACCGTGGTCGACCTCGACGGTTCCCGGAGCATTGTCACCGCCATGATAGGCATCGTCACATATCGCGATATGGCGGAGTGCCTGGGCTGGCCGAATAAGGAGATCGGGTATGCTGATATCATAGCTCTGCGAAATGACCCACAGGGCTGGGCGAGATACCCTAACGCCAGGGCTGAGTGGGGACAGCGGCCCCTTGTCGCCTTCACTGACCCCATTACCTCGACTACCGGCCGCAGCGTGCTCTTCAGCCTCTACGCCATCGCCGCCGGCAAAGCACCGGAGCAGCTCACCCTGGCAGAAGTCAGTGATCCATCTGTGGTCAGCTATGTGAAACAGTTCCAGACTCTAATAGACCACTACATGATTGGGACGATTCCTCTGAACACGAAGGTATATCAGGGCCCACGGTATGGTCACTTCTTCCTCATGCCAGAGGACAATCTGATCCACCTCTATGAGGGTACCGAGCGTGCCTTCATCAATGGGGTGGACGTCCAGGCGCCACCCATCGAACGGCCAATGGTGATGATCTATCCAAAAGAAGGCTCCATGGTCCGCAACAACATTGCCGGCATTGTCCAGGCTCCCTGGGTGACCGAGGAACAGGCGGAAGCGGCGGACAAGTGGATCGACTTCCTGCTCCAGGATGAACAGCAGCAGGCCTTCATGACCGCCGGATTCCGGCCGGGGTCGAAGCTGCCGCTGACCGACCCTAACAGCAAGATAACCGGCAGGTTCGGATTGAACCCAACGCCACCGACGCGACTGCTCTCTCCAGAGCGCATCGACCCCGCTGTCGCCGCCGCGATCGAGCAGTCATGGCAGGAAGTCAAGAAGCCGGCCATCGTGACCTTTGTCGTCGATGTATCCGGCTCCATGGCTGGCACGAAGCTTGACCAGGCCAAGCAGGGAATGATTCGTGCGCTTGACGCCATGGCCATCAACAACCAGATTGGCTTTATCACCTTCTCGGACTCCGTGGCCACCCGCATTGAGGTCGCTCCACTGACTCAGAACCGGTATGCCATTGCCAATGCTGTCCAGGAGATGAAGGTGCTGGGCAATACCGCTCTCTATGACGCTATAAGGACCAGCATTGAAATGACGGATGCTGCTCCGGGCGACGCAGACGCCATCCGGGCTGTCGTTGTCCTGACAGATGGTCACGCTAACCAAGGTGAGACGCAGCTCGACAGCATCATCCGGATGATATCCCGCAATGAAGTCGCCATCCGGCGGTTCCGTGGTTTCGAGAATGATTCGACGGCCGAGGAAGAAGACGGTCGGCAAGTCGGCAGGCAAGATGTCATCGGCAGTGGGCTGGCCATAGAGACGGGCCACCCCATCCAGATTTTCTTCATCGGGATAGGTAAAGATGCTGACATGGAAGTGGGACGGATGCTTGCTCAAGCCACTGGAGCGGAGTTCCAGGGAGTGACTGACAAAGACCTGGCCCAGTTGCTGGAGGAGTTCAGCAAATACTTCTAGGTGTCGGGCTTCAGTCTGCTGGAAACGGATCAGCACCCAATCCACGCCACAGAAGCCTCCCAGAAAAGGGAGGCTTTTCTTTTTGCTTTTATTATTATTCTCCCTACCCGGCGGGTGGAAGATTGAGCTAGTTCTTGAGATTTTACTCTTATGATTTATTGTTGGATATAACGATGTATAAAAACGCTAGATCTCAAACGACTAACTCTTTATATCTGTCAAATGGGAGATTGGGGAGACCCTGTCTCTCCCTGAAACGTTGCTGGACTGGCTGGTATCTTATAGGAATAGTGTCTCAGCGTGAGTTATCTATTTTTCGCTTAAATTGCACCAAGAATACTTTCATTACTCTCAAGCGCTGTACTATTACAAAATTATTGATTACTTTAGCGAATATTACTCCAATTGTTGGTCGTAAACTCAATTAATAGGCGTCATGTCCGGTCAATAATGGTTAATTGTGCTCCTCAAGAACTAAGATATACCCACAACTGCACATTTTCATCTGAATTAGCTGTCCCTCCTATTAGAAACAAGGCCATTTGTGGGCCAACCACTTCGAATGTATGGATCTTGTTATCGACAGGCAGGTTACATTCTTGCGACAGTGTTGCTCCGCTGATTTTACCTATAAACACGGAAAATGAAGTGGCCTTCGTCGGACCGATTCTAACACTGATTCTTCGGTAGCCGCTTACGTCAATTACACCGCCCGTCGTGGGATCAAGGATGACCTGAGCAGCATTGAACTGGCTATAATGCACACTTGCTGGTGTGTCGACAAAGTTGAAAAAGCGACTGTTTGGGGCAGCTCCCATCTGAGCAGGTGGGGAAGACGAAATTAGCGTAGCGCTCGGAGCCGTGCTTATAAGCGGCGGGCCATCGCTCCCGTTCTGTACGGTTGTTGGTTCTTTGTTTGTCTGAGCCGGCATGGACACTTGACCGGCACATCCGGTTAGCAGAAAAAGTAGAGACAGAATAAAGGGCACAGTTCTTAATAGGACATTCATGACTCACCTCCAGCTGATATAGATAGAAAGATTATAATCGAGCTTCCGCTCTGTTTGGCCTACCGCTTGAATAAGGTAAAATTGGATGTAGCTATTTCGATTCCTACGATACCAATAACCGTTGCAATGCCTTTAGTATTTTCTCCAAGAATATCACCATCAAACATAAAGAAAGCAGCAGTCAACGCTAGAACAAGTCCTATTACAAATAACGGGAAGAATGACTTTTTATTCCTGACGATGGGTTGCTTTAATTTCCCCCCGATACGCAATGCAATCAAACCTAGTGCTACTAATATAAGAGCTATCCCTATGATTATAATTGGTGGACCTTCGTTCATTTCTAATCTCCGCCGATTACAGTGTCTAATATTGTACCATAAGAATCAAAAATGTGATTCAAGGGTAACCATCGGGATAGCTACATGGATGTATTTACGACCAAGTCTTCTTCAAGACTTAGTCACAACCACAAAAATTTCTTTCCGTTTAAATTAGCGGTAGTTACATCCGTGTAATCATCGGCACGACTATACCGACGCGCGTAGGATTACCCTTCAGGGTATGCTTATAGGGAAGTCATATCATCGCGTTACACTTCTGTAAGAGGGGATCGTCATTGCACAAACCATACCTATGAGTGCGATAATGCCACATCCAAACCACGTATATTGATAGCTGCCTTGAATATCAAACACCCAGCCAACCAAGGGGGCTCCAGCCACCATACCAACCATCATTAATCCTGATATAAAACCCAGAATCGTGCCAAAACTACTTCTGCCAAAATACTCCCTTTGAAGTGATAATCTTGCCGTGGCAAAGCTTCCCCAACCAAGACTAAAAGTAATTATGGAAGGCATCACTAACAGTATTCTTACAGACGTAACATACTCAAAAAGAAACAGACTAACGCTCATTAAAGCGAAGGAAGTGACAAAAACAAATTTCCTATTTGTCCTATCACTGAGCCAACCACCACCAAGACGCCCGATAATACTTAAAACCGGAAGAGCAAGGGCAACCAGGCTTGAAATAGACCTGGCTATACTATTACTACTAAAATAGGGCATTATGTGTGTTAACAAAGCACTTGACACAAGCATGAAAAGCGTCGCTGCAAATCCTATAGTCCAAAAGGTTCTGTTGGTTAATGCTTGTCTGACCGACCAGTTAAGTTCATCGCTTGTGGCTAATCTCTCAAGTTCATTGTCCTCTACCGTAATGCTGTCACCGTCAGGCTTATACCCAAAGTCTTCAGGCTTGTGACGTATTAAAAGTGACAAGGGTAAGACTATTAATATCATGCCGAAAGCTATCGCAACCATAGCATTTTGCCATTTCCAAGAATCGATTAATAAGGTAACTATTGGAACAAGAAGTCCTCCAAGGCCAACTCCACTGCTTACAATACCAGTAGCCATACCTACTCTACGCCGGAACCAATTTCCAACCGCTGTCATGGTGACAGTAGCGGTACTTGTACTCATACCTATGGATATTAAAACAAAAGCTCCATAAAACATGGCCAAAGAAGAGACACGACCCAGTAGCAGAAAACCCACGAAGAGAAGGATACTACCTCCAAAGATCAATCTTCTAGGTCCCCAACGATCAACA
>CAZNSC010000069.1:0-15318 GCA_964575695.1 uncultured Dehalococcoidales bacterium
TTCTTATCTTTTTTATTAGTGGTTGTGCTGAAATTAACCGCAGCCCCTTTGACCTCATGGAGGCTGACTCCGAGATTGTTGCCGGCTTTCATACCGAATACTCCGGGATGAAGTTTGCCATGTTCTACCTGGCGGAATATGGTGAAGCGCTGGCTCTTTCGGCAATCATTACCACCCTCTTCCTCGGTGGTTGGCGGGGACCGTTGCTGCCTCCTTGGATATGGTTGATAATTAAAGTCCTTATCGTGTTCTTTGTAATGGTCTGGACACGGACAACGCTACCTCGTGTCAGAATCGACCAGCTAATGGCGCTTGCCTGGAAGTTCCTCTTTCCTCTGGCTTTGATTAACCTGTTTATCACGGCTATAGAGGTGTTGGCCTGGCCGACGGCTTTACCTTGGGTGATGATATTTGTTAATTTTGCCATACTGGCGGTACTGGTGCTGCTGTGGTCTAAGATATTTAGGTTAGGATGGGGCAGAGTTGAAGTTTGAACGGTACGGGAAAGGCATCGCCAAAGGCTTGCGGGTAACCATAAAGCACCTGCTTCGCCATCCGGTGACGGTGCAATACCCGGAGCAGAGACTGAATGTCTCGCGCCGGACTCGGGGAAATGAGCTTATCTGGGACAACACAAAATGTACCGGCTGTGCTACCTGTGCCAAGAGCTGTCCCCAGGGGGCGATACAGATTGTCACCTCGGTTGACCCGGTGAAAAACAAATATGTGGTCGAGAAGATTGAGGTGGATACCGGGTACTGCATCCAGTGTGGCTTATGTGTTGAGGCGTGCCCTTATGAGGCGATATATATGGGTTATGCCTATGAGCGGGCGAAATACCAGCGGGGCGAGCTGGTACAAGCCGACGAAGGGCTGCTGCCCTCAGCGGAGAGGCGGCGCAGTGGCTACATGTATCCCGAGATTGCGGCCGAACTGCCGAGACAAACCTTACTTGTGGAGAGGATTACCGAGGAAGAATAATGGGACTTGAGGTTGCGTTCTGGATACTGGCTATAGTAGCTGTATTAGCTGCTCTGGCGGTAGTCTCGCTGCGGAATGTTTTCCGGGCGGCTCTCTCTTTGGTCTTGTGCTTTATGGCGGTTGCCGGAACCTATGTCACCCTTAGCGCTGACTTTCTGGCTGCGGTGCAGGTTCTGGTCTATGTCGGTGCCATCTCAATATTGATTCTCCTGGCGATAATGTTGACCCGGGGGGTGGAGCAGGGGAGCCTGACAAACAGACTGCGGATTCCGGCGTTTATTATCGGCGTCCTGTTTCTGGGCACCGTGACTTTTGCTATGGTCAATACCCCGTGGCCAGTAACCGGCATCTCGCCACAGGAGCCCACGACCGCCGCCCTTGCCGGCAAGCTATTTGGTGAGGGTGGTTTCGTTTTACCGTTGGAGATTGCCCCGGTTCTGCTGCTGGCGGCTATTATAGGAGCGATTGCCTTGGTCAGGGAGAAGTAAAGATGAGCATCGGTCTGGAGCATTACTTAATACTGTCAACCGTACTCTTCTCCATCGGACTTTATGGGGCACTGGCGAAACGAAGCGCCATAGTCATCCTGATGTCTATCGAGTTGATGCTTAATGCGGTGAATATCGCTATGGTCGCCTTTTCCCGGTATGTTGTGCCGTTGCAGCTAACCGGTCAGGTGTTTGCCATTTTCATTATCGTGGTGGCGGCGGCTGAGGCTGCCGTTGGTCTGGCGATAATAATCGCTATCTACCGCCGCCGTGAGACTATAGATGTCACCCGGATCGACTTGATGAAGTGGTAACTTATTGGGGGTAGTTTGGGGGCAAAGCCCCTTTCACAAAACGATTTCCCCCATCTCCTTTGAAGGAGTGGGGGATACCCGGGGGTGAGGCAGGTAATAAGATGTGGGTAGAAGTTAAACAGGCCAGCAGCTTGATGATGGCGGATATGTGGAAGGAATTCTTCGAAGGGGAGGGGATACCGACCCGTATTCTACCGGCATCTGGTGAAGCACCGGGGCGGGAGCTGACTACCTATCGCATCCTGGTGCCTGAAGACAAGAAACATGTCATCGAAGAGGTATTGAGGAAGTTATGATACCGCATCAGTTTATCTGGCTGATATTTCTACTGCCGGTTTTCTCGTTCATAGTGATATCATTTTTCATCAGACCCTTTGTTAGGCCAGAATCAAGGGTGGCCGGCTATATAACGATTGCCGCCCTGTTCGGTTCCCTGGGCTTATCTTTCTGGACGCTGGTCTCCGTAATGGGAGCGTCTCATCACGAGCTGTCGGTACCGCCAATTAACTGGGTACTCATTGACGGGTTTAGCTTCCAGGTCGGGCTGATGGTGGACTCGCTAACCGCGGTAATGCTGGTGGTGGTTACCATAGTCAGCCTGATGGTGCAGATTTACTCCCAGGGCTACATGCATGGTGACCCTGGTTATCACCGCTACTTTGCCTGGATGTCATTGTTCACGGCGTCAATGCTCGGCCTGGTTATGGCAAGCAGTCTCCTGTTCATGTTTGTCTTCTGGGAGATGGTCGGGCTGTGCTCTTACCTTCTTATCGGCTTCTGGTTCCACCGCCCGTCAGCCGCTAACGCTGCCAAAAAGGCGTTTATCGTTACCCGCCTTGGAGACTTTGGTTTTCTGGCGGGTATTCTGTTGCTGTATACAACCACCGGGACCTTTGATATTGCCCAGCTGCATGAGCTGGCGATAACCGGAGCACTGGCGGGCTCTACCCTCACCTGGGCGGCTATCGGTATCTTTGCCGGTGCCGCTGGCAAATCGGCTCAGTTCCCGCTTCATGTGTGGCTTCCCGACGCCATGGAAGGCCCGACCCCGGTCAGTGCCTTAATCCATGCCGCCACCATGGTCGCTGCCGGTGTCTTTCTGGTTGCCCGTACCTTCCCCCTCTTCGAGCATTCGGCACAGGCACTGACCACGGTTGCCGTCATCGGCGGTTTTACGGCTATTTTTGCTGCCTCTATGGGGCTGGTGATGACCGATATCAAACGGGTTATCGCTTACTCCACCATCAGCCAGCTCGGCTACATGATGCTGGGTCTGGGGGCTGGCGGCGTAGCTATTGGTATTTTCCACCTGTTTAATCATGCGTTCTTCAAGGCGTTGCTATTTCTCGGTGCCGGCAGTGTCAACCATGCTACCGGGACCTTTGACATGCGTCAAATGGGGGGACTGCGCAGGATAATGCCGTGGACCTATGCCACCTTTGTCATTGCCGCACTGAGCCTGTCTGGTATCTGGCCTCTTTCCGGGTTCTGGAGCAAAGACGAGATTCTGGTAGCCGCCCTCGAAAACCAGCCAATAGTGTTTTATCTGGCGATGATTACGGTATTTATGACCGCCTTCTACATATTCCGGGTGATATTTCTGACCTTCGGTGGTGAGTATCGCGGGGGCAGTCCCGAGGCTCACGGTGCTCATCCTCACGAATCGCCGTCGGTGATGGTGGTGCCGATGGTGGTTCTGGCGGTTCTGGCCGTAGTTTCCGGTCTGTGGAATGTTACCGGAGGCTTCGGCGCCTTTATGGGGCACGGTGAGACGCACGGCTTTGTCGAAGGCTTTTTCGGTATCCTGACTCACGGGCTGCCCTGGGTGGGATTGATACTTGCCGGGCTGGGTATTTTGCTGGCCTATGCCATGTACAGTGCCAAGTGGATATCGGCGGAGAGAGTGGGCAGCATGTTCAGGCCACTGTATACTCTCTTCCTTCGGAAGTACTGGCTTGACGAGCTTTATGAGAATGTCATCGTGAGGATAGCCCTGCTTAAAGGGCTTTTCGCCGGGTTTCAAGTGTTCGACAGTTATGGTGTTGACGGTGCCGCCAACGGTGTTGCCAGAACAGCTATCGCCACCGGCAGAGCCGTCAGGCGAGCCCAGACCGGGCAGCTCCAGTTCTACGGGCTATTCATCGGGATAGGTATTCTGGCAATTGTTCTTGTCCTGTATTTCTCTGGATGAAAAGGAGCCAGCATAGTTGGACTTTAATTATGTGACCTGGATAATATTCCTTCCGGTAGTCGGGGCAATCATAATTGCCTTTGTCTCCAATCTCCACCACAGGCTGATCAGGTGGCTTGCCGCCATTTTTACCTTCGTGCCCTTAGTTCTATCCATTATTCTGTTCATCAATTTTAACAGGTCAGACGGAGCGGCGGGGGTAATCCAGTTTGAGGAAAAGGTATCCTGGATTCCGGTGATCAATGCCCATTATCACGTTGGTGTTGATGGTCTGAGCTTACCTCTGGTGATACTGATGGCCTTCCTCGGATTTCTGGTTGTCCTCATCTCGTGGAAGATTGCCTTGAGACCCCGGGAGTACTTCGCCTGGCTTCTATTACTGGAAACAAGCATTTTGGGAGTATTCTGTTCTCTTGACCTCTTACTGTTCTTCCTCTTCTGGGAGATTGAGGTCATCCCCATGTACTTCCTCATCTCCATCTGGGGGACGGGTAGGCGGGAATATTCGGCAATAAAGTACGTGATTTATACTCTATTCGGCAGTGCCTTTATGCTCGCCGGCATCCTCAGCGTCTATTTCACCACGGGCAGTCTCGACATGGTGGAGATAGCCCGGGGTGGACTGCTGATGGTACAGTCGGTGATGCCAGTAGCGGCTATCTTCTTCCTCCTCTTGATTGGCTTCGCCGTCAAGTTGCCGGTCTTCCCACTGCACACCTGGTTGCCTGATGCCCACACCGATGCCCCGACTGCCGTCAGTGTTGTGCTGGCCGGGGCACTGCTCAAGATGGGCGGCTACGGGATGATCCGCCTGTGTGTTTCTTTTCTCCCGGATGTCGCCAAGACCTATGCCCCGCTCCTGGTGGTACTGGCGGTGATTAATGTCCTGTATGGTGCCGCCGTAACCTTAAGGCAGAATGACATAAAGCGGCTGATTGCCTACAGTAGCGTGAGCCATATGGGCTATGTGCTGCTGGGCATTTTTGCCCTGAGCCGGGTGAGCCTGGTCGGGGCCAGTCTGCAGATGTTCAGCCATGGTGTTATTACCGGGCTTCTGTTTGCCATGGCGGGGCTGACCATGCACAACGTCGAGGAGCGCGACCTCAGGAAGCTTGGTGGACTGGCTCGGCAGGTGCCGATTATTGCCGTCATCTTCTCTATAGCGGGTCTGGCGTCCTTGGGTCTGCCGATGACGAGCGGTTTTGCTGCCGAGTTTCTGGTGTTTGTCGGCAGCTTTTCATCCACGGTGGTTTCGGGAATCCAGGTCTGTACTATCCTCGCTGTCCTGGGGGTGGTCATCACCGCTGGCTATATCTTGTGGATGCTACAGCGGGCATTCTACGGGCCGGTCTTGGAGCAGTACAATGGTGTGCATGACGCCGATATTCTGGAGCGAGTGTACATGTTTGCCTTTGTCGCTGTGATTATGCTCGTCGGCATCTACCCGGCGATACTGACCGATGTCATTAAGCTTGGCATTTCGCCGATAATAGGCTTACTAGGTGGGTAAAGGAGTTGACTTTGAACCTTGGACTACTGGCGCCGGAGCTTAGCCTGGCGGCGACGGCTATCGTTGTCATCCTGCTTGACCTGGTTATCCAGCGTAAGGGGTGGCTGGTAGCGGTCGGTATCGCGGGTATTGTTGTCTCCGCTGGCTTTACCCTGGCGATGTGGGGGGGAAGTCCTCAGGCTATCTTCAATAACATGCTGGCGGTAGATAACTTCGCCTTCTTTTTCAAGCTGCTGTTCCTGGGCATTGCGGCTCTGGTTATGCTGGCTTCGGTAGATTATGTATCCAAGTTTGCCCGCTTTCAGGGCGAATACTATGCCCTGGTGCTGCTATCGGCTCTGGGCATGATGCTCATGGCGGCGACTGCCGAACTAATCTCGCTTTATATTGCACTGGAGCTGGTCAGCATCTCTCTGTATGCCCTGGTTGGCTTCCTCAAAGACACCAAGTCCACCGAGGCATCCCTGAAATACCTGTTGCTTGGCGCCATAGCCTCGGCGGTGCTGCTGTTCGGTATGGCGCTGGTTTTTGGCTTTACTGGCCGGACACGGCTGGGCGAAATTGCTGAGGTGATTCAGGCAATGCCTCCGCAGGTTATTCTGGCCAGTCCCGGGCTGCTTTTGGGCATCGTACTGCTGGTTGCTGGATTCGGCTTTAAGATTGCTTCGGTTCCCTTCCATATGTGGGTGCCTGACGTCTATGAGGGGGCACCGACACCGATAACTGCCTATCTTTCCGTGGGCAGCAAGGCGGCGGGCTTTGCCATCATCCTGCGTGTCTTCTTCTCCGCCCTCAGCCTCCCGGCATGGCTGAGTCTCGACTGGGGGCTGATCTTCGCCGCCTTGAGTGCCATTGCCATGACCCTGGGTAACGTCGCCGCTATCTCCCAGACCAACATCAAGCGGATGCTCGGTTACTCCAGCATCGCTCAGGCGGGCTATCTGATGGTGGGGTTAGCCACCGTCGGCTTGTCCCCAGCGGTAGATGTTGTCGGGCGGAGTTCCATCCTCTTCTTCTTGGCCAGCTATTCGCTGACCAACCTGGGGGCATTTACGGCGATCATTGCTATCTCCAACAAGCTTGATAGCGACCTCATCAACGACTTTTCGGGTATGATCAGGCGGGCACCACTGCTGGCTCTGGGTCTGAGTCTATGCCTCATTTCTCTTATCGGCATGCCGCCAGCAGCCGGGTTTATGGCCAAGTTCTATATCTTCAGCGGAGCGGTACGGCATGGCTTACTGTGGCTGGTGGTTATTGCCGTGCTCAACAGCGTGATCTCTGCCTATTACTATCTGCGGGTGGTCAAGGTAATGTGGCTTGGTGAGCCAGCCTCCGAGGAGATGGTGCCCTCTTCTGGGGCACTGAGGGTAGCCCTGTCACTCTCCTGCCTCGGCGTTTTGCTGCTCGGTATTATCCCTGGCCTGGTAATGAGGCTCGCCGAACTTGCTGCCAGGATGTTTGTTTTGTAATTGAGATTGCTCATAGATCTCATTCCTTTGGCCTCCTCTCCTTTCAAGGAGAGGAGGATTTGTTTTGTAAGACAGGCTTCGCCTCTCTTCGACTCTGTTTGCATAAAGTGGCAGCGAGAGTCTTTCTAGAGCCACTTCCTCTGATGGGCGTTTAAGAGGGGCGACGGCCCCTCTTAAAAACTTTTCCGTAAACAGTATTGGGGGGAATCTTAATTGTGCCTGTTTACCTGCTTCATAGTGTATAATGAAGTTGATTAGCTAGTGTTGGAAAGTAGAGTAGGCCGGTTTGGAGACAGTAGTGAGTGCTAAGGGTCTGACTGTTTTAAGAAAGTACGAAGAAGATTATTGGCAAACAGTGGCAAAGGCTAGTGAATTCCTGCCCGAAGGAGCTTTGCCAGATTTCATAACCGGTGTAAAACAGGTGTTCATTTATGACTGTACGGATGGTTATCTCATCCTACGATATGGTGAACAGAAGGGAAACGAGTTTGTTCTTACACTCCCTAGCTTCATCGGATGGCAGACGTTGCTTCATCAGCAAAAGCTGTATGACCAGTATGGTAAGGAGAGCACTAGGCGACTTACATTACAGATGAAGGAACCTGCGAAATTCTTGGGACACTTCGTTTCTATAGCCGTCGAGTCAATCACTAGGGAAGGTCTTGTGCTTCGTCCAAAATATCTATCGGCAACAATCGTAGTTGGCGAACCAGGTGAGAACCTGTCTGATGGACATAAGACCGCGAAAAATGATATTCGTATCCTTCTAGCAGCTTCAAGCTTGGGTGTGCAAGTTGTTCCGAAGATCGAAGTCACACGCGAAAGGGTTATCAGGAAACTTCAAAGTTTATTGGCGGATTATAAGCAATGCTTGACAGAAGCTGAACGTGAGGAAGATGTTCAACAGTTCCTTAGAGAGAATCCTTTTGTCCTTAACCCATGGGGTACTATTTATCCCAAGTATAGACTGGGGAAAGAGTATGTGTGTGACTTTCTAATTGAGGATCGCCTCGCCCCTGATTTCATGTACATTTTTGTGGAGATTGAACCAGTAGTGACTCCGTTATTTCTTAAGAGCAAGAACCGACAAACGGAATTCACAGCTGTGCTTCATCGCGCACTAAACCAACTTAGGGATTGGGAAATTTGGACACGAGATAACATCGCCTATCTAAGGCAAAATTTTCCAGAATTCGACCAAGCTGGCTGTATCTTGGTGATAGGGCGGAGCACCAACTTGTCTTCGGATCAGCGAAAAGTCGTTGTGAACGAGAACCAGAAGGCTAAGAATCTTACAATATTGACATATGATGACCTAGCCAATCGGCTTGAGGGAATGATAGATAGTCTTAGGGAATTGATAGCAAATGAACAGAACTAGGGGGCTTGTTTAATTCAAATAAGTTCAAGTGGAGTAGACAAGTCTGGGAGCAATCATGGAGATTGTAATAATTGTCCTTCTGGTGATCCTGGTTGGCTTGTTTCTTTGGGACAGGCTCCGCAGAGAGCAAAGACTGAAGCAGCAGGGCGACGCCTTGTCAAGGGCCGTGGGCGACAGGATAGACGGAACCATCAGGGTCTTTGGAGAGCTTCAGAAGGGAATAGGTGAATTGGCCGAGAAGACAAGGAGCATTGAGGAGGTGGGCAAGAGCATCTTGAGCCTACAGGAGATTCTGCGGGCACCAAAACCCAGAGGTGGTCTTGGCGAAACCCTGCTGGAGAGATTACTAGCTGATAGCTTACCCCGGGATTATTATGAGCTGCAACGCAGGTTTAAGAGTGGTGAAATCATTGTAGATGCGGTGGTGCGGGTCGGCAGAAATTTTGTGCCGATCGACGCCAAGTTTCCATTGGAGGATTTTGAGCGAATGGCCGCCGCAGAATCTGAAAAGGAGCAAGATAATTTGAAAAAGCAGTTCACTCGCCGGGTTAAGAAACATATTGATGATGTCGCCAAGTACATACTGCCTGATGAAGATACTTTTGATTTTGCCCTGATGTATATCCCGGCAGAGAATATCTATTACGAGACCATACTTCAAAGTGATATTTGTTCCTACTGTCTTCAAAAGAAGGTCTTTCTGGTGTCGCCGAACACCTTCAACGCCTACTTACAGGCCATCGTGTTAGGGCTGAGGGGGCTGTATATTGAGAGGGCGGCGCGAGATATTCTGGGGCGGCTTGAACGTTTGCAGGGAGACTTCAATGCCTTTCAAAGCGATTATGCTACACTGGGTGGGCATATTCACCGGGCGGTGACAAAGTACGAGGAGGCTTCTGGCAAACTGACAAGACTTGGTGATAAACTGCAACTTGCCGGTGAGACTCCTGTTGAGAAATTGCCCGCAGGAAGCGTCGATGCGCCTGATGATGTCGAGTAGCCGGCAAGTGGCGCCGAGGGCTTGTCCCACCGGTATCCTGGGTGTGATATGGCAGGTCATAAAATGGAGGTGAAAAATGCCATTTGATTGGGGGTTCCCACTTCTTATCGGTGCATTCTGGCTGCTGATAGCTCTGGCTGTGGTGTGGTCAATGGTGTGGAAGGGCATAGCCTTATGGCGGGCTGGCAGAAATGGCCACCTTGTCTGGTTCATAGTGCTGTTCATAGTCAATACATTGGGCATTCTGGAGATAATATACATCTTCGCTTTCAGCCGGAGGAAGGAGGTGGTCACAAACGCAGAAACTTAGAAGGGAGAAACGGGGAAAGCCTGTATAAGTGGTGAATAAATAGGAGGTGGGAAGCATGAAAACAGTGTTGAGAGCAATGGCGGGGTTGTTTCTGGCACTAACCCTGTCATTGACCCTTCTTGGTTGTGGCGAGGAAGGAGCCACCGGGGGGAAGCTCACTCAGGAGGAGATAGAGCAAATAGTGGCTGATGCCGCTACTGCCAACGCAGATGTAGATACCCTCAAGTTCGATATGGACATGCTAATGACCATGGAGGTAGTTGCCGAGGATGGACCTGGTGAGATAACCGTGGTGGTTGATGGCAATGGTGCCCTGGACAAAGCAGAGAAAGAAATGCAGATAATAATGAATATGGTCATGGACATACCAGACCAGGCGAAACAGGATATGGCCATGGAGCTCTATGCCACTGGTGGGTGGATGTATATGGGGATAGACATCCCCGGGCTGGGCAAGCAGTGGATGAAGATGATGCTGACTGAGGAGATGTGGCAGTCGCAGAGCCAGATTGACCAGCAAATAGAGTTGCTAAGAACAGCAACAGAGGTCACTTTTCTGGGTAGCGAGGACGTGGAAGGCACTGCCTGCTATGTGGTAGAGATAGTGCCCAGTATGGAGGCATTGAGCAATTTGTTGTCCCAGCAACAGACGCTAGGCATGGAGGGCATAGACCTTGGGCAGCTTAATCTGGCTGACCTGTTCAAGGAGATGTCAGTGAAGGAATGGATAGCAAGAGATGGCTACTTGTTGACCAAGTCGGAGGTTCACATGGTGATGGAAATGTCTCCTGCCGATGTAGGAACTACTGAAGAGGATTTTGAGAAGATGACTATGGATATTAATATGGGGATGAGACTGTACGATTATCACCAGGCCGTCTCGATTGAGCTACCCGAGGAGGCACTACAAGCACCGGAGGTGCCCGGGACGTAGGATGAACAACAATTAGTCTAAGTTCTAAGCAGGCAAGTCGCCAGTGAACAGGACCAGGGGTTTTGTCAATCTGAATAGGTTCAAGTCGGGCAGGGCGGTAAAGAGACTCAGCAAGACGCAGTACGATAAGCGCCAGAGCCGGCAGAAAAAGGTGAGATATTAGCCAGCCGGTGAGCAAGGCTCCATATCCGGTATACCCTGCTGTGTGCTACGCTTTACTAATAGCGATGCCAGGTGCTAGAATTGTTTCTGGAGAGTGCGGCAGAGGCATAAAAGAAGTTCTTACTAACGGTGGGGATATCGGCCGGGGCCTTTGTCGCCAGTTCCTTTTTGCGTGATGCCGTTTATGGTCCGGTTTATGGCAAGGGTGCTTAACAGGAAGATTTAGACGAGCCTGTCTTTTTGTTGGTTGCTGTTTCCTCTGCCCTGCTGTTTTTTGGTCGGAGCCGGGGGTAGAAGGTTCTCGCCGTCAAAAGGTCTTGGCTGGCTAGGTAACCTTGGGATCTTTGCCGGCTGGTGGCAAATTGCTTTCGAAGGTTGTAGTGTATTTATTTTGTCCCTGGGTGGTGATTTTTTTGCTGGCTGGAGAATAGGCGATGGTTATGAAACGAGTTGGCATTCTGTATCACCCGATGAAGGAGGCGGCCAACACTCTGGCTCGGGAATTGGAGGGGTTCTTGAGTAGTCAGGGTGTGTCTGCCTGGTTGTGTTCTGCCTGGGAAGGGGAGAGGATTAAGGCTCAGGTGGATGGCACTGACCTGATTCTAAGCATTGGCGGTGATGGCACTATCCTGCGTGCGGCTCAGGCGGCAGTTCCCGGGGTGACCCCGATTACCGGGATAAATCTGGGCAAGTTGGGTTTCATGACAGAACTCACTGCTGAGGAGGCGGTGGATAAGCTACCCGCCTTACTGGCTGGGGAGGGATGGATTGATGAGCGGGCCATGCTGGAGGCACAGCTTTCGGAGCAGATATTTTGTGCCTTGAATGACGTGGTGGTGGCACGGGGGACCGTGGTTCGAACCGTGTACGTAGAGGCCAGTGTTGATGGCAGACTGCTGACCACCTATAAGGCGGACGGGGTGATCGTGGCTACCGCCACCGGTAGCACTGGTTATTCGCTGGCTGCCGGGGGCCCTGTCTTGCATCCGCAGGCCGGGGAATTTATCCTCCTGCCGATAATGCCCCACCTTAGCTCAGCTTATTCCTTGGTGCTTCCGTCAACAACGGTATTGAAGTTGCGGCTCACTACGGTCCATGAGGCGACACTGAGCATCGACGGCCATATAAATCTGCCGCTGTCAAGTGGTGCTAGTATCACGGTTAGGCTTAGCCAGCATAAGGCTCGATTCTTGAGAGTTCATCCTGAGGCTTTTTATAGCTCTCTGGAACAAAGGTTGAAAGGAAAGCAGTAGGTTGAAACGAGTCGAAAGGGCGACAATTAGAGATGTCCCTCAGATACACGAGTTAATTAACTATTTTGCTGACAATGAGGAGATGCTGGCTCGCCCGTTAAGCGAGTTATACGAAAATATCAGGGATTACCTTGTTGTCAGGCAAGGTGAGCAGGTGATTGCCTGTGCGTCGCTGCATGTTAGCTGGTCGGACCTGGCTGAGATAAAGTCCCTGGCAGTGACCGAGATGAACCAGGCACAGGGGGTCGGCTCTCAGTTGGTCAAGGCGTGTCTCAACGAGGCTAGGGAGCTTGGCATAACCACCGTCTTCTGTTTGACTTATAAGCCTGCTTTTTTTGAGAAGCATGGTTTTCGGCAACTGGATAAGGTAGAGCTGCCCCGTAAGGTCTGGACAGAGTGCTATCGATGTCCCAAATTCCCTAACTGTGATGAAGTGGCGCTTATCTGTCGCTTGGAGGCTTAACTTGGCCGAGGAAAAGACGCTGTCCAGTCAGGTAGTTTATGAGGGACGGGCGGTGAGATTGCGGGTTGATACGGTGAGAATGCCCGGTGGCCGGGAAACCACCCGGGAAATCGTGGAGCATGCTGATTGTGTGGCGGTAGTTGCCATTGATGAAGGTGATAATTTGCTCCTGGTGAAACAGTTTCGCAAGCCGGTGGAGCAGGAGCTGCTGGAGATACCGGCGGGCGGTATTGACCCCGGTGAAGACCCGGTGGCGGCTGTTCGCCGTGAGATGCGTGAGGAGACAGGTTACCTGCCACGGAAAGTGGAGAGATTGGGTGGTTTCTATGCAACGCCGGGTTACGGTACCGAGTACCTCTACCTTTATCTGGCTACTGACCTTGTTCCCAGTCCACTTGAGGCTGAGGATACCGAGGGCATCGAACTAACCAAGGTGTCACCCGGTCAGATACTCAGTCTTATTAATTCGGGAAGAATTTGCGATGCCAAAAGCATCGCCGGGTTACTTATCTACTTAGACCATCGCCAGGCGCACAACCGCCGTTAGCCCAGTTCATCAGCCAGTCTTCGTCCCCCAAGAAGATGCAGGTGAAGGTGTGGCACAACCTGTCCCGCTTCCGGCCCGGAGTTTATCACCAGGCGATAACCATTTTCAGAAATACCCTCCTCCCTGGCTAGCCGGCTGGCAACATCTGACATATGTGCGATAAGGGTTGACTCGGCTTGAGTCAGTTGGGCAAGGGAAGAAATATGGCGTTTGGGTATAATTAGAATGTGTACCGGTGCCTGCGGGTTTATGTCACGGAAGGCGACTACCTCTTCGTCCTGATAGACTAATCGGCTCGGTATCTTACCGGCGACAATCTGGCAGAAAATACAATCCATTTTCTCCCCCCTTATCTTCTTTGGTAGCTGGCTTTGCCCATCTCGTAGATGTCTTGTCCATAGATGTCGCTGGCGACAATGGCCGGGAAGTTCTCTATCTTGAGTCGCAGGATAGCCTCAGCGCCCAGATCCTCGTAAGCGATGACCTCCACCTGTTTGATGGATTTGGCTAACAACGCACCAGCTCCCCCGATGGTGGCCAGGTAAACGGCTTTATACTTTCTGATTGCCTCTTTTACGGCCGCCGAACGGCTGCCCTTGCCAATCATGGCTCTGATGCCGGCGGCAATAAGACGGGGAGTATAGATATCCATCCGGCCGCTGCTGGTGGGGCCGGCAGCGCCGATGACTTCACCCGGTCTGGCAGGGGATGGGCCCATATAGTATAGTGTCTGTCCATTGAGGTCAAAGGGGAGCTCATCTCCTCTATCCATCGCCTGGATAAGCCTATGGTGAGCGGCATCACGTGCCGTATATATAATCCCGGAAACCAGCACCCTGGTGCCTGCCGTCAGCTTTTCTATTACCTCGGCATCAATTGGTGACGAGATGTTCAACCTCACCCCCTTAAACATCTATTTAGTAACCCTCCCCCTTTGTCCCCCTCCCTTACAAAGGGAGGGGGAGTTGGTTTTAGAAGAGGGGCGAAGCCCCTCTTAGACATCCGGTCAAAGGAGAGGGGGAAATTGTTTTGTAAGAGAGGCTGCGCCTCTCTTTAACACTCCTTCAATACATTCTCCTATCAAAGAGAGAAGTATTTTGGGAGAGGCTCTGCCTCTCTCTAATCTTTGTCCAGCATATGCCCCTCGTAAAGGGAGAAGCGTTTTGGGGAGTAGCTTCGCTCTTTTCAGGTCTCCTTTATCTCGCAGGAATACCAGGGGAGTTAAGAGGGGCGCTAGCCCCCCTTAAAATAAATCTTCCCCTTCCCCTTGTCAAGGGGAAGGGGACACAGGGGATGGGGTTCTACCGAATTTTCGAAGGAGAGGGGAAAGAATTACGGGAAGGGGCTGGTGCCCTTCGGGCTTGATCTTTTTATAGTGTGGTCTCTTTGTGGCGGGCGCTGTGGCACTGGAGATTGATGGCTAGTGGCAGGCTGGCAATATGAGTTGACATAACCTCAGCATGCACCGCCAGAGCGGTAGTCCGGCCACCGAAGCCCAGTGGCCCAATGCCCAGATCATTGACCCGTCCCAGGATCTCCTGCTCGAGGTCTCTGGTCTCCGCGTCTGGGTTTGGCTGCCCTACGGGGCGAAGTAATGCTCTCTTCGCCAGCAGCATCGCCTTTTCAGCAGTGGCACCGATACCCAAGCCGATAATGAGCGGCGGGCAGGGATTGGCTCCGGCCTCATCAACAGTTCTTACTACCATGTCAATAATGCCTTGCCTGCCATCAGCCGGGTTCAACATCGCCAGTCGGCTCATATTTTCGGCGCCACCCCCTTTGGGTATAACAATAATCTTAACACGGTCACCGGGGACAATTTCGACGTGAATCACCGGCGGGGTGTTATCCCTCGTGTTTACTCTGGCGGAAAATGGACGGCTAGCTATGGATTTGCGCAGGTAGCCTTGCTCATAGCCACGGCGTACCCCTTCCTCTACCGCCTGGTACAGGTCGCCACCGACAATATGAGCTTCCTGCCCGATTTCCAGGAAGACCACTGCCGTGCCACAGTCCTGGCATAGCGGTATGTGCTTCTGCCTGGCAATTCGGGCATTTTCCAGGAGTTGGCCCAGAGTTTCCTTGCACAGCGGTGATTCCTCAGCTTGCTGTGCTTGCTTGAGTGCTGCGATGACATCCTCACCGAGGGAGAAATTCGCTTCCTGGCAAAGCTGGGCTACCGCTTGAGTAATGGCGCTGGCTTCAATCTCTCTCATTTGTGGTTTTGACTACCTCACCCCCTGTATCCCCCTCTCCTTTAAAGGAGAGGGGGAAATTGTTTTGTAAGAGAGGCTGCGCCTCTCTTACAAAAC
>CAZNSC010000070.1:0-11198 GCA_964575695.1 uncultured Dehalococcoidales bacterium
CGTCGGGCCCGGCTAAAGGGGCCAAGCTCTCCAGAAAGGACATCGATGATTTCCTCGACGAGAGCTATGATATTCGTGGCTGGGACCGTAACGGCGTTCCCACCAGGGAAAAACTTGTTGACCTTAACCTGCGGGAAGAAGGTGAGAGGATAGGCATAGTCTAGCTTCATTTGCGGACTTTATCCGGGGTGACATGCCTGCGCCAGCCCCACGCTCTCCCCGCCCAGAAGGCCCACCGGACTGGCAATTATGGGCGACACACAAAGGCCGATAGAGCACAGTTTTGGAGTCAGGAAGCGGTGAGAGATGCTATCGGCCTTTCAGGGCTCAGATACATCGAAGTGCTAAGAATAGCTCCACCACCACGCTTAATCAGATGCCTGCCCCCATGAGACCCCAAGGCTTTAATTACAGAGCGTGTCTCACTAATAACCCTGAGTTTTGGCTGGGGTCTTCAAGAACTTGCTGATCTGCCTCATCAATTCACGAGGTTGAAAGGGCTTGGCGACATATCCATCAGCCCCCATCTCCGCTGCGTATTCCTGATCGAGCTTCTGCCACCGTGCCGTGACCATAACAACCGGTATTGCCCTGGTGTCAGGGTCAGACTTGATAATGCTGCATGCCCCTATTCCATCCAATTTGGGCATCATTATGTCCATAAGAACAAGGTCTGGCTTCTCGGCACGAACCACCTCGACCGCTTCCTCACCATCGCCAGCCTCAAGCACTTCATAGTCCTTGCTCAGGGTCTTCCTCAGCAATGACCTGACGGATAGCTCATCGTCAGCCACAAGTATTTTCTTTGGGTCGGTTCTTCTCATCTCTATCACAGCCTCCTCGTCTGCGATTGACTTATTGTCTGTCTTTGCTGTCTGTTTCTTAATCACACTCTTGTCCGCAGCAACTCAGACGCAGTTACCTTCATAAACGCCTTGACCACAGCGGGGTCAAACTGTGTCTCAGCACACCGCCCGATCTCGTTAACCGCCTCCCGCACAGACATCGCCGGGCGATAAGGACGGCCAGAGGTCATAGCGTCAAAGGCGTCAGCAACGGCCAGGATCCTGGCTCCCAGAGGTATGGCATCACCGGCAACTGTCTGGCGAAGACCGCTGCCATCATAGTGGTCGTGGTGGTGGTCAATTATCTCCACTACCGTCTCGTTCACTATCGGCTTAACAATACCAGCCCCCACATGAGCATGCATCATGATATGCTCATATTCCTGCGATGTCAGCTTATCTGGCTTATTCTGAATCAGCTGGTCGACAGCAATCTTGCCCACATCGTGGAGCAAACCACTACAGCGCAAGTCCTCTAAATCATCTGGAGACAGACCCATTTCTTCGGCCATGGCCATGGCGTTCTCAGTCACCCTCTGTGAATGCCCGGCGGTATACCTGTCCTTGGCTTCGAGGGCAAACACCAGCGCTTCTACAGAGCCAAGAAAGAGCTTGCGCATCTCGGTTGTCTGCCGGTTGACCTTATCCAGATGATGCTGGTACTCTTTGATCTTAAGCTCGAGGCTTCTTTTTTCCAGGGCCTTCTCCACAGTCAGCATAACCTCGTCCAGCTTGAAAGGTTTGAAAATGTAGTCGTCGGCTCCTTGCTTCATACACCGAATGGCAACACTACCCTCATCGACAGCGGTAGCCACAATCACTGAAGTGTCAGGAGAGCTGGCCTTTATTTCCGATAACAGGTCCGCCCCGGATTTACCCGGCATCTGCATATCGAGGATCACAATTTCAGCAGAGTTACCCCTAAGCCAGTTGATTGCCTCTTCTGCACTGCCCGCCTCGTCGCACCGATATCCTTCCTTCAAGAGCTTTTGGTGAAGGAGTCTTCGGATCGTAGCCTCATCATCAACGATGAGTATTCTGCCCTGCCTATCTGGCATGTTCTACCTCTCCTAACTACCATTATCCATCTTTACGGAAGTAACCTGGCCAGGTGGCTCAGGCAGGACCGCCCTGACCGCAGCCCTCAACTGATCAGGGGTGAAGGGCTTGGGAAGAAACGGCCTACCCGTCCCTTTCAAAAAAGAACCTATGTCGCCACTCATAACATCCCCGGTAGTGAATACAACCTTTTTGGTCAACTCCGGGTATCCCTTTTCCAGATATTTATACAGTTCGACGCCATTCATTTCAGGTGTCCTGATATCAATGAGGTAAAGGTCATGCCTCTTCCGCTGCAATATGTCTCGAGCGATTCTCCCATTGGCGGCAATTTCGACTTGAAACCCATCGGCTTCAAGAGTCCGGGTGCAGATCCGGCCAATGGCCGGCTCATCTTCAACCACCAGAATTCTTTTCCCAGCGCTACTCTTGTCTACCATCATACACCCCCATACACCCCGCATCTCTCAACTGCTGTTAACAGGGAGTTCGACCACAAAGGCAGCTCCGATGCCCGGCTTGCTCCGGGCGTAGATACTCCCGCCGTGTGCCGTAACGATCCCATGGCAGATGCTCAGGCCTAACCCAGTTCCCTTTCCGACCTCCTTGGTAGTGAAGAAGGGATCAAATATGCGATTCAGGTTCTCCTTCGATATGCCTGGGCCATCATCAGCAATCGATATTCTGATAATGCTATCAACCTGTCTGGTGCTGATATTTAGCGTGCCTTTATTGTGTGCCTCCAGCATAGCCATTTCTGCGTTGACGATGATATTCAGAAAGACCTGTTGCATCTGGAAATAGTCAACCATGATTTCGGGCAAGTTCCGCGCCAGGTGTTTGCGAACTGCTATATTGTTCACCTTTTGCTCATAAGCGCGCAGTTTGAGTACGTCCTCTATAATGCTATTTATATGGCTCTGCTGTTTGACCGGCTCGTGTTTTCTGGCGAAGGTGAGAAGGTTCCTGATTATGGCGGCGGCACGTTCTGCTTCTTTCGATATTATATCCAGGTCTTCCTTGACGTCCGGAGATACGCCCGCTTCTTTAAGTAACTGGGAAAAGCCGATAACGCTGGTTAGCGGATTGTTAAGCTCGTGGGCGATGCCTGATACCAGTTCGCCAATAGATGCCAGCCGGTCGGTCATAATGAGCTGCTCCTCCATCCGCTTGCGCTCGGTGATGTCTCTCGCAATGTGGACAGTGCTGACAACCTCACCCTTCTCATTCAAAATCGGGGACGTTGACTGCTGGAGATAGCGCCCCAGATGGGACTCATAGAATTCTAACGTGGCTGGCTTTCCGGTGGTCAGCGACTGCCGGTGAGGGCAGCCCGGCAACGGTTCTTTTGTGCCGTGTACCACCTCATAACAGCGTTTGCCGATGAGCTGTTTGGGCTTCATGTGGACGATATCAGCAAAAGCCCTGTTCACCCGCAGAATCTTATAGTCCTTGTCATGAATAGAAATAGCGTCGGTAATGGAGTCGAAAGTGGTCCTCCATTCTTCTGCGGCATGCCTGACTCTTTCCTCTGCCTTCGTGCGCTCGGTGATGTCGTGGAAGAAACCCAGAGTGGCAATTAGCTTACCGTCGATATGGCGGGCAATTGCACTGCCTTCAAGCAGGACTGGACTGCCACCCTTGGTAACAAAAGTCGTCTGGATGTCCCGCACCGGCTCACCGGCCATGACCCGGGAGAAAAGCTCCTGGCAATGGGGGAGAGATTCTGGATGTATGATCTCAAAAAGGTTCAGGTTGGGGATTTCCGCCTCGGTATACCCCAACTTTTCCCTCCAGGCCCGGTTAACGAAGAGCAATCTACCATCGGGGGCGACGCTTTGTATAAGGTCGTAGGTGCTCTCGAACAGATTCCGATACCGTTCTTCACTCTCCCGTAGCTGCTGCTCCGCTTGCCTCCGCTCTGTAATGTCGCGCACGATAGCCATATCCGCCGGTTTGCTCTCGTACTCAATTATGCTGGCGTTTATTTCAACAGGTATTGCCGTGCCATCTTTAGCGATGATTTCGATCTCATAGTATCTGGGGACTTCCTCGCCGGCAAGCCGCCTTTTGTACCTTTCCGCTACTATTGCCTGATACCCCGGAGAGACGAAACCTATAAATGACTTGTTAACCGCCTCTTCCGTTGAATACCCGCTCATTTCAATCATCTTGGTGTTGATAAACTTCATCAGGCCATCCTGGATGATAATGATACCGTCATTGCCCCTCTCCACCAGGGTCGAATACTTTTTCTCCGATTCCACCAGTGCTTTTTGTGCTAGGTTCCGCTCTGCGATGTCCCGGGTAATACCAACAAACCCCGTGGGATTACCTTCTCCATCCTTAAGGAGAGCACCGCTTATCTCAACAGGATAGGAAGTGCCATCCTTTCTCAATAAGGCCAGTTCAACGTTTCCGCTATGCCCGGTCTCCAATACCTTTGTGAGCAACTTTCTTGCTCTCATGCGCTCTTCTTCGGGAAGAAACTCAAATGAGTTTCTTCCCACCAGTCGGTCTTTTCTCTCAAAACCGTGCATTCGAGTGATCGCCTCGTTGACCTGCAAGATGTTGCCCTCAAGGTCGGTAACCGTGATTCCATCGGTCACCGAATCAAAAATAAGACGTAGCTTCTCCTCACTTTGCCGTAGTGCGTACTCGCCTCGCTTAAGCTCGGTAATATCCCTGACAATGCCCCACATTCCGACTGGCTTCCCTTTATCAGCTCTAACGAGCCGCACCCTGATGCCAATCGGAAATACAGTCCCGTCTTTGCGGATGTACTCCTTTTCATAGAGGTCGGAATAGCCCCGGGTCAATACCTGGTTCTTGACAATATCCTCCTCGATAGCCGCCCATTTTGCCGGCGTCAACTGCTGATAGCTCAACCTCTTCATCTCCTGCTCCGAGTAACCAACCATATCAAGAAAGGCACGGTTTGCGCCAAGTATCTTGCCCGACAGGTCCGTGTGAACGACACCATCTATAATTGATTCATACAATCCGCGATACTTTTCTTCGGACCTGCTTAAGGCTTCTTCCTTCCTTTTGCGCTCAGTGGTATCCCTAAAAATACCTATCAGATACCCTTTCCCGCCGATGGTTACCGGGGAGGAGTTAACTTCAGCATAGAAGACACTGCCATCTTTTCTCTTAACCGGGATGTCCTCGGATAGTGTAATCTCCCTCCTTGCCTGCTTCTCAAACTGCCCCAGAACATAGGGCAGGTCTTTCTCAGGATGGATATCCATTACTCCCAGATGCCAAATTTCTTCCAGGCTGTAGCCAAGCATCTGGCAGATCGCTTTGTTGCCGGTACAGAACCTTTTGGTTTCTAAGTCCGCCAGAATTATCCCATCGACCGCGTTATCAAGGATGGCCTTGAATCTTTCTTCGGACTCCTTGAGCGCTTCCCCGGCTCTCTTGAGCTCAGTGATGTCAGTGGCAATCACCCCCAAGCCATCGCCGACTTTGAAGGCCTTCAGTATTTGATGCCTTTCGCCGAGGACAGAGCTTGGCACACAGTCATCTAACAAGAGCGGCTTACCCGTCTTTATCACCTGCATATACTGATCGTATCTACCGCATTGCTTGATGTCCGGCATTATGTCGGCAATGTTCCGGCCGATAAGGTCCTCTTTTCGAATTCCATGCGGGAACATCTCCAGACCCGCCCTATTGATCTCGACGAAATTTAACTCAGCGTCGAAAAGGACGAAAACATCGGCCGCCGACTCCATGAAGGTCCTTAATCTTGCCTGGCTCTGGCGCAGCTTCTCTTCCGCCTGCCTGCGCTCAGCCTCCGCTCTTTCCAATTCGGAAATCCGGCGGCGCATGGCTTCTAGCTCTCTGAGCAGCTGCCTTCCACTCACCTCAATATTTGTCATGCTTTCCTCCTGCGGACGCGTATTCGACCTCGACCCTGGTAGCCTCCGCCTGAATTCGGTTTAAGTCATCCTGAGTGAAAAGCCTCCACCCTCTCCGATCCTTGTACGACTTTTCCAGCATGCCCGTCCTGAGCCAGCGGTAGAGAGTCGCCCGGCTAATGCCAGACTTTCGGCACATCTCCGCAGTTCTGTAGTACGTCCGCCCGTTGATTTGTATCGGCATGGATAACATCTCTCAATCTGACAAAGCTTGATACACCTTGAGACTATTGTATGGCTATTATATAGGTTCGCCTATCCCCCATTTGAGCTATTTTGTTTAGTACTTCAGTCAGCCATGCTTTGACTGCCCACAATATCCATCTTCTCCCGTGGGCAGGCTACCTCCCGGCTTATTGTTACCCAGCGCAAACTCTAGCCATATTCCAACTCGCCTCTAACCCCGGTCTAACCCAGGGCAGTGTATGATTTTCAATACAGCCGAACCATATACAGCCCGAACCAGGCTGAGAGCTCGATCAATAAGGGGTGTCACGGACATGAGCATGCAGAAAACGACAGTCGCCAAGCTGCTTTCTCCCAACCAAATCATGCGGGTTCAGATAGGTGACCTTTGCTGTTCTATCCAATGCCACGATGCGGAGGTATTGAACAGCCTGCAACACCTATATCACCCTTTCCTGTCAGATAAACCTGCTGACATCAATATCGAACTCAAGATTATTGACTGTCTGAACGCCGCTGAAGTCGAAGCCGCCATACCCGAAACAAGATTTATCCAACGGGGAAACCGTCTCATGACAACGAGTCTGATAATTACAGGGAAACATAACCTGGCTAAACGCGCTATCAGCATGACCGCAGAGAAACAGCTGATCAATTCAGACCTGGAATCTACTTGGATAAATCGCGGGCTGTTGATTGCCTATTATACGGCGTGCAGGGTAAGGTATAGTGGGAAGCCCCCGGCTTTGCTGGTGCACTCCTGCGGCATTCTTCGCCACGGGCAGGCACTGCTATTCGCCGGTCAATGCGATGCCGGCAAGACCACCATCGCCCGGCTTTGCGGCGAGGAGTATGGTCGGGTGCTCAATGACGAGATGCTGCTGGTCTCCAGGCCACACCCAGATAACGGTGCGCTCACAGTACAGGGCGTCCCTATCATCGGCGGGTTCCCTCAGCGGCTGAACATGGCAGCGCCGCTTCGGTGCATTCTGCTACTCAAGCAGAGCAACAGAACCACCGTACGCCGCCTCGACAGGATGGAGGCTTATCCACGCTTCATGCGTCAGGTGGTATCCCCGACTTACATCGGACAGACAGACAGGCGAGCTGTTTATTCGCTGATAGCTAAGTTCAGCGATGAAGTAACCAGAGTAGCCCCATTCTACGAACTTGAGTTTACGCTAGATAAAGAGTCGCTGTGGGAAGTAATAGGAGAACTGGAGAAATCTCAGGCAAAATATACCTGACTATGCAGGGCTCCAACCTTCTCTCGTCCGGCACTGATTCAAGAGCGCTTCATTACAAAGGAGTCTCCAGTCCTGCAGTACACATCCCTTCCCAGACGCCCAACAGCTTTCAGTAGAGAGGTATCTACCATACCGTCAACCCATAATTCGTCTTTGATGTGTGCCAGCACAACTTCCCCAAAGACGACGGCTCTCAAGCCTTGCCCGTCGCGTAATTGCTCTAAAATCTCCACCTTTTGCACCAGCCGACATTCCAAGCTGACCTTAGATTCAGCAATCCGGGGGGATTTCACCTTCTCACCACTGATCGCAGTGAGCCCAACCTCCTTGATTTCATCTATGTCATTCGGGTAGTCAACTGATGCCTGGACTGCCTGGCTGATCAGGTTCTCGTCAACAATATTGATTACAAAATCGTTAGAGTATTCGATATTCCTGAGTGTATCCTTCTTCTGCCCGCGCCGCAGTCCAATGGAAACGCAGATGATAGGTGGTTTGGAACATACCGGTGTAACGAAGCTGAAGGGGGCTGCATTATGCCTGCCGTCTTGACCTATGGTAGAAATGAAGGCAATCGGGAGTGGCGTAATGGTATTCCCTAGCAAGTCATGTAGTGCCTGCCGTGCGAGATTGGCAGTTTCGATCTTCACCTTTCTTTTACCTCCCTTAATTCTGTACTATGGCCTGCCTGTCCAGAGCACGCCGACATATACTATGAGGCTACCTGACACTGCCTGTCAAGGACTGATTTACAGAGTCTTGGCCCATTCCACCGCGTTTCGGAAGATCAGAAAACCGTCTCCATACTCCCTGGCGCCTAACCTAGTCCACTGGGGGTGCTGGGTACCACGGACATGACGCTCCGGGTGGGGCATTAAGGCAAAGATGCGCCCGGAACTATCACAAATGCCAGCAATGTCATCTACCGAGCCGTTGGGGTTATGCGGATAACCAGCCGGACAGTTCCCCTGTTCATCAGTGTAGCGCAAGACTATGTTCAAATCTGGCAGCGCTTCAGACAGGGCAACTACCTTCCCCTCGCCATGGGCAACGGGGAGATACATCCTCTCAATTCCTTCGGTGAAAACGCACGGACACTCCTTATTTGTTCGCAGATGCACCCAGCGGCATTCAAACTTACCTGAGTCATTGGTGGTAAAGGTTAATAGCTGAAGAAAGTGCGACGACGGCTCTGGTAGAATGCCGGCCCTCACCAGCACCTGAAAGCCGTTACAAATGCCCAAAATCAGCCCTCCATTTTTAACAAACACCGGCATGTCTTCATTCAGTTTCAGCCTCAACTCATTGGCGAGCACCTTACCCGCAGCGATATCATCACCGTAGGTGAAGCCACCAGGAATAACAAGTATCTGATGATCGGAGAGCCGTTTTTCACCGCGGATTAGTTCGTTAATGTGAACCAATGCTACCTCTGCCCCTGCCTGCTGGAAGGCAAACATGGTTTCAACATCACAGTTCGTACCCGGGGCACGCAGCATCAGCACGCTAACTGTACTCATCGAACACCTTTACGCCCGCATATTCGAGGCTCTCGCTATGAAAGCATACCATCGAAGACCCCAACAAATCAACCGCGACATCATCTAACAGCACCGGCCGACAACGGAGAAACGAAGACAACAGCCTGATAGAATGACGGTGTGTAGTTTTGTGGAGCTTAACCCCTCACCTCCGCCAAAACAGGACAACAGCAACAGAGACCGGAGGCGTGGGGATACCGGCGGTATGTGAGACTCATCGAGTTACGGTGACGCTTCTATGATGTCCACCGACATGTAACTACCAGCTTGCCTGGCCTTCTCGTAAACAAGTTTTGCCACAGCCATATCCTCGATGGCGACCCCGGTAGCATCGAACACAGTGATTGCATCCCTGTCCTGCCTGCCTGGCTTCTTACCATCTACGATTTGAGCTAGAGTTCCGTAGATTTCATCAATCGTGAAGAGTCCCTTTGCGATAGGAACATTGATTTCTCCGGCTTCACTTGCCTGCCTCAAGTCATCGACGACCACGATCGCTTCCTTCAGTACCGACGGTTCTAGCTCTTCCTTTCCCGCCGCATCCGCGCCGACAGCATTAATGTGTGTCCCGCGGAGAATCCACGGCTGCTTCAGGAACGGTGTGCGCGCCGGGGTTACGGTACACACAATATCCGAGGCGGTGGCCTCTTCCAATGAACACGCCCTAAGGGGATACTGGGGAAAAGACCTTATCAACCTGTCAACAGCGGGTCTGGACAAATCAAACACCTTGATCAGCTTGAGGTCAAATATCTCAGCATGAGCTATTATCTGAGTGTAAGCCTGCCGCCCGGCGCCAACGATTCCCAGGGTGTGTGAATCCTGCCGCGCCAGGTATTTAGAGGCAACAGTTGCCGCAGCTGCGGTCCGGTAGGCGGTAATATCCGTGCCGTCCATGATTGCCAGGGGATAACCTGTCTCCGGGTCGCTGTATATTATGATGCCCATAACGGTAGGCAAACCATGAGCCGGGTTCTGGGGATGCACATTCACCCATTTCACTCCCGCCACTCCCGGTAGAGCCGCCGGCATCGCGCGGAAGTCACCCCGGTCCACGAACAGATACGCCTTTGGTGGCATCCTGCCTTTGCCCTGAGCCCAATCTCGGAAGGCCTGCTCCACCACCTTTATAATCTCTGACATGATGAGCAGCTCCTTGACTGCCCTCCTGTTTAGTAGAAGCGTGCTGATATGCTTTCCCCCCCTGCTACATTTAGTGAGAGTATGGCAGACGGTCACATGAATCTATATATCATATCATGATTCACAGTCAAATGATAGATACGAAACAGCCAAATACGGCCCAGAAGTCCGAGGGGTCATCTCTATTTAAGGTCATCTAACAAGGGGATTTAAAGGGGCGAAGCCCCTTTAAAGAATTCCCTCTCCCCTCCACAAGGGGAGAGGGACTGAGAGTGAGGGCTGAACCTAGGAATAGAGCCGAGAGGTGCCTTGTCCCGCCCACCAATTAGCGATGCTCTTCTTAAACTACCGCAAAGACATTTCTAGCATGGGCGAATTGTTAAGCACCCCCCAAGCTCCCTGACCTTCGCACACCTACCACTTTTCCTGACCCAATCTTGCGGTAAGCCAGGTTCGTAACGGCTCATCCAGGACACCGAGCTTAGATTCTATCCACTTTATATCTCCACTTGAGAGAGCTGCCTTCTCTTCAAGGGTCAGATCGTAGTCCTTAAATGCTTCGGTGGGGTTTTCGGCTAATCTTGCCAGGAAATTACTGTCATCCCTGGCCTTACCAAGCACAGCCAGCAGGGCCTTACCCCCTCTATCGAGCATCACCGGTTCCTCTGCCTTAGCACGAATTAGCTCCTCTATCTGTATGCGAACCGGTTCCGTCAGAGGAAGGGGGACTAGCCCCTCCGGCTTGATGCGACGCAGAGGTGGGATGACCGCTTTCACCCAGGGTCTGGCCATGACCAGCTCTGCGGCCCGTTCACCGCGTAAATAAGCCAGCCAGTAGACGACACCTATTAAGACGCCACCACCGATAATATTACCTATGGTCACTGGAACCAGGTTGCCAATAAAACCCATCCAAGAGAGGTTGGCCACAGCATCAGCCGTCACTCCGGCGGCGCTGAGGACGGCCGGCTGGCCGGCTATCAGTATTCCCATAGGAATGAAGTACATATTGGCAATACTGTGCTCAAAGCCAGCAGCGACAAAGGCAGTAATCGGGAACAGGATGGCAAGTATCTTATCCGTAACCGTGCGAGCGCTGAAGCATAACCAGATAGCCAGACATACAAGGGCGTTACACAATATGCCGCGAGCCAGAGCCGAACCGAAGGTAAGATTTACCTTGGCATTGGCGATAAGCAAGGCATTGGCACCCACCCCATAGCTATTGAAAGCCCACTGGTTGGTGTAACA
>CAZNSC010000070.1:11208-15091 GCA_964575695.1 uncultured Dehalococcoidales bacterium
TTGGTGTAGAACATCAACCCCACCAGACTCAAAGCCCCGACAAGGTTAGAAAAGTAGACCAACCCCCAATTTCGGAGCAAATGAGTGAGCGGAATCCGGCCACTCATCCAGCTCATGATAATAAGGGTGTTCCCGGTGAAGAGCTCTGCCCCGGCGACAACTACGAGAATAAGGCCTAAGCAGAAGACAAGACCGCCCAGGAGCTTGGTGAGCCCAAAGCCAAGCCCCGTACCCGTGGTCACCACGGTACAAAGCATTGCCCCCAGACCAATGAAGACCCCGGCCAAAATGCCCAGCAGTATCGTGCTTATTGTATTGAGTTTCGCTTTGGTCAACCCCACGGCTTCAGCCTTCTCTGCCACTGCAAACGGAGGATGGGCATCAGCAGTGGCCACTTTCCCTATTCTCTCAATAGCAGTCTCAAGCCGAGCCGTAGTCTCAATAGCTTCCTCACGAACCCTTAACATCTCAGCCAGAAAATCAAGCCTGCCGTTACGATGCCCATCATTGAGGGCACCAGCTTTCTGGTTCTTCCCTGTTGTTCTAGCTCTGGCTTCCATAATACCTCTCCAGTTATGTTGACTTAGTGGCAGCGTTTACCACTTCTCCTGACTTAACCGGCACCATAGCCAGGTTGCGTGCCGCTTATCCAGCTTACCAACCCAACTTTCTATTTTCCTTATGTCGCCGCTTACCAAGGCCGCCACTTCCTCTGCAGTCAGAGTATAGTACCCACTGAGCGCCTCGGTGGGGTTATCCGCCAGTTGAGCCAGAAACTGGCTGTCGTCCGCGGCCCTGGCTAGCACTGCCAGAATTGCCTCCCTTCCCTTGACTTTTTCCGCACCGGTAAAAGGCCTTTTCTCTTCGATTATCACTGGTACCATCGCCGCACCTCCATCCATCATTTCACCTACAGCATACTGTTTGCCGGGAAATCATACATCGACCTGATTTCCTGTTTCCCTGCGCCAAAGGGGCATACCGCAAGATGCCCTAAAGTCCTATATCTCATGGTTCATCTCAAGAAGAGGTTGAGATTATTCTCCTAATCGTCTAGAATTGACTTAGAAACTACCGGACTTGATGATAAGGAAGTAATACGGTGACTGTGAAGACAAGGATTCTAATTGCCGATGACCATGCAGTCCTAAGGGAAGGCATGCGCAATCTACTTGAGCGGGAGAAGGATTTTGAAGTAGTCGCCGAGGCCCGTAATGGTGAAGAAGCCGTCACATTAGGCAGTGAGCTGAAGCCAGATGTGGTCATACTGGATATCGTCATGCCCAAACTTAACGGCGTTGAGGCTGCCAAGGCAATTAAGCAGGCAAGTCCGACCACTTCCATATTTGTATTGACTGCCTACAGCGACATCCGCTACATTCTGGGACTTCTGGAGGCTGGAGCCTCCGGCTACCTGCTGAAAAGCGCACGCAGCAGCGAAATCATAGGGGCTATTCGCGCGGTACGTTCTGGCGAGTCTGTGCTTGACCCAGTCGTAACCCGTAAACTTCTGCAACGTGTAGTAGGCACGGATGGGGTAAGTGCTGAAGGTGAATCCCGTGGGCTGCTTACCACCCGGGAAATTGAAATTCTGAGGTTAGCGGCCAAAGGAATGAGTAATAAGGATATCGCCAATGTCCTATTTGTCAGTCTGCGCACGGTGAAAGCCCACTTGACCAATATCTTTAATAAAATGGGATGCAGTTGCCGCACCGATGCCATAGTTAAGGGACTGAGGGAGGGCTACATCAGTATCGATGACATACCCCGTGAGACGGAGAGTGACTGATGGAAAAAGAGTTCAAGCTGACCGAACAAGACTATCGATACCTGTTTGAGAATGCCAGCGACGCCATGTGGGTTCACGACATAGAGGGTAATTTCATCGACGGAAACAAGGCATTTGAGAAGCTCGGCGGCTACACACTGAAGGAATGGGCGGGCAAGAATATTATCGAGTTCCTCACTGATGAATCTCTAGCCAAGGCCAGAGAGGTTCGGCAAAAATTGCTTGATGGAAAAGCGCTCAAGCAACCCTACGAACAGCGATTCATCCTTAAAGATAGAACAACTCGGATTGTGAAAATGTCCACCAGCTCTGTCATCATCAATGGCGAGGTAAAAGGATTCCAGCATGTCGCCAGAGACGTGACTGAAGACAAGCTTGCTCAGGAGATGCTCGCAAAGATTATCGATGGTTCACCCATTCCAACATTTGTAATCGACAAACAACATAGAATCACCCACTGGAACAAGGCCATCGAATCCCTGTCCACCGTCAGTGGTCAAGAAGTGCTCGGTACAGACAGGCAATGGCAAGCATTTTACAAACAGAAGCGGCCAACTATGGCCGATTTGATTGTGAATGGAGCATCCGTGGATGAAATTGGGGAGTATTACCAGGGTAAATATGAGGGATCCCGCCTAATAGATGGTGCCTATGAAGCCAGGGACTTCTTCCCGGCTCTCGGTGAGCATGGAAAATGGCTTCATTTTACGGCAAGTCCCCTCAGAAACGAACGTGGTGAGATAATAGCCGCCATAGAGACCTTACAGGACATAACTGAAGAGAAGCAGTTGCAGGAAAACATGCACTTCTACGTTCAACTCATCACCGAGGTACAAGAGGAGGAAAGAAAGCGTATTGCCCGGGAATTGCATGACGAGATGTCACCACCCCTGCTCCTCCTAATCCAGCGTCTGGATGCGATTGCATCAAGTACCAAACCCAGGATATCTCAAGCACTAAGGCAGAATCTCGAAGACCTTCGTAGCCAAGCCGTGGTGGCACTGGGCGGCCTGAGGCGCTGTGCTCAAGACCTAAGGCCCAGTATATTAGATGACCTAGGCTTGGTAGCTGCGCTCGAGTGGATAGCAGAGGACATGGCAAAGAATCAGGGCATTGACACCGATGTTGAAGTCATAGGTGTAGAGCACACCCTACCCGCGGAAACAAAGTTACTGCTTTTCCGAATCGCGCAAGAAGCGTTAAACAATATTAGAAGGCACGCCAAAGCATCCAGAGCTGCTCTCAAACTGCAATTCGGGGATAACAAGGTCACTATGACTGTAACGGACAACGGCAAGGGCTTTGAGTTGCCAGAAAGGATAGAAGACCTAGCCAGCGCCGGCAGGCTCGGTATTATGGGAATGATCGAACGAGCTCGGCTATTGCGCGGTGCTCTGGAAATCAAATCAGAATTGGGCAAAGGAACACGTGTGGTTGCCAAGGTACCATTATAAGAAGCCAGGGAAACTCGCCAGAGGTATGGAGAGCCCTGCCTTTTCGTCAGTACAAAAAACTGCCATTCTTTGCCTTCTCCTCTTCCGGGGAACCTTAATCCAATGTAAATCAGATTGAGCTGACCAGCAAATTCTTCAAGCGAAGCCGGCAGGACATACTTCTTATCTCGCCAGATTAGCCGGTTACGCCACTCGGCGGGACGGCCAGAGGTGAACAAATCGAGGGTGCGCTGCTGGGTCGACTCGTTGACAGTTTCAACCGTTTGGAACGGTAGCCTGACCCGCATTGGGGCGACTTTATTATGATCCTTATCGTATTTCCCTTCCCAGATGAGTTCGGTCAAACATCGGCCCCTGAGGCCAGGATCTCTGTTACTCTAACCTAAAAAGTGGTATCCTTTATGGGTGTAGGGCAGATTCCACCGCCAGGTATTTGCCCTGGACTTCCCTGTTGTTAGATAGCTCCCCGGGGGTACACTGGTATACTATCTCTCCGTTGCTCAGTATGTAAACATACTCGCTCACTCTCAAAGCCATAGGCAAATTCTGCTCGACAAGAAGAATAGAAGTACCACCGTTTTTTAGCTGGGAAACAATGTTGCCTATTTCCCGGACAATCAGCGGCGCGAGTCCCTCTGAC
>CAZNSC010000071.1:0-15061 GCA_964575695.1 uncultured Dehalococcoidales bacterium
AGCCGTGCAGGGTGTTGATCACGATCGGCACTCCGGCCAGCCGCGCCGCCAGTTGTCCCAACAGGCCCGGCTTCGGGGTGTGGGTGTGGACGATGGTGAAGCGCTCCCGGCGCATGACCCGGTAGAGGCGACAAAGCGATATGAAATCGGCCAGGGGAGTAAAGTTGCGGGTTATGGGCACCGGGATATGGCGGATCCCCGCAGCCCTGAGCGCCGGGCAATCCGGCCCCGGCGAGGATATGGCCACTACGTCGTACCCCGCCTGTTGTATGCTGCGCAGTTGGTTGAGCAGCAGGTAGCGTAGCGACATATCTATGGTCGTGATGTGAGCAATTTTCACGGTTTCGGCCGGAGTGAAGCGGAGTGAGTATTACATCCAGTCATTAGTCGACGAAGGGAACTCGAACAGTATGGAAGATTACAGAGTATGCAAGGGATTTGGATAGCCAATTACCAAGTCGATCGGTTGATAAAGTGCCAAGCCTGGGATATCCCCAGCCAATAGAATCTACTATCCTAAGTCCAGCGGCATCTATCGATTCTCGCATCTGCGGATAGTGAAGATAGTATGTTTCTACGCTCGACCTTCTCCCAAGCAGACGACGTATTAGAATTGGAAATGATAAATTACTCCACAAATCAAACACGACTTTTCCTGACGGAAGAATAGCGTCAGCAAGGACATGTATGGCTTGCTTCGTTTGTTGAATGTGGGGTAATACACGCATACATACAACTGCTTCGAAACGTCCATAGTCTACCAGTTGCGGCACATCAAACAGATTCAGACAAACGTATTCGACGTTCCTCGCACTTGCATTCTTGTGAGCGTGTTCGATCATTTGTTCAGAGAAGTCAACTGCAGTCACAGAGACGCAGACCTCACTAAGTTCACGGGTGATACGCCCCGTACCACACCCAATCTCCAGCACGTGATCAGCGCCGGCAACTATCGAGCGAATGAATGCTCGCTCTAACTTATCCACCGACTGGTAATAGGGCTTTGAAAACCTCAGCCTGTCATACTTGTCGGATATCTTCTCATAGAAGGAATAGGCGCCAACGGGTGTATTCATTGTGCAGCTGCCTCGAGTAGGTGATGGAGTTTGCTCAGGGATTCATTTACATCATACTTGCTAAGCATGATCTCGGTGTTGCATACTAGCGACTGATAGAATTTGACATCGTTTGCAAGACGAGAGATGGCACTGCCCAGCGCTTGGGCATCACATTTAGGGACACAGAGCCCGGCAGAGCCAACAAGCGCTCCCATATCGCAGGCCTGGGTCACTATCAGTGGCTTTCTCATGATTAGGGCTTCAACTATTCTGACGGGAAATGACATTCGCGTCTCGGCTACGCGAGGGATTACAAGCACATCTGCTTCAGAATATGCCTCAGTGCTATTGACATGACCACGAATGTCCACAATGTTTTCTATTTGCAGTTCCTTGATAAGCTGCTGAATTGATAGCAGATTTGTTTCTCCTCTACCATTCCACGCTAGGATAAGCTTTATGGGGCGAGAAGAAGTCATCCTGGCCGAGGCAACTCCCCGTAGGAGATATTCAACCCCTCTTTCTTTCTCCAATGCACCAAGAAAGAGGACTTTGAATGCATTCCCCCTTTGCCAATCAAGCTGAGCTTTGGACTCGATCGATCGATGTGGACGGAGATGGGTTGGTAAGGAAGGGTAGACAATCTGCGCTTCGGGAAAGAATCTGAGTAGATAAGGGCTACCAACTGCAATCTTATCCACGCGGACCATCCAAGACAGTCCAAGCACGGGCTTAGTTAGTCCTGTGACATAGAGCACAAGGGGGCATTGCGTCAGTGTCTTGAGTAACACTGTCCGGGGACCCAGGAATAGCGAGGCACTTGCCAGCATCAGTACGACGTCGCAGCGCTTAGAGATCGATCGTGTTACTTGACCGATTCTGTACCATAGTTGGAGACGAGCCTGATAATTGATGGAACGAGAGGAGGATACATAGATAATCTCTTCACCAAACGAACCACGTTCCGAATGAACTAGATGGGCATCAAGTTGGGAATGCGCAGAAACGACGATGAAATGCTCGCACTTATCCGCAGCGTAACGCGCATAGGATCGTAACAGATTTGCGACTCCTTCGTTCCATGGGGGGCCATAATACATAGGTGACACTGCTAGTACTCGCATCAAGAAATATCTCCGCAATTACAAATCATTTCAATGCAGCCTTTGCTCAAATGTCTCTGTCGAGCAGATTATCTTGCATATCTCTGAGCCACTTCGGGTGTGTTGCCAGATAGTTGATTGTAAAGCTCCTCGTACTTGCTGAGCATAGCAGTTAGGCTGAACCGTCGCTCAACAAGCCTGCGACATTTTTCACCTACGTCCATCCGCTCAGCTTGGGACATTGCTTGGAACTGCCCGATTGCATGAACGAATCCAGGAATATTGTCGGGCTGGATTAGGCGAATGAAGTCTGTATCCTCAGCAATTTCTCGGTGAGGCGGGATGTCGGACAGGACTACTGGACAGCGACAAGCCATCGCTTCCAAGACAGCGATTGGTAGACCTTCCACCCTGGAGGCGGAAATAAAAAGATTAGCTGTTTTCATATACTCATACACCTGCTCTCTGGGAATCAGTCCGGTTACTTCAACTCGCTCTGCGATTCCTAGCCGCTCACTTTCTGAAGTGAGTGCTTGTCGCAGAGGCCCCTCCCCCACAAAGACCACACGGTTACTGTGATCATTACATTCGCTGAAAGCTCGGACAATTGTGATCACGTTCTTTAACTCGATCAAACGACCAATTACGATAATTGTGAAGCAGGAATCTTTCGAAGAATCTAGACTATTTCGTAAGGCCTGATCAACTCGACCGATGTCTGCCCCATTCTCGATGACACTTATGCGTTTCCCTGCTAACCATCTGAAAACTTTAGGAAAGCTTTGGAGACTCGAGTGGCTGCAGAAAACGATTCTGCGGCAAAGCATAAAAGCAGGGACCAGCATCAGTCTGTTTCTAAACTTGAGATTTGGATACGAAGTGTGCACTGTGAACACCGTAGAGCAGAGGAGTTCCACTCTCATCATTAGAACACTGGCTAAGAGAAAAGGGATCCAAAGATGCGGTGCATGGATATGAACAATATCGTATGTCCGGTGATGCACGGCTGTCCTCAGAGCAATAAGGTAGCCTTGCAATGAGCCATCGCCTTCCACCAGAGTGATTTCTTTAGGCATTGAACAATCAACTTTGTGGTAAGTAACCAAAGTGATCTGCTGGTGGTGTCTGGCAGCCACTGAAAACTGGTTATATGGGGCGCTGGTTTCATCGACTGTCAGTAATAGGCGCAAAACACAAAAAGATTTACGTAGTTTTCTCAAAGTGTCCTCCGCTAGTAAATTCTCTTGATCTACAAGCTTACAACCCTTATGCCAAGCGCAGCCCATGGTTCATTGACCGATGTATGTTCTAGTAGGGCCTTTGGGTGCCCTTACCATTAGCTAAAGACATCCCGCGAGTGAATACGACGAAAACATACTTACAAAAGCCTTGGCCGTGCAGCTTTCCCCGCAGCTAGCGGATTCGCGCCACGATGATAAGCTCTTGCCCCATGAAGCGCAGTTCGGAGTGTTTAGCGCAACGCGGTTCTAGAATCTCTCCCAAGCGAATGAAAGGCCAAGTATGCAGTATCTTCTCAGCGGCACGAAGTGGCAACCAGGGGTAAAAGGCCACACTAGGCACCTAATAGAATCCTCGGAGTGAAATAACCTCAAAGCCGGAGCCTCGAAATAGCTCAAGCCACTTGGCGGGACTCATACGGGTTATGTGTCTATCATCAAGGGCGTGCGGCAGCCACTCAAAACGGTCCAGCCGGTACCAATTTGGGACAACAGCAACTGCGAGTCGACCTACTCGACCTGCTTCGCGCAAAGCACGTCCTGGATTCGGGAGATGCTCCAAGACATCCGACAGAACTACCTAGTCAAAGGAGTCACTAGCAAAGCACAGATCTTCTGCGTCAATCACTGCATCTGAAGCTAACCCCATTGCGATATCCACACCGGCGTATGTTCCACCTTGCTCTATGACGTAACGTTCCAGATGACTCGAGGCACATCCCACGTCGAGCATCTTCTGATTAACCAAGGGCTGCATTTCTTCGATGATAACTCTGAACTTGGTTGCAAGTCTAGGACTAACAACTGCGTGGACTCGGGCGTACTTCTTTGAGTCGTAAAACCGACGCAGATACGACTTGTCACCTGTTTCCTTAAAGCGGAGGACATTACTCACCAGGACGCCCCTTCCGCAAATGTCCGAGCACTTGCCTATAAACCTTTAAATGTGCCTTTGCCACTGCATATGTACTATATTCTGACACGACGGTTCTTCGTGCCTCGCTCCCTAATTTAGTGCGTATAGTGACATCCTCTATAAGTGTTTTTAGGTGTTGGGAGAGATCAGCCAAATCACCAATTTCACAAGTCATTCCGTTGACACGGTCCTTGACGATCTGCAGGTTGCCAGGAGACCGTGTAACCAGAACAGCCATCCCGCAAGCCATGCTCTCCAGTAACGCAACGGGGAGTCCCTCGAACATAGAGGGCAACACGAATATGTCGCTTGCCCAGTAGTAGTCTCGCACCTTGTCGGTGGGGCCTGGAAATTCAACTCGCGCTTCAATGCCAAGTTCCTCAGTTAGCCTTCGCAGTTTTCCAACTTCCTCTCCTGTGCCAACGACAACACACCGCGCAGGGAGCTTCGGGTCGATATGTGCAAAGGCATGCAGCAACAGATCCACACGTTTGCGAAAGATCAGCCGGCCCATATACAAGACAACCACCTCGTTTGGAGCATAGTTATGCTTGGCGCGCAGTTCTGCTCGTTCTTCTGGCTGCGGAGGGCGGAAGTAATCGGTATCCACACCATTGGGGATGCGGGAGATACCTTCAGCGGTGATCCCCTGCTCGCGCAAGACACGTTCATTTTCTTCTGTGATGGCGATAAAGTGGTCGGCAAGACAGCTCATAAACTGCAAGCGGAGGCGTCCTAGAGCCGTTCGACGTTTCAGGAGAATAGGTGGCTCACCCTGAATCGTGACGACAAGTTTCTTGCGCAGTAAGACCGCGGCCACCATACCAATGATAAGGGGCATATCTATATTCTGAGTATGAACAATATCGAAGCGCTGAAGGTCCCACATAAGGTGATAAAGCCCTGTCAAGAGGAATGACGAAGCACTGATCACCTTATGTCCATCTAGCCCTATGCGCCAGACGGGGATATTATCGATCACTTGACGGCGCTCTAAGCCTTGGTGCCACCGGGTCAGCAGGACCACATGTGTGCCTTGCTTAACCAATTGACTAGAAAGGTTTTCTGTTGCGCGTTCTGCTCCCCCAATTATGGGGCGGAAACTAGAGATGATTTGGCAGACGGATAGACCATCCTGCTGCAAGGGATGCCCTGACACTGGCGTTATCCTTCCTGTGAATCGGTCTGCGAGACAGCAAATCCGAACCTTTCATTTCCTCCACTAACAACCAACTGAGGATAGTGATCAAAGACCGCAATAATCATACCATTAATCAGTTTGGCTAGTGTCCGCTGCCTTGCTGTCTCGAGTCCATTAGTAATGAGACGCGCACGCAATCCGTCCTCGTGAATTAGCCGTTGGACGGCCCGAACGATTGCGTCCACTGACTTGGGCTCAATCAGAAGCCCGTTTTTGGTGTCTTGTACAAGTGTCGCCACGCCACCTACATTCGTCGCAATGACCGGCACGCCACGCGCCATTGCCTCGAGTACCACCTTAGGAATTCCCTCGGTAATGGATGGCAGAACAAAGATGTCACTTTTCTCATATTCCCAAATCAAGCAGTCCCAAGCTATATGGTTGATATAAGTGACGCGGTTGGTGAGTCTGAGTTGGGCTAATCGTTCGGATAGGGCTCGCCCTTCATCGTCTGTTCGGCCGATGATTCGCAAATGTATATTGATACCCCGCTCAGCCATTGTGGCGGTAGCAGTTAGCAGGTAGTCTATTCCTTTTGCTTTACTCGCAGCACCGACAAACAAGAGCTTTACTTCCCTATCGAGCGGTCGTAAGGGTGGCATTACATCTAGAATATGTTCTGAACCGAGCGCTGTTGTAAAGACAGAACGTACCATTCCATTTCCATTAGCGAGCTTTTGAAGTAGGGCGTCTCCGGCTACAAAGCACAACTTGCCACCGATCAGATACCTAAAAACCTGTGTGATCGTTGAGCCAATCCGAGGCATCAACCACTCAGGCGAACGATTCTGGAGTGTCGCTTCCCAGTCTCCAGCGACATAGATGAATGTCGGCTTATTGGTGAACTTGGCAAAAAATGTCCCTACTGAGCCAATCACACAAGGAAGCCTTGGGTGAACCACATCGGCGAGTTTCATAGCTCTCGGAAGCTTGAGTGCCGCGATAAACATTGCGCGCAGCATCAACACATATCGCACTAAGCGGTGTTGGGTTTCATAACTGGGCACAGGAATGACGGTCAGGTCGCTCAATCTCAGAAAATACTCGTCAGGTGGTTGTTTTACTTTCCTGACACAAGTTAAAACATAGACATGGTCGAATCGAGCGGCGAACGCATCCAGGTGACGGCCAAAGCCACCTTGTACATAAAGTCGATCACCATAAAGGCGAACCAGACTATGCGTGACAACTAGTAACTTCATGAGCGGTTAGCCCTTTACTGCCACTACGAATAAGGTGAAGCAAATCCTCTGCAAGAAACTTTCAGAAAAATGATATCGTTCTGTTAATGCATGAAGTGCAGGCGCCGATCGAAGATACAAGGAAGGCGGCAGCGGTGGGATGAGGCCATACTTTTTCCCTTTGTAGGACATACCATAGAGTTGTGGATAGCGAAGAATCTGCCCATTCTGAATCTGAAAATCAAGTTGCTCGAGCAAGTGTTTCAGAGTTGACCAGTTGATATGCTCGTCTATATCCGCTACGGGCCTTTGAAATAGACGATAGATCGAGGGTGATAATCTCTGCTTGAGTTTTAGAAGGATGCTATCGGCATTGGGAGTGGTCAGAATCAACTGACCGCCGGGTTTGAGCACGCGGTGCACCTCGGCAAGCACGGCCCGTTTGGCCTCCACATGCTCAATCACTTCAATCATCACGGCCACATCAAATGTATTATCAGCAAAGTTTAAAATCTCTGGATGGGTGGTGAGGAACAGACTGTTTGGTATTCCCTTACGATTGGCGATTTCAATGCAGCGTTCTGCCACATCCAAGCCAATCACTTGTAACTCAGACCGGGCAAATCGTGCTGAACTAAAGATCATCTCCTCAAAAGTTCCTACGTTCGAACCGATATCTAGCAACCTTTGAGCATCTTCGGGGATGTTCGCGATGACAGCTTGCCTTAATTCAACATATCGCTCGTAGTTATAGCGATTGTGGCGCAAGCGCTCAATGCGTCGATAGGCCTCGGCATTAAAGGCTAGAATGTTCCGCTCGGTTAGACTCATAAATCTGATCTCCTGGCAAGAGAACGAAAGAGACTCTCATACTTGTCGAGGATGGCATCACGGGAAAATAGCTGCAATGCCTTCTCCCTCGCACGCAAGCCTATTCGTGCCCGCAAGCTCTCACTCTGAACAAGTTGGCAGAGTGTTTCGGCAACCTTCTCATCCTGCTGGCTTTCAATGAAGAAACCACTGTGACCATTCTCAAAGAAGAACTCTGAAATACCTTTCAAGTAAGTAGTGACGCAGGGGAGGCCACATGCCATTGCCTCGGCAACTGATACCCCTAGCCCTTCACGACGCGACAAAAAAACAAACACGTCACAAGCTCTAAGATATTCATTGACATTGTTGACCTCCCCTACGAAAGTGACACATGACTCTAGCCCTAGCGCTGCAATCCTATTCTCCAAGCCAGAAACAAATGCTTGTTGCCGCGGCACATCGATACGGGTTGGTCCAACAAGTAGGAGATGAACCTGGCAAGAACCAACACTGTGACGTACTTTTCCCCATACTTCTATAAGACGGTCCACGCCTTTGCGTGGGATGATCAGCCCGGTATAAATGACAAGAACTCTATCAAGTGGTAGGCCAAGTTTTCTGCGGAGCGCGACTCGCTCGTACGGGGATGAAGGCGAGAATCGTTCTGTGTCTACACTATGTGTTATCATGGCCAATTGACCTTCTGGTAATCCGCACGCTCGATAGCTTGCGCTAATCGCTGGACTGATGCTGATAAAGCAATCTGCTTTCGCTACTGTTAAGTAAAGCAACTGCCCAACAAATCCTTTCCGGCGTAGCGCTAAGGGATCGTTGGCACCGACCAAAGTCGAGCTGATCACAAATCTCTTCCCGTATAATCGGCATAGCAACCAAGCAAAGAACGACGCCAATGATTGATCAACTGAGTAAATAGTCTGGTATCGATGCCGTAGGCTGTACAGTGTTATTAGGGAGCTGATCGAAAACACAAGTGTTTCGATCAGCCCATCCAGATAGCGAATAAACTTGTTGTTAGACCAGTCGCGCTTAACCCAGGTGAGCACGCGATAGACAGGGAGTCCATTAATATTCTCATACGACTGTGTCCCATACTGACGAGTGGTCACAATGAGTACGGTAACATTTCGTGACATCAAGCCTTCCGCGATACGCTGGCCTCGCTTGCCGGCTCCCGTATAGTAAGGTGTGAAGTAACGCAATAGGAGGCAAATCCCCGGTACACGAGTCTCTAGTTCTGACAAACTATCCCCTCACAAATTGACTGTTTTAAAGCAACTTAAAAGCGGGACGCACCAAATGATTTGGCTCTCAGGGGGGACGCAGTACCACTGATCTGACCCTCCCTTAGTTCTGCCTCACTTTGACCCGCAACCATTGCCTGCTCGCTGATTAGACTGCTCAATACAGCGAACAACCCCAGAGTGATCCACCAAAGATTGAATCCAGATATTCCTTGAGAGAAACTGGACACGAAAGTAGCTGAAAAGCAGGCCGCGAATCCCCGGTTAAGCCAGTAAAGCTCTTTAGTTCGGGCCTGTCTTTCATTCCGCAGAGCCAATCGGAGCACTGCTAGCCAGATCCAAAGGTACAGAAATATTCCGATGAGTCCAGTTTCAGCCAATAGCTTGGCAAATACGTTGTGAGCAGCGCTAGGAGCTATTAGTCGGCCCGTCGCGAGGCGCGCTTCTAAAATTGTGGGTTTATAATTACCGATGCCAATGCCATATAGAGGAGCATCACTGAAGTACCGAATAGCGTTTTGCAGTTCCGGGAGCCTGCCACCATAAGCTGTCTCTCCCAGTGCCTCGAACCTCATTACTATTAAGGGCCGATAGATCCAAACTAAGAGTGTGAGTATTATTGCTGAAACGATAACATAGCGTTTATGCACAGACTTGGAAGCCAACGTAAGACAAAAGCCTCCTACTACAAGCCCACCCCAAGCACTCCTCGAAGCGGTGTTGATGAGGACCAGCATAAACAACAGCACTAACCCAAGCAGAAAGACCGTTCTGGCCCGTGAACCGCTTTTTCCTGTGCCTCCGATCAAGAGCATAACGGTCAGAAGAGTGGCATAATTTAGCATTAGTGCGAATCCATTCGCATCCCCATTTAGGCCAGCGAATCGTGCTGTGCCGTAGGCCGTGCTCGAATACATGTCTAGTCCCAAGTGCAATCCTAAAGAGGGGTCAACGAAAGTTGTGTATAACCAAACAAAGCAAGAAAATGCAAGCGCCATGATAATTGCATAAGTTCCAATATAAAGTGCCTTTACCTGATTCCTGAACAAGGTATAGATCAGCCAAAAGAGGGCTGATAGACTGAGAAACGAAATGACGTTTTCCAATGCTGCTGCTTTATAGTCAGCCCATAACAATGAACAAATGCACCATAAGAGAAAAAATACTATGGGAACCGTTAGGTCACGAAAAAACTGAATTTGAGTTTTCCTTAAAGCGGACTTCATCGCCAGGAAGCTGACCGCGAGTAGGGTTAAGATTTTTGAGATGCTCCAGAATCCGGCAAAATTGTCAAATAAGCGCATAGTGGTAAGTGAAACAACTGCCACCAACCAGATTAGTGGGTTTTGGTGAATACCTATGAAAGTAGCAAAGCCAAGAAAGGCCAGAATAGCGGGCAGGAAATGTGAAGGATGCTTTGCAAGCCAGTATGCCATTATGATATCTGACACGAGCATGCCAGATAGAAGAAGCTTCTGCCTATTCATAGCGGCATAAAACCCGGTCTTGACTAACAGGTTCTTTCTCCATGCGGTATCGAATCAACCTGGCCGGATTTCCTGCAACAATAGCTCGGTTCGGTACATCTTTGGTAACCACAGCCCCCGCCCCAACGATGGCTTGGTCGCCGATGGTCACCCCAGGGAGCACGATCACTCGTGTGCCGATCCAAACGTCACTTCCAATGCGCACCGCTCGATCCTCCATCCCTTGCTCGACAATTGGCCGTCCTAAATCTTCAAACTTGTGCGTGGAGGTAAGAACAATGGATTCGAAGCCAATTTGCGTGTAGGCTCCAATGTCAAGATTCCCCCTGGCATCTAAGATGACCCGGTTAAGAATCTTGGTGTTATGGCCAATTCTCAGGTTAGCCGGGCCGATTATCTTCACATGATCAGAGAAGCGGACACCCGACTCCGTCTGGACGCCGAGTCCCGCCCAGAAGTATCGGCGAAGATGGAGAATGCCAGTTAGTCGGGGATTGAGCCAGAACGGGGTCAGAAACCAAGCCCTTCCCAGATTTTTCCTGCGCTTATAGGAAAGCACTAAACCCGCAACTAGAATTTGGGCAATGGTTAGTAGCCAGCTTCTTAGCAATTCGCGACTCCTTTCAGACACAGCGCTGGTCGCACTCTCTACTTCCAATAGTTCCCTTCCCAAGATCTCTTCGGCCCTGCGCGTGGACAAGAAGCCAGTGAATAGGTAAAGCCTGTCCATGTTTCTGTTCGCGTTGTAGGTTCTAAAGGACTTTTTTCTAGCAGCCTAAAGTTATATCTAATGTCAATCGATCATCTATATTGCTTGTCCGATGATCTCACTAACCTTCTCAGCCGTTGCATCCGCTGCAAAGCAAGTCTCCACCAGTCGTCGGCCTTCGTATCCCATTTGAGTCCGCCGTACTGGTGCCAAAGCCATTTTTAATACCGCCTCTGCCAATCGAGGCACATCCCCTTTCGGTAGCAGATAGCCAGTCCGTCCATCGATGACCGTCTCTGCTACCCCATCAACAGCAAAAGCTGCGACTGGCAAACTTGCAGACATGGCTTCAATCACGGCCCTGGGATGTGGATCACTTATCGCTGTGTGCAAAAAAAGATCTGCGCCTGCCATAAGTTGTAAAGCGTCTTGTCGAAATCCTAGTAATATGATGTGCCGACTTAGCTTTAGTTGCTGAATCCTAGCTTGGATTTTGTCCACATACGTAGCCGCCTCCTCGCTACGGTTTAGACTACCGATTAGCAGGAGCCGAGCTGACGGAACGGACCTAACAATATCGGTCATAGCTTCGATGGCGTAAGCTTGTCCTTTTCGGGGACTTAGATGAGCAACACTAACGATGATGATATCACCGGCAGATAAACCAGTCTCGGCGAGTAAGTAAGAGCGTGCTGCGGACAAGGACATTGGCTCAGTCGCTAGTGGTACTCCGTTATACACGACATGGAGTCTATTGGGGGGAACAAACCTGGCAACTGAGTTCGCGCAAGCTTCAGAGACTGCAATCACTGCATCAGCAAACCGTAAGTAGCCAGCAGAGCGCCACGATTTCTCCCACCCCATCTCTCGCACGTGGCAGATGAAGCGTACTCCCATCAACTTTGCTGCAATTAGCGCATTTCTGGAAGCGCCCATATTCGTATTTCCATACACGAGATTAAATCGTTCCTGCTGGATGAGTCGCATAATCGCCGGAATCGACCCTTTACTCAGGCTTGGGAGGCTAAAGCAGCGAATCTTCTCTTGTGCAAGCAGTTCCGGAAAGAATCCATGACCGGGGACTAATACCGCAACCTGATGATCGTGGCGTAAATACCGCAACAACAACCACAAACTGTTAGTCGGTCCGGTCCAACCAGCTGTGTGCGCGACAAAAAGAATTCGGATAGTCATCCTACTTCTATATTTCTCAGATCAATGAAAATCGAGCGCTATCCCACCTGAAGCAGTAGGCGTTCGGCAGAAGCGTAGCCATTGGTACATGCCAGGGAAGGTGATTTCAAGTTGCGAAGTGCAAGTCCTTGCTTTGCCGAGGCAAGACTATCAATGGCAAGATCAAAACCTACAATCCGTAGCTTTCTTCGCATAGATTGATATACAAAAACTCCATCATCACACCCGATGTCAGCCCTGAGGGGGGTACAATCAATCAAACGTTTACCCACAGAGCGGAGCGCCACCGCGTAGAAGGAGGTGAAACGGAAGTTAGACTTTTCCATTCCGCGGACAGCGCTTGCTCTTCTAGTGGCCCGCCACCCGCCAGAAAGATAACCTTGTGCCCACGCCGAACAAGAGCCGTGCCCAAGTTGATAGCATTGATCTGGCATCCACCAACGGTGAGGCGGCGAGTGAAGAAAAGAATTGTAAGAGACAAGGTAGACTCACTGTGAAGGGCACAGACTGGCGCCCGAGAATCCGTGAACTAGGACTTGCGCTCGTAACGAAGCAATTTCGTCAACTTAAAGAATCTGCTATAGCCCGATATGAGTTGTTGCGGAACGGTCGTCAAGACTTTAATTAGGAACAACCAGTCTTCTTTTCTGGGTAGGAGACTTTGAGACATCGAGTATCCCGAGAGTCGAGAAAACATGTAGAGCGTTACTAATGACCGGATTGAATAAGAAACAGTAGATGCTAGAGCAGCGCCACTGATTCCATATAGTGGAATCAGTATGACATTCAAGGCAAGGTTCAGTGTAAGCGAAATACCAGAGATCCAGGATACTATGCCGGGACGGCCGATCCCTTGGAGATGGGATCCTAGTATCCTTGTAGGGGCTCGAGCGAAGACTCCCGGCAACAAAATCAAGAACGGCAGGTAAGAAGGTAAGAAGTCACTACCGTAGAACAAATATATGGCTGGATAGGCCGCCACCGCGAGCATCACACTGACAATGAGGCTTAAGAGCACTACTATGCGAGACAAACCAGCGGTCTTGTAGCCGATCTGGCCCGAGGTTTCTGCAGAAACTCTTTGCAGCCAAACAGTCCCGGCAGCTTCCGATACTCTAAGAACGAGTTCAGCCAATGTAACTCCTACGGAATAAAGACCCACTGCCGTGGGACTAATCAGGTATCGGCTGATCAGTAGTATATCCACACGATGCTCAAGTGTCTGAAGAACGTATCCTGTATGAACTCGAGCCCCATAGGAGATTAGTGGACGGACAAAGGTAGTGGAGAAGGTGTGCGAGCGAGCGCTAACGTACCTGACGACTCCTACAAGAGTAACCGCAGTCAGTATTAGGGAGGCCAGGACGTTTGAATAAACGGCCTCTAAAGGACCTCCTTTGAGGATAATAATGAAGACAATAAGAAACAGCAGAAACGCGAGCTTTGACATCAGTGCTACCGCGTTGTAAAGGTCATACCGACCAATTCCGCGAAAACAATTCGCGGCACAAAGAAGCCAGAATGAGGTTGGCAGAGTGATCAGTCCGATTCTTAACAATCGCATATCTACTGAAGGAATGAGAACCCGAGAAAGATACGGCAAGGACATGTATGCCCCAAATGTTACAACTCCAGCGAGTACTCCAGAGACAACGAAAATGGAACCAACCACCTCACCCCGTCTTTCTGGATACTTGGCCAGGTTATACACAATTGCTTGGCCCAGTCCAACATTTCCGAAGGTAACGAATAGGCCTGGAAGGACGAACGTAAGGACGTATAAGCCTTTTCCTTCAGGTCCAAGATATCTGGCGGTAATGATCCCGATCAAGATACTAACAGCTAGAGCCAGGTATTGAGTGATCAGGACGCCTGTGCTGTCTTTAAGAGTTCTCATCCGCTCTCAGACATCCTCTCTCCACAAGCCACGATGAAACTCGATACAGTCCGGTGGTTTGGTCTAATGTTTGTCTTCATATAGAGTGGATATATCAAGTGGTATGTAAAAGCCTTATTCAGGTTCCCAAGGAGTCTCAATGTTGGTCCCAGCGATCTGGAGGGGAGTTTGCCAATAACCGAGATGTAGCCGAAGTAGCGCACTTGCACCTGGCTCAATCCAATAGCTTTGTAGAGATACTCTAGATCATATCTGGTCAGAGGATTGTGTCGGCGGTAATTCTCGGGATTCAACAGGCGTTCACTCCAGCCCGCTATACCCGCTTTGTTTGGCACAGCCGACAACAGAATGCCCCCGGGTTTGAGAAGCCTCTTTGCAATTTCGAGAATCTGCATTGGATCACGAAAATGCTCAATTACTCCTAATGAGTAAACAACGTCGAAGGACTGTTCTTTAAATGGGCACTGAAAAATGTCGCCTTGGACGATTCTGGGCAGTTTTCCAGTTGCGATCATATAGTTCAAGTTTGCTGACAAACAGCCAGCCACTGAATAATCAAGGCCATACACCGTATAGCCGAAAAACTCATCCAAGTAGGCTAACCAGATGGACGCCCCAGCTCCAATTTCAAGCGCTCTTAGCGCTCCCTTTGGCAAAAACTCTTTAAAGATAAGATCAAAGGCGAAGTTGGAACACTTGTGAGGATTAAACGCTCGAGCTTGATGTAGATCATTTTTCCACTCATTATCCCAGTACTGCTTAGTTGTCAGTCGGTCCATACTATCCTCTGCCTTCAAAAGCCGTCTTTGGTTTACTCAGCCTTCAGGTGTTCGACGGTCACCTAAGTTTTGAATTACGGGAGCAGATCATTTGTCCACATCCCTCGCTCGCGCCTGATTGGCTTGATGCCAGTCAATTAGGTTAGCCACACCCGTTTCAAACGATGTTTGCGGTCGCCAGCCCAGCAGTTCAAAAATACGCCTCGTATCCGGCACCCGGCGC
>CAZNSC010000072.1:0-15058 GCA_964575695.1 uncultured Dehalococcoidales bacterium
CTGATCGGCGTTGCCATTCTGGTAGCCATGGGTGCCTGGGCGCTCTCGCTAGTCCGAAAAGCGATTAAAGGGGAGGAGGTAGAGTTTCCGTTATGACGCAGAGCAGCGTTATGTCCGGGGGGCTGGGCGATATATTCTGGGACCTGCCCACGTGGATCACCTATGCTGCCGGTTTTGACCTCGGCTGCAGCATTTACGTGGCCAACCCCACCGAGACGGAGAAGGAGTACGCCCTCTTAGCCAGGCTGTCACAGGACACCACGCTTATAAGTGAGGAGGCCCTTCCGGTTTTCGGCACCACCTGGTTCAAGGTCGAGCCGGGGGATTTCGTCGTCCTGCACGGGGCACTTCGCTTTGACGAGAGCAATGCCGATCTGGTTGTCCTGTTGATTGAGAGGGAGACCGAACAGGCCACCGATTCGGTAGCAACCACGCTAGTGTCTCCCACCACTAGCGGCTTCCCACCATGGCCCGGGACACCAGGGGCTACGGGTTTTGACTGGAGCTCCATGCTGGGGATGCTGCTGCCGCTACTGATGTTTGGTATGTTCGGCATGGTGCTGGTCTCGGCATCGAGACCCCGGAAAGAGAAGGCGGAAGTGGTAACCGTAGGGAGGAAAGAAAGAAGACTGTTACCGCCGGGGAGGGGTGAGTGATGCCCGGCGAGTTCTACATAGAAGGCAAACAGGAGAAACTCAACCTGCAGGCAATACTGGCCAAGCTCGATGAGATCCTGGCAAAACTGGAAGGGCCAGCCGATGTCGAGCCGATTACCGGTAACACCACTGCCGACTGGAATACTGCCGAGTCGGATGTGGTCACCATTGGCGCAGCGGATACGCCGTACCGCCTGCACTCTCTGTTGATTTCTATTCATAACCTGGCGGGGACGGTGATAACGGTGAGGATGTATATGCCGGTGAACGGTGATGAGAGGAAGGTCTATGAGCAGACGTTCAATGCGGCGACCGAACCGCCCGGCCTGTGGCTGGTCAACGGTACCATCGGCATTCACCAGGCGCTGCGGGTAACCCTGGAGAGCAATGATATCGCTGACAACGGACAGGTCGTGGACTATGACTACCTGCTGGAGACGATGTGATGGGACTGTTGCGCAACGGTGGCTGTTTACTAATCAAGCTGGGTGTTACCCGGCTCTCCCAGCTGGCCATAGACGCCGACAAGGATTGGGGAGGTCACGGGATATCTAATTTGAAGGAGCTGGCTACTGGTATGCAGCGGGGAGATATCCTGCAAAGAGGAGACAGCGGATTGCTGGAGAAGATTAGCCCGGGGCCCATCGGATTTGAGATAACCTCGAACGGCCCGGGGCACGAGGTGGATTGGGCGGCGCCGCCGACACCATAGGAGTTTATGTATGTCGTTACTGCTTAAAGGTGGAATATCGAAGCTGTCGGAGCTGGACATAGACGCCGACAAGGACTGGCAGGCCAAGGGTATTGCCAACATCAGGGAGATCGCTGCCGGCATGGCTATCGGCGACATCATCCAGCACGACGGGGTGAAGCTGGTACGACTGCCGCCGGGTATGGCCAATTATGTGCTTACTTCTGAGGGAGGCGGCAAGCTCGTGGTGTGGGCACCGGGCGGAACCTACTTCGAGAGATACTTCCCTGTGTCGATCGAGGGCGCCCACGCTGAAGGCGTGGTTAGCCCTATCGCCATTTTGAAGTCGGTGCCCATTGCAGTTGGCTTGAATTACCCAGCAGCAACAAAACAGCCTTCTATCGGTTCGTCCAGGACGGTCGGGGTTGTTACCCCGGTAGATATTGCCAAAGCGTCTTCTCCGGGGAGACAAATTATTAACGAGCGAACATACCCCGTCAGCGCTGCTGTCGCCGATGACGGCGCTGTCCAGACTGACGAGACGGCGGCTGCCAATGACGATACCACAAACGACATGGCCCTGCTGCCGGCCGTCCCGGCGTTGAACGATGCCTATTACTTCGCCTATAGCGCTACCTTTGAGAGGATGAGGCTCAACCAGGGAACGAGGGGTGTGGGCACCTGGACGATAACCTGGGAATACTGGAACGGCGCGGGCTGGGCGGTACTGTCCGGAGTGGATGACCCGACCAACGGCTTCAGGCCGGCCTCAGCGGGCACTTATAAGATTTCCTGGTCGGTACCGGGGGACTGGGCAACTACCATTGTTGCCGGATTGGGCCCCTGCTACTGGATAAGAGGCAAGGTCACCGCTTACACCAGTATCACCAACCAGCCTAAAGGAAGCCGAGCGTGGATATACCAGACGGTCTAGGAGGGAGATATGAAAGCTGAAACAGGAACCAGGCCGAGACTGGACCCCCTTAAAAATACCAGTGAAATCATAGTGCCTCCGGGAGAGCTTGGCGCTGTCCTTGAGCTTATCGTCAGGAACAAGGATGGCGAGATTACCCGGCGCCAGGAGATGCTCTCGAAGAGTTTCCTTAAAGGGTTTATGCAGTTGTGGTGGGTCATGTCCACCTTCGTTTACGGCGGCGGGCAGGGCAAGTGGGTCAGGGACAAGGACGGTGACTACCGGTGGGCAATTACGCACAGCCAGAACTTCAATGCCAACGCCAGCACCGGCCAGACCGACGGGGGTATTCTCGCCGGTACCGGCACGACTGCACCGACGATAGACGACTACCAGATGGAGGCACAGATTGCTGAGGGCACGGGGGCTGGCCAGATGCAGCACTCGGCGGTAACCTTCGGTGCCCCAACTTCCGACGGGGTAGCCAGCCACTTCACGGTCACCCGGGATTTTTCCAACTATAGCGGCAGTCCTATCACCGTGAGGGAGGTCGGGCTCCAGGTCTATTTCAGCTTTCTGCCTGGGAGCAATGATTACCTCCTGCTGCTCAGGGACGCGGTCAATATCGACATTCCCAACGGTGAGACTTTAACCGTTAATTACCGGATACAGGCGACGGCATAGGAGGTTACGATGGGTATTAAAACAGAGCTGGTATTTGAGCGGATATCCCCCAGAGGATTGGTTGAGAGGCGGATGCAACCCAGCCGGAGTTTCTTGATCGGGCTGATGCAGCTTCTCTACTGCCAGTTCTCACTGCTCCCGCTCTCCAACCAGGTAAACCATATCCGGTTTCCAGCTACCTATGGGAGTGGCGAAGATGCGCCGTGGGGCCTGGATGAGAGTATGGATAACCTGCGTATTGCTTCCATGGGAGGTATGGGAACCATTTACGGCAGCTACGAGTGGGCTACCGGTGATGAGGTCGGTATTGTTATCGGCACGGATACCAGGGCGATTGATGCCAGGGACAGGGGCCTGGGCAAGCGGATAGCGCCCTTCCCGGGTCGCCAGCTCTATGCCCTGAAGCATCCCGGAGCCGGCAGCAACTACGGTCTGGCCTGGGACGGGACTTACCTTTATGTCGTTGACCAGGTAAACCCTCAAAGCAAGATCTACCGGCTCAACCGTTACACCGGCGAGAGCGACCTGAACTTCAACGCTCCGGGAGACTCGCAGTATAGCTATAACCACGGGCTTTGCTGCGACGGCACCTATCTCTGGTGCACGGGACGGGTAACCACCTCGCCCTACTACAAGGTGTTCAAGATTGATAAGGGTAGCGGCGCCGAGATAGACAGCTGGTATACCCAATTCGGCAACCGCATGTGCTACGGCCTGGCCTGGGATGGAACATATATCTGGTGCGCCGACACCGGCTCACCCTACCAGCTCCACCGGTGTGACCCCGCCGACGGCTCAATCGTTAGCTCGATAACCCCACCCAGTCGCCTGTACGACCTGGCCTGGGATGGAGCCTACCTTTGGGGCGTGTCGTCTCAGGGTTACAGCGGCTATAACGGGCATGTGAAGTTATTCAAGATTAACCCCGCCGATGGCAGCCTGGTGCAGGAGATTGTCAACCCGGTTATCGGGACAAACACCGCCTACGTCTATCCCTGGGGGCTGGAATACATCGACGGCTACCTGTGGCTTGGGGACTATGCGACACACCACAAGCTGATCAGTCAGATGTCCTGCAACAGGATAAGAATGGACCCGAGCGGGTGCGAAGTGGTTGATGATGAGTCCTACGTAAATCCCAACGGCAGCTTCACCGCCAGGCGGTACTTCACCAATAAGAGTGGGGGCACGATCACGGTGAACGAGGTTGGCATATATGCCTTAAAGAAGATACTGGCCATTGCCCGCGACCTGGTATCGCCGGCGGTGGATGTGTTGAACGACGAGACTTTGAAGGTGGAATACACCTTCCAGATTACGGTCTAGGAGGTGAAGATGCGCTATTCGATAGTGTCCAAAGACATGAGTCTCGATGAGATTGAAACGGCGGCTAAGAAGGTAGGGGCGAAAGAGTTTAAGAGAACGAGACTCCTGGGCCAGATATTCTGTGAGCTTGATGACCGGCAGGCGAAGGCTCTTAGCCGTATGCCAGGCCTGGTTCTGAAGCCGGTCAAAGAATACCGGGCTGACCAGGTGATGACCGCGCTGCCAGCGGCGGAGACATTCTCGGATGTCTTCTATCTCCTGCGGTCCTATTTCAGCCCGCCGCTTACCGGCACGGGGCTTACCGTGGCTGTTCTTGACTCAGGTGTAAGAAAAAGCCACCGGTCGCTCCAAAGCAAGGTGGTTTACGAAGCCAACTTCACCGACTCACCGACGACTGATGACATCTTCGGGCACGGCACCCAGGTAGCCTTTGTAGTTGCCGGCGGCATGCACGCCCTGGGCGAGAAGGCGGGAGTCTCACCCGGCGCCTCCATTTTCAACGCCAAGGTGATAAACGACGAGGGGATTGGCACGGATGAAAGTATCATCCTGGGAATTGACCGGGTCTGCGACCTTGCCGAAGCTGCCAGAAAGGGCGGCCTCTGGCCGACAGACGAGATGTATCCCAACGTAGTAAATCTCTCCCTGGGTGCGGAGGATGACGGCGATCCGGATAACCCCGTCAGGGTTGCCTGCCGCATGGCAGTTACCGAGTATGGACTTGACGTGATTGCCGCTGCCGGCAACTTCGGCCCCAAGATGACCACCGTGACCGTTCCCGCCTGTGAACCCGAGGTCATTGCCGTAGGCGCCATCCTCACCCTGGGAGAGGTTCAGGTATGGGAGAAGTCATCGCGCGGTCCGACGGTTCAGGGGGAGACCAAGCCCGACTTCGTAATCTGGGGCACCGACCTGGAGATGGCCAGTGAAAAGGGAGACGACCAGTATGTCACCAAGTCGGGGACCAGCTTTGCCGCCCCTCTCGTTGCCGGGCTTACCGGCCTCTTGTGGGAAAGCGGACGCCGGGCATACGGGGAGGGCTGGCAGTTCCGGTGGGTGGAAGCCAGGGAGCTGGCACCATACTTCTGCACCAAGCCGCAGGATGCGCCGGTGAAGAAGGATAACGCCTACGGCTATGGCCTACCGGCGATGAGCACCATGGTGGGCCAGATTGCCCAGCCCTCAACCCCGACGCAGGATGTAACCGAGATGTTTCCCATGATAATGATGATGGCAATGATGGCCGGTGTGATGGGGGTGTAATGGGCAAGAGGAAAGTAATGCCTGTAGCTATTGAACTAACAGGTATAACGGCAATAGGAATCGGTATCGGTGTCGAACTGGCGACGCATGCCGACGTCGGCTGGGCCATGGTCACCATTGGAAGCTGCCTGGTTGCTATCGGCGGTGTTATGTGGGGTAAGTTCATCCGTGGCGGTAGGGAGTAGACATGGACAGACTCTACATTGCCCTGGCGGCTTTACTGGGCGGATTCGTAGCAGCCCTGGTCGGCTGGCTGGAGAGTAATGATACTTTTGACCCACGCAAGTTCGGCGGCTCGGCTATCCGTGCTCTAGTCGCCGGTATCATTTTCGCCGCCGGCTACCAGCTCTCCAACTCTGTAACCATGCTGGACCTGTTCTATGCCTTTCTGGGCGGGGCTGGTGCGGACGTGCTGGGCAACCGGATTGCCGGTAAACTCGGCAACGGTAACTTCCCTCTACCTTCGGGGAGCAAGGAGGGTTAGATGGCCCAGTACGCTGATATCATTGGTATCACGGCACCCTCCGAGGCCATGGAGGGCAGCCGGGTAGATATCACGGTGAGGATCAAAAACCTCTACTCATCCACCATCGGCATCATGGTCGGCGGGGCGCTGGAGTACGGGGTTTCGCCCTGGCCTGGTATCACGTTTCCGGAAAGCTCGGACAATGTCTCCGCCGGCAGTACCCGTTCTTTCAGCGGGTATTTCACCATGCCGAATAAGAAGGTGACCATCCATGCCTACAGCTACTACTACGCCAGCGACGGATACTGGTACTTTGACGACGAGATGACCAAAACGGTTGATCTCGCCCAGGTGCCGGACTCCGAGTTTGGCTTTATTGAGATAGTCAGTTGCCAGAGGAGGTGACAATCATGAGTGGGGTTTACTTGCCGTCACAGTTCGGGGTTATTTTCCTGCCGCTGGCCGTGGTCCAGGTGAAGGCTGGAGATAAGCTCCGGGTAACCTGCCAGTACTCCCATATCGGCGAGGCGGAGAGTGTCCCGCTCTACGCCGCCATCGGCAATGAGGGCTGGGCCGGTTTCGACGAGAAGCTTAACGCCTCAAAGACCATCAGCGTGCCCGAGGATTTAAGCTGGCAGTACCGGGAGGCGTATGTCGATATCTCCATTACCTCAGCCCTGTCCGGTGGCCTCTATGACCTGTACGCCAAGATCGGCGGCCTGATTCCCAAGGTAATATCACCGACGCTGCTGGACGTGGTTGAGATGATTGCCGTGGGCGATTCCGAGTTCGGGGAGATAACCATCACCGATTACGCGAAGGTGTAGGTGACATGATCAGTGCACTGCAGGTTTACAGACCGGGTGCCGGCTGGCTAATCCCTCTCGAAGAGAAGGTTGTCCTGGCAGCCGGTGATGTGCTCAGGGTAAGCGTGGCCGTGCCCTACCGGGGACCGGAGCGCACCTTTACCCTCTACGGCAGCATTGGCCAAAGAGGTCTCCTTGGCTTCGATGAGATACTGGTTGGCCGGGCGGATCTACCCTGTCCCAACTCGCCGGAGGAATACATCACGGTCACCGGAAGTGTCGATATCGAGGTTGTCGAGTCGGGCTGGTTTGGTATCGGCGGTATTTCAGCGGGAACAGATTACGACCTGTTGGTGAAGATCGAGGAGCAACCGGACGTCGCGGGTGAAATCGATGATGTTATCGACATCGCCGGCAGCGGTGGCGCTGGGCTGGATATGAGCGGGATGCTCGGCATGATGATGATGCTGATGATGCTGGGAATGGTTATGCCGATGGTCAGCGAAGGAGATTCGGAGTAATGACGGCAGAGTTTCAATATACCTCTGTTTTTCTCGTTGAACCCTACGGCGGGCCGAATGACGTCAGGTGGACGCTGGCCGCCAGCAATATTGGAGATGAGCCGGGACTATTTAACCTGGAAATATACGAGAGGATGCAGATACCCGGAGGGATACAGTGGTCAGGCTTCAGTCTGAAAGACATCGTCTCGGTGTCGATGGCAGTCGGAGAGGAAAGGACTTTTACCGGGCAGGTGAACCGTGGGCCATACACCTATCAACTGATGGCAAAAAGCGAGGCGGGAACGCTGCTCAACCCGTCCGAGCCCAAGGAGTTTATCTGCTCCTGCTGTACAGAACTATACGGCAGGATAGTGAGCTTTGCCACCGCGGAAGAACTGGACACCCACTTCTCCCAGGAACATCCCGAGTATCTGCCCATGGACCCGCTCACCGGCTTCCAGCTGAAGTGTCTTGCCTGGCCGGAGCACTTCACCAAGTACGGCGAGGACTACGGCAGGATAATCGCCTGGCGGGCTATCTGCCTGCTTGATGAGAGCGACTACGAGCCTGATGCCGACTGGCGGCTGGAGTACCTTCCTGATAGCGGGGGCCAGCTCGTAGATATATCGGAGACATTGCATTTCACGATGCCTGCCGGCTGGATTGGCGCTCGCAGAGGTCCCTGCGGCCGAATCCCCAACTCAACCATAATCAGGCTCTTCTTTGAGACTGACCAGGGCTGGTCGGGTTTCCTGGACGACTCTCCGTGGCTACTCCGCATACCGGATGGCAGCTTGGTAACCTTCGGGGTATCAGAAAGCGGGGCTGGCAGCTGGCAGGTAGAGGCCCCCGAGGAGCCTCCTGAGCCGCCGATATCGCCAGTAGTGCCGCCATGGGCAGAGATGGTGGCGTGGGGAGGAATGATAGTGGTGGTGGCTCTGGCCATCGCCGTAATGGTAAGCGTTGCCAGAGAAAAGAGGCCGGTATGACCAGGGCTTATCTTGAGCCGGAAGAAATTGTGCTGCTGGAAGGCGGCGCCCTGGCCTACGACCGCAGGGAAAGGAAGTGGAGACCGTGTCTCATGTACCGGCTGCTCATCCGGCTGCTCTTTCGCCTGGGCTGCCGCGTGTCCGAGGTGCTGGGCATCACTGTGGATGACATCGACTTCAGACAAAAGAGGGTTACTATCCAGCACCTTAAGACCAGGGTAAAGCTCTCCTGTCCCGATTGCGGGGCGAGGTTGAGTCGCACCAGCAAGTTCTGCCCCAGCTGCGGCGTCAGGGTGGATAATGCAGTCGCCTCGGAACTGGAGCACCACCGGCAGCGGGTTCTGCCTGTCGACGATGACACCCTTGAGATGCTGAAAGAGTATATCGAGGCGGGTGGGCCGGTGAGCACCAATGGCAAGCAGTTCCTCTTCGGCATAGACCGCAGGCATGCCTGGCATATTATCAGGGAGTGCGCGGCGAGGGCCAGGCTGGGGATGCTGGTCAACCCGGAGACAGGCGAGGCCAAGGGTATCAGCCCACATAGATTGAGGGACGCATTTGCCGTTAACGCTGTGAAAAAGGACGACAGTGCCGACTCCCTCAGGATGCTCCAGGAGATGCTCGGGCATAAGAGCATTGAGACGACCATGAGATACAGGAAAGTGGCGGGAAAGGAGCTGGAGAAGTGGTACCAGGGACTGTGGACATAAAGGTCTGTATGCGGACATAAGAGGTTAATAAATGTCGTTACTGGTTAAACCGAGGTTGCCCCTTGTTAGTTTTGAGGAAAAAGCCACCGCTGATGGCGCCGCAGATGGCTCAACTCTCATATGTGTTAATTTGACCACTCGGCCAGATTATGATGGCAATCAGATTATTATCACGTCAGGTCCTTATACCGGCCAGGCGCGAGGCATCGTCGGTGATACTACCGGTGGAACGGTAAATCCTCACCGCAATTTCAGCGGGCAGATAACCCGGGGCACCGGGTTTGTTATCGCCGCTTTGAGGACAGTGTCGGTTGAGGTAGCCGGACTGGTGGCCGGAATAGATGAGAAGCCTGAGTGGGGGGAGCCAAATACAGGGACTCACACCACTGCCGGGCCGGGCGAGGAGGTGATAGTAGAAACGGACCTCCACGACCCGTTTCAGTTCTGGATGCATATCTTCCTGAATAACATGGCGGGCGGAGATGCCTTCATCATAAGGGTCTATGTTAAAGATAACAGCGGGGTCTATCAGCTCAAGGATGAGCAGAGCTTTGCTGGTGCTCAGGCGATAAAGGTATATGAAATAAACGGAATCTACGGCGACGACGTCTGTGATATTAAGGTGACCATCGAGCACACGGCCGGCGCTGACCGGGCCTTTGATTATCGCTGGAATGTGAAGAAGGAGGTATAGGAGGTGGATAGTGGTAAAACAGCAAAACAAACCAAAGAAGGAGGTGCATGTGGAAGTCCAGCTTACTGAATATGAATACTCGAGGTTAAAGGAGCTCAATGCCACCCTTCAACAGCTGGATAACTCGGTGAAGGAACTAATCGAGATGTTGAGGCGCCTCAAGGACTTCCGGCTGGAGATAGTCGGGCGGCGAACGGAGCTTCTGGAGATGCTCGGAGAAAAGTACCAGTTTGACTACCGTTTACCGGTGGTGCTGGAAGAGGCAAACAAAATAACAGTTACAGGAGGAAGGAACGATGGCCAACGAGACACAAAGACTTTGGGACTTACTCAGCAACAGGCTGACCGCAACCAGGGCCGGCTATCTTGATGAGCTTGACTTCGACCTGGATGGCAGGCTGGGAGCACCGGTGGGAGCCAGCCTGGCTGCCGACATTGCTATCGTTGACGGTGTAGCAGATGCCATTCAGGCTGATGTCGGGGACTTCTCTGCCAGGACCAACCTCGACTCGCTATTAGCTATCCTGGGCTGGGCTGACGTCGCCGGTGTTCAAACACTGGAAAGCCGCCTGGGGTACCAGGCCACGGGGAGTGTAGAGACCGTCCTGGGCACGCCCGCGGGGGCATCATTAGCTGCTGACATGGCCGCGGTTGATACCGTGGTGGACGAGACCAACGCTTATCTTGAAGCTGGCGGCGCCGTCTATGATGCTATCATCACCGACGCCGCCGGGGGCAGTGTCGGGGCTGATACCTCAAACCTTCTTACCAGGCTGGGTGACCCGTCCCTTGACACGCTCAATACTATCACCGCCAAGCTGGGCAACCCGGCCAGCGCAATCGGCGCCCTGCTTGAGAGCGCAACCTACGGCCTCCCCGCCCTGGATACCGAGCTGGGGACGATAAGGCAAAAGGCCACAGCCCCGGCATGGAACCAGGATACAGACTCCCTTGAGGCAATCAGGGAGGCAATTGATGCTGCCGGCGAAAAGGGGCTGGCTTATGGCTCTACTATCTCCGGTTCGGTAACCCCGGCTGATGGTGCGGAAAACATCGTTGTGGAGACAGACGGGAGCGGCGACTACGCCCAGGACTTTGAGCTTTTCCTCAGTATCGACCTCGGTGCGATGGCAGCCGGCGATACGGTCGTCATCAGGGTGTATGAGAGGATAGATGGCACAAACTACCAGCTGGCGGACGAGCAGACCCTCTCTGACGGCCAGACGATAGACGTCTGGCGTCTCGACCCGCAGTGGGGCGATGAAGTCATGGACATCAAGGTTACCCTGGCGCAGACAGCAGGCACCTACCGCACCTTCAACTACAGGGGAGCGGCGAGAAAGCCGGCGGCAGCGTAATAAGCAAAGCAAAAGGGGGGAAGAGGCTATAGAGGCAGGTCATGGCTAATGAGTGGCAGCGGTTATGGGATTTGCTGGAAAATCGCCTGACGGAAGCCAGGGCAGGTTACCTTGACGAGCTGGCAGCGGCTAACATGCCCGCAGACCTGGACACGGTCAAGGCCGATACGCCCTACATCCATGACCAGGCAATCAACTCACCGGCCGCAAACTCGATTGCCGATATTGTAGATACAATCAAAGGGCTGGTGGACACGGCCGAGGCCGGCGGCGCCTGTACATATCTTGACGCCGGCGGCGAACAGACGGTCTACGAGGACGCAGCCACTACAAGGCGCAGGATATCCTTTGATATCGACCTCAATGCCATGACGCAGAATGGAATAGCGAGGGTATATCGCAAAGTAGACGGGGTGAACTACCGGGTATGGATGGAGCATAGCTTCAATGCCGCCGGAAACGAGAAGGTGTGGACCATTACGGAAGCGCTTACCAACCAGGCTTTTAAGATCACTTATCAAGAGAGTGGCGATGAAGGGGCTGACAGGGATATTCCATATAACGTCGTTACTCAGGCGGTTGAATAATGGGTGAACTCAGACAGACAGTAGAAATAGCCGCAACAAACGATGATTACCCAAAAGGGTGGCACGAGGGTAACCCTGGTGGTCTCAGTGCTGTTGATACCGACCTTACCCCGGCCAACATAAAGCAGGGGGTGACGATATTTGGCAAAGCCGGGACGCTTGGGCCCGGAGGGACCGAGACCATCGAGTTATACTGGAACGGCATTCTGGCTGCAGGAGCCACCTATACGCCAGCTGTTTCGGGAATCTTTAGCAACGCCTGGGGGATAAGGGGAACCCCGGAATACTATTCCGCGGGAGGCGGAGCCTGGTATCCGCCTTATGCCCATACCGCTCATCAGGGTGCTATGGGGCTTGGCGATGGCGCCAATTTCAGGACACATAACTATCACGGGAGCAATTCCTATGAGCAGTGCCTGTTTCGCCACTACTACTCTTCCGCAACATACGAGAGGGCTTCCGATGGGAGTCTTGCTGCCGGTGCAGCTTACACGCCCTCCACCTCCGGCTTCTTTGCCACCGGAGGCCAAAACGTGGCAGTTGAGATGCAGGGGCGGCTGGCAACTGCCGGATGGAGCCAGTGGCGCGAGTCTCTCTATGATGGTGTTATAGGGCCGGCCGGGCTCGGTATAGGGGATGGGACAAACTTGAGGGTAAATAACACAGGAGCCAGCGCATACCGTTATGTGCTTATGCGGGCAAAGCTGACATAGGAGGGAAAGATGGCAGTCCTGAGTACCGCGGCGAGAAAGACGAGAATAACAGCCTACAAGAGCAAGATGCTGCAGAGGCTGGAGAGCAAGGTTATAGATACAAATAAGCCTGAGTTTGCCGACCTCAAAACCAATGCCGGAAAGCTCATGAGCAGTCTCGGTGGCGAGATAATACTGGAGCGCGACCTGAGGCAAGACGGCAGCCTCAGGGGTGCGTATTCTGTTAGTCCTGACGCCCTGGCAGCCATGCTGCCCGATATAAAGGTAGACACAGCCAACGTATCCGGCTGGAAGAGACATTTGGACCGGTGGCGGGGTGAGGGCATTGATGTTGATGGCCTTTTTACCGGCGTGGCAGACCCCAGGCCGGATGAGTATGAGCTGACAGTCACGGAAGACCTGTTGATGCTTAACATAGACGCCATGAGCAACTTTGAAGCCAAAAACAAGCTCAAGGAGCTGCAAGGTAAGGCAACGCAGGGTGAGGGGGGTCTTTCCCCCTTGTAACAATGCCTTGCTCATCAAGTCCCTTCTTCGAGAAGAAGAAACGAAGAAAATGCAGGAGGTGACAATGGCTAGATACGCTTCACACGAGGAACTGGCGGGGAACGCCCCGCCGGATTACCGCGACAGGACCACGCGGGAGGTCTACCATAGTGGGCTGTCCCGTATCGCCCCGCCGGGGATGAGGCCCAAAGAGACGAGGTGCCGCCGCTTCGAAGAGAGGACCGACTTTGACGCCTCGGTCAGGTGGCACCACAACTACGACATGGCCATGTTTGGCGGCACCGAAATAGGGCGTCCCAGCGCAGAGACAAAGCAGATGACGCTGGAGGAGATGCACGGGCGAAGATGACGGAGAAGTGGGAGGCCGAGATAGAGGGCATCCTGGCCAGGGCCGAACTGCCAGAGAAGAGCTGGCAGGAGATGCCTCAGGAGGTATTCGGGCTGATGGTGCGCCCGCTGGAAGGAGGAAACGATGCCGGGACAAGCGGTAGTAACTATCAGGGATAAACAGTGGCAGGTCAGCTTAGCCGGCACGCCCTGGGAGCTGGCGCAGGGCCTGGGAGGATTACCCGAGCTTTCCCAAGGCACCGGCATGCTCTTTGACACCGGCTGGGAGCAGATAATCCAGGTGACCACCGCGCCCATGCTTTTCCCACTGGATATAGCCTTCTTTTCCGAGTCGCTGGTGGTCACCGAGGTTTACCGAAATGTTGAGCCGGGCTTCATCGTGACCTCAACCGTACGTACCCGCTACTTCCTTGAGGTCAACGCCGGCGCGCTTGAGGGCATCGAGGCTGGTGACAGCGCTTTGGTAGAGCTTTTGTCCATAGCGGAGACACCCCCTGTAGTCTCCGACTGGACGTCAACCATGATGTCTTTCTTCGGCCTCGTGGTTATGGGCGTGTTCATGGTCGCAATCGTTAAAGGCCTGGTGAAGGATACTCTCGAGCCAGAGAAAAAGCCGGTGCTATACGGCCCCAGGGGAGAGAAGCTTCTGCCACAGACCAGGTCGGCAGTCGAATATGAAATCGATACGGACCACATGGGCAATATTATCATCACCAGGACGGATGACCCGGGTAAAGACGTGTTTCTGCAATTTGAGGCTGACAAAGACCTTGTTTACGACTTGCTCAAGAAGGGGGAAAAGAAAGACCTGGATGCAGGCTGGTCGGTCGCGATAAGGCGAAGTGAACCCAGGTCTTCCGCCCTTGATGAGCTGTGGGAGAGCTCGGCACAGCCTCAGAAGTCTCCTCAGACCAGAAAGCAGAAGCCAAACCGGAGCGATGTCTCCGTGGATAGCTGGCAGGAGCGGGACCGGCTGGGGATATGGATTACCGACCGGCGCACTGACAAAGTAATTGCCGAGTGGTGGGATGACGATGCGCGGCAGATGTTCGAGGACGGCTTCTTCAAGCCGGGAGACATAAGGCAACAGAAAATAACAGGACAAGCTTTTGAAGAGAGCGTTCTGGACTACGCCGAGAGCGTGGGGCTGTTAGCTGGGAGTAGTAAATACCTGCCGCAGACGGTTCGGAGTGGCTACTACTGGACTGCTGTAAATAAGAACACTGGAGAGATAGTGGAGAATTATACGCCCTACACCAGCCCCGGCCGCGCCCTAGCAGGTGGCAGGGCTTTCGTATCAAGGCACTGGCGAGGGGTAGCACTGGTCGAGGTATGGAAACAGCCGGGGCGCTATTCCGAAGGGCTCAAGATAGAGCCGGTGTCTTCGGAGAGGGTGACATTGGGCAAGTCGCCGGCCGTCATTCCCGCCGAAGGGAAGCCGACCGGCACCTGTTACGCCAACGCCTGGAGATTCTTAATCAATGAGGAGGAAGGCAAGCTGATACACGGCACGGTATTCAGCGGCGGCCGCCGAATTGGACACGCCTGGGTAGAGACCTCCACCGGCTACGTGTGGGAGCCGGAGACCGGCAGGTATTTCACTCTCTTAGGCTTCAAAGACGCTTTCGCCCCGGTGATAGAGAGCGGATACACTGCCGAACAAGCCGCAATAATGGCTGCACGCACCAGGAATTTCGGCCCGTGGGCTGAACAGGAAAGGCGCCAGTATTTGAAAGAAAAATCGCCTGCAGTCATACCTGCCGAGCCGCGCCGGCGTGGCCCGAAGACCGACGAGCTGGAGTTTCTGTCTGACAGCCCGGAGTTTCTGGCCTATACCATTGAGG
>CAZNSC010000073.1:0-15018 GCA_964575695.1 uncultured Dehalococcoidales bacterium
AGAGAAGGTGTTTCCTTCTCGGTGGTGGACAAGCTGCATCTTGTTCAGAAGCTTGATGAGCTGGGCATCCACTTTATCGAGGGGGGCTGGCCGGGCTCCAACCCCAAGGATGTTGAGTTCTTTGATAAGGCTCGCAGTCTTACCCTGACTAGCTCGGTGCTGGTGGCTTTTGGCAGCACCCGGCACCCTGGAGCCAGGGCAGAAACCGATGCTAATCTCCTGGCTCTGGCTGATGCCGGGGTAAGGGCGGTTACCATTGTCGGCAAGAGCTCGGTGTTGCAGGTCACCCAGGTCTTGGAGACCACCCTGGACGAGAACCTCAGCATGATTGCTGACTCCATACGCTATCTGAAGAAGAAGGGGGTTACCGTTTTCTTTGACGCCGAGCACTTCTTTGATGGCTTTAAGGCTGACTCAGACTATTCGTTGCGGGTGGTGGAGGTAGCTGCTGAGGCTGGCGCAGACTGTGTGGTATTGTGTGATACCAATGGCGGGTCGCTGCCGGGTCAGATAGTGGCTGCCATTGAGGCGCTTGGAAAGGGGACAAATGTGCCGTTGGGTATTCATGCCCATAATGATGGGGAGCTGGCGGTGGCCAACAGCCTGGCGGCGGTTACTGCTGGGGTCGGTCAGGTGCAGGGGACGATTAACGGGTATGGCGAGCGCTGCGGCAATGCCAACCTCTGTTCCATTATCCCGGCACTGAAGCTCAAAATGGGTATTACTTGTGTAACTGATGAACAGCTGGCTAAATTAACGGAGGTATCTCACTACGTCAGTGAGATGGCTAATCTTGTTCCCGATCCCTTCTTGCCTTATGTTGGGTCAAGCGCTTTCAGCCACAAAGCGGGGCTTCATGTTTCGGGACTGGCAAAGTGGGTGGATAGCTACCAGCACATAAACCCGGACCGGGTAGGTAACCAGCAGAGGGTGCTGGTATCTGAGCTATCGGGGAAGAGGAACATCATTTATAAGGCGAGGGAGATGGGGCTCGATTTACCCCTGCATGGGAAGGAAGCGGAGAAGTTGCTGGAGCAGGTTAAGCAGCTGGAGAGTCGTGGCTACCAGTATGAAGGTGCTGAAGCCTCCTTTGAGCTGCTGGTGCACCGGGCAAAGCCCGAGTATCAGCCGCTGTTTGAGCTGGTTGATTTTATGGTGGTCGTCGAGGCGAGACGTCGCCCGCCGACTCGCAAAGGCCTTGAGGAGACACTGTCTGAAGCCGTTGTAAAGGTGAGAGTGGGGAAAGAGGTGATGCACACTGCGGCCGAGGGCAACGGACCGGTTAACGCTTTGGACCAGGCATTGCGTAAGGCATTACTCCAGTTCTATCCCAGCTTGGCTCAAATCAAGCTGGTGGACTATAAGGTTCGCATTCTTGAAGAAAGTATCGGCACTGGCTCTTCGGTTCGCGTGCTTATTGAGTCCAGCGATGGGGTTGACGGGTGGCGAACTGTCGGTAGCTCAACCAATATCATTGAGGCTAGCTGGCTGGCTCTGGCTGATAGTCTGGAATACTGGTTGTTGAAACAAAAGGCATCAGCCGGGTCGGTGGAAGTTGACCCTTTGTGAAGCTTTTCGTTAGGTTTTCTGAGGTTGAATATGAGATTTCACATAGGAATGATTCCCGACGGAAACAGGAGATGGGCGAGAGAGCAAGGTCTTGATCCCTGGGAAGGACATAGAAGGGGGTCGGAAAAGGGTGAGTTATTTATAGAGTGGTGCATCGACCATGACGACATCTCCGAGATAACTGTCTACGGGTTGAGCGAAGAAAACTTCAAGAGACCGGTACAAGAACTGGAGAAGCTTTACGAGATTTACGAGGATGAACTCACCAAGCTTATTAACAAGGAGAAGCTCCATAAGCAGCGGGTGAGAATTAATATTGTGTGCACCAATCTGAAGCCGGTTCCCAGAAACCTCACCCGCATTTTCAACAGAATTAGGGTCGAAACGAAAGACTATAAGAATAAGGTACTGAACATGTTGATAGGCTATACGGGGCAATCAGAAATCCTGCGCGCCGTTTCTTCCCCGCGGAACCGGGTCAAGAACTTGCTCTTTGGTCTGACGGAACGTGACCTGAAAGATAGCTTGAAGGTAAAGACACCTTGTGACTTCATTATAAGAACCGGAGAGGAAAGCGAGGAAAGGGAGGCGAAATCCGGGTTCCTGCTCTGGCAGTCTGCCTATGCTGAGTACTACCATATTAATAAGTTTTTCCCGGCTGTTACCGAAGAAGACTTCAATAAAGCATGGGACTACTTCATGAATACCAGGAGAAGGAAAGGTCTTTAACCGCTAAGAGATAGATTGAAAGGGCAAAGCCCTTTCCAAATCATTGATGATAGTTGGCTCCTGCCGTCGGTTTAGAAAATTGCCTCTAAAACAAAGATAGTATATAGAAAGGAGAAATATAGATGCAGGAGAAATATCATATGATGCGGATTGCCGCAAGCATGTTTAGGGTTCTTGGATGGGTTGTTTTAGTATTAGGCATTACTGGTGCGATTATCGGCGGTGCTGCTACAGGTGGAGGTGGGGGAGCAATGATAGCAATCTTAGGCATTATTTATTCTATAATTGCAGCTATCTTTATAATTGCTACGGCCGATTTCTTTTACTGCGTCATGGATATCGAAGAGAACACACGACGCCCCGGATAACAATTCATTACTCCTCTGTACTGAAGCCTTCTACGCATGTGTGATAGGTCTACCTACTGGCATAATGTATAACGGCTCGTATTGCTTCTCCAGCCGCAATACCTCTCTAACCTGCCCATCGTTGAAGGCACCGATGGCCACTGTTCCCAGACCAAGGGCGGTGGCTTGAAGATAGATATTCTGTCCGGCATGCCCCACCTCCATGTGCACATACCTTTCGCCTCGGGCACCATATCTCCTGAGTGTCCGGCTGTATAGGGCGCAGATAACTATATCTACCGGGGCTTCGTAGATGAACTCCTGCTCCAGCGCTGCTCCGGCTAACTGGAATCTTAGATCACCCGTGATATGCGGACTCAGGGAGTGGCTATCTATATTATAGTGGTATATGCCGCCACCTATGCCTTCAATGCCATTGTCGCCACAAACAACGAAGACCTCCAGCGGGTAAGTAGCCCCGGCGCTGGGGACACTCCTGTATTTCCAGGGGCTATCGGTTATGCCTTGAGCTGCCCACAGTATCTGAGATAACTGTGATTGGGAGATTGGCCGGGGGGTGAAGTCTCTTGCCGACCTTCGCTTGGCAATGGCTTCTTCGAGGGACATACTGCCTTCTTGACTTGGCGAAGGCAGATAGATTGGTGTTAGCTTATTCAACCTCCCCCCTTTGAGGAATATGGACAAGGTCTAGGATTTCAAAGCCCTTCTCCGGGTGCCTTATATGAATTATATCATTTGCTCCCGGGGCTAGCCATGTTGACAACTCGAGATGCGGTGTATACACTAGTCTTAGACGGCGCTGAATGTCACTCTTCAGTTTGCTCTCCTCTGGCACCAGGGCTGGGCAATTTATTGGGGTGGGCGGTTGTGGCCGGTGATATTAGGTGCCTGAGACTCAAGTGAACGATATCTGCATTGCATCGCAGTGAGTAGACAGGAGGACGTATTACCATGCGGCAAAATCTGGGAACAATGGTGGGCGCGGATGTTTTGATAATCGGTGGCGGTATCGCTGGTTTGTTCGCGGCGATAAAGGCAAAGGGCAAGGAGCCATCTCTGGATGTGCTGCTGGTGGACAAGTGTTATCCTGGCCTTTCTGGTTCTTCTGTCTTTGCTGCCGGAGTGTATCCCAACTGGCGGCCCGGTGATGAATTCGACGAATATGTGCGGGAAATTATCGTTGATAATGCTGAGTACCTCATACAGCAGGACTATGTTGAGGTGGCGGTTAAGGAGTCCTACGACAGGTTTTGCGACATGGTTGATTTCGGGGTCGAGTTCCTTAGAGACGAGCGGGGCGATGTAGAAAGGATTCCAACCCTGGCTTCCAGGTATGGTAGGTGCACTCCCTTCAAGGGTGGTATCCAGATGACTTGGAACCTTCGCAAGGAAGCGGTACGGCGGGGCGTCAGGATGTTGGACCGGATATTTGTTAATGACTTTTTGATGAGGGATGGTCAGTGCGTGGGGGCGGTAGGTTTCCACGCCGTAAACGGTGAGTTTTACGTCTTTAAGGCAAAGGCGACTGTGCTTGCTGCGGGCACCCTCTTCTTCTCCCGCCCGCTACAGGGGCGCTCAGGTAGCACCGGTGACAGTGCTGCAATGGCTTTCCGGGCCGGCGCCCAGCTGAGAAACATGGAGCAAGTGGGGGGCACCACGATAGGGCCGGCATTCGCGCCAGCTCCCGGCCTTCATGTTATCTTTGGTAATGGCGGTATTCTGGTGAACGCCAGGGGTGAGCGCTTTATGGAAAGGTACGAGCCGCGCCTTCTGGAGGAGGCAAGAAGGATGGATGCCGCCCGGGCGATTGTGCAGGAGTGGCATCAGGGTCGGGGGCCTTGCTATGTTGATTGCACTCACCTCCCGCCCGACAAGATAGCTATGATAAAGGACTCTCTTCCCCGATATGCCGCGGCCTTGGAATCAATGGGGCTGGACCTGGCTAAGGACAGGATAGAGTATATACCCTATGCCCTGGGACTTCAGCACTATGCCGGTGTCAGGGTGAATAACGCTGATGGAGACTGTGGCATCCCCGGCCTGTGGACAGTGGCCACGGCGGGGGATTTTTGCGGTGGCTGCGAGTCCACCCCGGCAACATGTCTCCCCGGCTCCTCCGTCCAGGGAGCCAGGGGTGGGGAGAGGTCCGCCGAATATGCCATGACGGCACCGGCCCCAGCACCTGATATGTCCCAGGTCTGGGAGCTTAGGGAAAGTGTCTTTCAACCTTACCACACTGAGTCGGCGGGCGTGGGGGTGAACGAAGCTACTCGTAATCTGTCACGGGCACTGCACCGGTACATAAACGTGCTCAAGGATGAAGCTATGCTCAAGCAGGCCGTGGAAGAGATCGCCAAATTAAAAGAGGAATTTGGCGTCGGTGCCGCCGAAGACCCGCACCAGCTGGCGAAGGTGCATGAGTTAAAGAATATGCTGCTGGTGGCCGAGGTTATTGCCAAATCGGCTCTCATGAGAACCGAAAGCAGACGGAGCCATCACCGGCTGGATTATCCTCAGCGGAACGATAAGAACTGGCTTAAGTGGGTTGTCGCCCGGCTGGTCAATGGCAAGCCTGAGTTGTGGACCGAGGAAATACCGGTTAACAAATGGAAGTACAGGCCCGTGGTCTGACTTTGTTGAGGAGGTAAGCATGGCGGTAAAGGTTGATCGTGATAATTGCGTCGGGTGTGGCACGTGTGCCATGGTCTGCCCCAGTGACGTAATCAGGATGGATGAAGAGCAGAACAGAGCGGTTCCCGTTTATAATCGTGATTGCGCTTCCTGCCGCCTCTGTGAGATTTGCTGCCCCTTTGAGTGCGTTAAGGTTGTTGCCGGGAAGATGCTCAAGAAGGGCGCCGAGAGCGGTCCGATGAGGCAATACCTCACTGGTTTGGGGGTTGACCTTGATGCCTACGGCGAGTAGTGCCCGGGTGGGGGAATGGGGGTTAATAAAGGTGTGCCGGGCTGTGGCCGGCCTTTGAGCTTTGCCGGCTATTTAGTATAATATTAGTGTATGGATGATATTGTTCAAGAGGCTTAGATGGGTGACATAAAGAGTGCTCGCGAGATAGCCATGGAGAAGGTGGAGAGGCTGGAAGGGGCGACTGAGGAGGAGCGCCTGAAATGGAAGTACGTTCCTGAAGGAGAAAAGCTGGCTGCCAAATACCTCAGGGAAGACTGCAACCTACTGGCTGAGCTGTCCGGCTATGATGAAAAGGCGAGAAAGTATGTTGCCGGTGGTGCCGCCGAGGTGCTAGTCAGGAATATCGCCCTCCCCAGGAGCGACCCGGTTAGAAAAGATAACAAACGGGCGATGGACGGGCTCAAGGTTCTGAAGCACGACAAAGCCGGTGTGGAGAATGTCTATAGCCGGATGAGGCGTATCTTCGACCACTATCTGGAGCAGGGTGAGCAGCAGCGGCGGCAGGCTTACCAGGCACTAAAGGCTGATTTTGAAGTCAGAGTGCGGCAGGCAGTCCAGCAGCAGATGGGCTCTCTGGGTGGAATCAAGATTGATGTCGAAAGACAGCCTCAGTTCCAGGAGGAGTGGCGCCGGGTGCTGGCTCAACTGGACTCACAGTATTCTCAACATTTGGACGAATATAAGCGGGAACTACTAGCTATTGGCTGAGCTGTGATGGTGCCATCTGTCGAGGAAGCTAATGGATATTGATGATGAACGGCTTAGACACGCAGTGATGAATACTGAGGTGATAAGGCCGCCAAAGCAGAGCCTGACTACCTTTGGTACGACCAGTGTCCACTATTACCTGGTCACCGAACCGTCTTACTCCGAGCTGGCAAAAGATGTCAGCGAGACAGTGGTCAGGGAGGGCAGGGTAATTGCCGAAAGACCGAGGATTGTAACCCCCTATTATCTTTCTCGGCTGGAGGGGTTTAGCTTAAGTGCCCGACAGTATTTTGATACCCTGCTTAAGACCTACGGTTCTGATACGCCCGGCCTGTTTTACACCTACCGGAATGAACCTGGAGAGCTTACCATCGTCTCGAATGATCTGCCATCGGTGGTGGAGAGGTTGAATGCTGAGATTGATAAGGGTGGCGACCCGCTGGCTTCGATTATTAAGGGTGAGGATCAGCTCTGGGACGTATCACTGCTGAGGTTTATCTATGAAATGACACGCGGTTCCTTGCGGAATAACATAGCGGAGATGGGAAGCCGAGGACTCTTGAACATTGACCCCAGTGGTGTTCCCGTTGATGCCAGGGTGAGGATTGAGGAGCTTTTCAGCCGGGTGCTCAAGGGGGACGCGGAACCACGCGAGCTGAAGGACGAGCTTGACCGCTGGGATTTGTTTGAGGAGTACGAGGACAGATTTCTGGGCATTTTCAAGGGGAGACGACACAGATAAGAAGGGCCGGTTCTGGATGGATAGCCACCGCATGATAATAAGACCACCAAGCGAGGCGAATAGCTTTCTGCTCCCGTTGACAGTTGGCTGCTCCCACAACGAGTGCACCTTTTGCTGCACCTATATCGGGGTGAAATTCAGGATAAGGCCTCTTGAGGATATTAAGCGGGACATTGATAAGGTGGCCCAGAGCTACAACTGGAGTGTGAGGCGGGTATTCCTTGAAGAAGGTGACGCCCTGATTTACCCCCAGCGTCACCTGGTGAAAGTATTGGAGTACCTGAATGAAAAGTTGCCCTATCTGGAGAGGGTGGGCACCTATGCGACGCCACAGTCGGCGCTGATAAAGAGTGTGGACGAACTCAGGGTGCTGAACCAGCTTGGTCTCAAGATTGCCTATCTGGGTGTTGAGACCGGGGATGAAGAGCTTCTGCAAAAGGTCAGGAAAGGGGCTAGCTACGCCCAGATAGTTGAAGCGGGCAGGAAGCTGAAGCAGTCTGGGATTACCCTTTCCGTTACCGTGCTGCTGGGGCTGGGTGGTGTTGATGGCAGCAGGGCCCATGCGTTAAATACGGCCCGGATACTATCGGATATTGACCCTGATTTTGCCGGTGCCCTGACGGTGATACTCGTACCCGGTACGCCGCTGCATAAGGACTGGGAGGAGGGCAAATTCTCGCTTGTATCACCGTTCCAGTCCCTGGAAGAGTTGAAGCTGATAATAGAAAATGCTAACTTTACCCATTGCTTCTTTACCGCCAATCATGCCTCAAACTACCTGCCGGTTAAGGGGTGGCTACCGGAGCAGAAGGCGGAGGTAATAAGGCTGATTGACGATGTTCTGGCCAGGAAGGATATGTCTTTGCTCCGCCCTGAGTTTACCCGCGCCCTGTAGCAGGAGGGGACAGTGAAGGTTTCAGTCATCGATGCCCGCGACCTTTCTGAGGCGTGGTTCCTTTGTCTGCGTAAGACCTTGGTCGAGGGCTATGAGTACCGGATTGAGCGGGGGAGCTACTCCGGTCAGCGCCGTAAGGAGCTTGACTTCGTTGTCGTCCAGGTCAGGAATCCGGGGACGAGGCCGTTGACCCCGGACGTGCCTCAGGGTGTGCCCCCGCCGACCTCTATGGAATATGTGGAGAGCTATCTTCCCTACCTTATGACGGCCCATAGAAGGGAAGGCGAGCAGTATACTTACGGTCAGTATCTGGAGGAGCAGATACCAGAGGTAATTAGAATGTACAAGGAAGACGGCTATAACACCAACCAGGCGTTTATGGCCGTGGGCAATGAGAAGTCTATATCTCTTTCTGACCCACCGTGCCTGAGGGGGATAGATACCAGAGTTCGTGAAGATAGACTCCACCTGGTCGTTTATTTCCGGTCATGGGATTTGTGGGCTGGCTTCCCGTCAAACCTGGCGGCTATCCAGTTGTTGAAGGAGTATATGGCGGGGGAGATTGGGGTTGGCGATGGCGAGCTAATTGCAGTGAGTAAGGGCTTACACCTCTATGAGCACGCCTGGGAGCTAGCCCGGGTTGCGGCAAGAATGGAGTAGCAATAGTAGAGTTGAAAGCTATAATAGCCACAGGTTGTTTCTGGCTCGATGTCAACCGGATGGAGGCTCACATAAGGCGCTAGCCCTTAACCTTTATATGGAGATAGAGGTCGCCGCGCTTTTTATCCTGCGTCATGCCCATACCCTTGAGCCTTATCTTGGTCCCCGCCTTAACCCCCGGCGGTATCTTGACCATCAACCGCTTTGGCTCGTTGCCCCGATTATAGGCAACCTCCCTCTCGCCACCGGCGGCAGCCTCAGACCGGGAGACCTCAAGCCCAATATGCTGGTCGAGGTTTTGTTGCGGTAAAGGTTCGGGCTGGGCTCCAAGGAGCCGGCGCAGGGCGAACCTGACTACCTTGATAGCCATCCTGGAGAAGAGCCTTTCCATCCGGCTTGGCTTATGAGTGGGCATGGCTGCCCCCGGGTATGGCTGTTGGTAGGTTGCCCGGTCGCCAAACTGGTAGGCTCCTCGGCTTGCGCCATGGGGAGTGCTGAAGAACTGGAACGCAAAGCTGTTGCCTTGGAAAAACACGCGGTTGAGGAAATCCCGGTCAAATCTGAGACCGGCCTGGGCGAACATCCGGTCCAGCTCGCTAAACATAGCCTGGTTGGAGAAGGTGTCCCGGAATATATCCTGCTGGGAGTATTGGAAGCCCTGGTAACCGGTGTCATAACCGGCAAACACCCCTTTTCGGGCAAAGTCGTATTGCTGCCTTTTTCTTGCGTCGCCCAGCACACCGTAAGCCTCATTTATCTCCTTGAACTTCTCCTCGGCTTGTCTCTCGTTACCCGGGTTGGTGTCCGGGTGATGCTTGAAGGCAAGCTTGCGAAACGCCTTTTTTACTTCTTCCTGGCTGGCATTTTCGGGAATACCAAGAATCCGGTAGTAGTCTTTCATCTCGTTCTCTTTACCTGGACACTTAACATTACGTCGCGATAAGATTATTATAGCACTACGAGCCGTGTTACTAAAGAACGGAGGTTTTTAAGTGGACAAGATTGATATGGCTGCCGGCATGATTTTGGAATCGAAGCGGATCGTGGTCTTCACCGGCGCTGGCATCAGCACTGAATCGGGAATTTCTGATTTCCGCAGTCCTGGGGGAATATGGAGCCGATTTGACCCTGGTGAGTTCACCTTTCAGAGGTTTTTGTCCAGCGAAGAGAGCCGGGAGAAGTACTGGCAATTCTCAACATCAACCTGGCCCGAGATGGTGGCCGCTGAGCCTAATCGCGGTCATTATGCCATCGCTGAGCTGTACGAGATGGGTAGGCTGGACTGCGTGATTACCCAGAATATTGACGGGCTGCACCAGAAGTCCGGGGTTCCTGAAGAAAGGGTGATTGAGCTTCACGGGACGGCACGGTGGGTCAATTGCCTTGAGTGCAGTCGAAGATACCCCAGGGAAGAAATCCAGAAGCGGGTTGAGCTGGGGGAGAAGGTTCCCAGGTGTGATAGCTGTGGCGGAATCATGAAGCCGGCGACTATTTCCTTCGGTCAGTCGATGCCCGAGAAGGAGACCCGTGAAGCGGAGAGGCGGTCGGCGGGCTGTGACCTGTTTCTGGCTGCCGGTTCATCACTGGTTGTCTATCCCGCGGCCCAGATGCCGCTCATCGCCAGGGACAATGGTGTCAGACTGATCATTATTAACCTGGAGCCAACACCTCACGACCGGTATGCTGATGTGGTGATCCATGAAAAGACAGGGGAAGCCCTGCCTCATATAGTGGCGCGGGTAAAGGCCAGACCTGGGGGATAGCACTGTCCTGCGGGCTTTATGCCCGTCCCTTCAGTCGAATTCGGGCAGCTTACGCTACAGCGTAACTGTGCTATAATCAGCTCAGACGATACGTGGAGTTCTGGATGTACGATGTGATTGTGGTTGGTGCCGGTCCGGCGGGGAGTACCGCCGCCAAGCGGTGTGCTGAACAGGGCTTGAAGACCCTGCTGCTGGAAAAGCGCCGATTGCCCCGGGATAAGGTGTGTTCCGGCATGATAATGGGCCCGGTGGCTAAAGCCCTCATCAAGCAGGAGTTTGGGGACCTGCCGGAGGCGGTGTTGTCTCAGCCCCGCCAGCTATCGGGCTACATCTTCCATGTGCCCGGTATTGGCAGTGAGAAGCTGGACAATTTGACCTGGCTCACGTGGAGGCGGAACCTGGACTACTGGATGACTCAGAAGGCTCAGGCGGGTGGTGTTGAGCTATGGACGCGGGCTCTGGTTATTGATGTTAGGCCACAGGGGAAAGGCTTCTCGGTGGTAATAGAAAGGGATGGACAACGGCAGGGGCTTGAGTCCAGGTTTGTTGTCGGCGCTGACGGAGCTACCTCGGTGGTCAGGAAGTTCCTGTTCCCGGAGCTTAAGATAAGGTATAGCCAGGTATATCAGGAGCACTATCGCTGTGAGTTAGACCTGGATAAGGACTACTTCCACTGGTTTTTTCCGGTGCCGCTTTTCCCGGCGAGCTTTAGCGCTCATCATAAGGACGGCCTCCTGATCGTGGATGTTGGCGGCAGGATGGGGCAGATGAAACAGCTTCTGGCATGGACAAAGGATTTCTGGGCCAAAAACCACCACTTTGCCGTTGGCCAGAAACCAGTTTGGAGAGGTAGCTGTCTGCAACCGGTAATTTTCCGTGAGTTGACCTCTCACGGCTTCAGGTCCGCCCGGGGCAACGCCCTGCTCGTCGGCGATGCCGCCGGCTTGACTATGCCGGTGAGCGGCGAGGGGATTGGGGTTGGCATGAAGAGTGCTCTATCGGCGGCGGGTTCAATCAAGAAAGCTGTTGAGTCTGGTGGGTCTGCCGAGTCTGCCTATCTGGCGGAGATTGGCGGCATTATCTCCATGTTTGGCGAAATCTACCCCTGGTTCCGCAGGATGGCTGACGAGGCAGGGAGTGGCGGGCATTCCTTACCCCGGGTTGTGCGGGACGGTTATGGTGGCACGCTAAGGGGGTTCTGAAGTAAGAGGCTGGCTAACTTGAACCGGCAATTGAAAATAAGACTGATTATCACCGTGAGCTTGCTATCAGCCATTCTGGTTAATGCCGGGTGTGTTCCTGTCCACGCTTTTGACCGTCGCCTTGATTCGGTGGTTAAACCCTATACCTTCAGCATTGTCCAGTGGGAGCTAGAGGTGATACCACGTGAAGTCGGCGAGTGGATTTTCGGCAAGCGTGCCGGGCTTAACGAGGTTGATACCGTTACCCAGTATTTCTCCATCGCAGGGCGCATCAGAACCTTAGAATCAGAGCTTGAGGCAATCAGCGCCGGTGACAGGCAGGGGAATCCAGTTGCACTTGAAGGTGAGTTGAACGAGTTACAACAGCAAAAGGTGGAACTGGCTGACATCGTGGAGAGTATAATCGAGAGGCAGATAAAAGAGACGCTGGCGGAACAGGGCATCTTCAATCCGCTAATAAAGGCAAGGGTTGGCTTTCCGCCTTTGAATTTCGCACTTGATAAGCCTCCTCACGTGCTGGTGGTGTCACCGCGAGACAGGATAGAGGCGCTGAGGGAGATTACCTTAAAGCAGAATATCAGCCTGGAGGGGGTAGAGGATATTGAGGCTCAAGTTGACGAGTTAGGCGTCTCTTCACTGGTGGTCGGGATTGGCGGCTTTGGCGGCACCTATCCCACTTTCGTCAGTGATAGCGGCAGCCTGAAGTTTACCATTGAGGCGGCGCTTGAGGAGTGGCTGCACCAGTACCTGGCGTTCACACCACTAGGATTCCTATACGTACTTGATTCAACTGGTGTATCTCGGGACTATGAAATTGCCACCATGAATGAGACAGTAGCCGGTATGGTGAGCAAGGAAATTGGCTCAATGGTATATACCAAATACTACTCACCTGGCGAAAATGGTGATGGCCAGAAACCGGACACAGAATTTAACCGGGAGATGAGGCAAATCCGGAGGGCGGTTGACGAATACTTGACCCGGGGGGAGATTGAGCAAGCGGAAGAGTTCATGGAGGAGAAGCGGCAGTACCTGGCTACCAGGGGATATTATATAAGAAAACTGAATCAGGCCTACTTCGCCTTTTATGGGACATACGCCGATAGCCCGACCTCAATCAGTCCCATTGGTGGCGAGTTGAGGCAGCTAAGAGAGCAGAGCGCCTCGGTGAAGGATTTCCTTGATACAGCAGCCAGGATGACCGGTCGCGATGACCTGGAGAAAAGCGTTGACTAAACGCCTGGGGGTAACCGGTCAAGAGAATACCTAGTGGCTGTTCAGCAGGGGGGGATTAAAAGGGGCTGGTAAACAATCTCCACTTAGCTGTCTGGGTTTATCAGGTATTCTTTCAACCAGCTCAAGGCGGCTCTGGCGGCGTCCAGCTTGTTTTGCTCGCGGCCTCCGGGGAAGTTGTGTTCCCGGCTATAGGTTCCGGATTTGTGGGATAATCCAATGTAGAACAGCCCCAGGGGTTTTCCCGGCGTCGCCCCGGTGGGCCCGGCGATACCGGTATCGGCTAGACATATGTCCGAGCCTAACAGCCTCCGGCCACCCTCGGCCATTTCCTCGGCTACCTGATGACTCACGGCGCCATGCTTGTTGATGATATCCTCTTTAACACCGATCACTCTGACCTTGACCTCGTTGCTGTAGGCCGTAACCGAGCCCTTATAATAGTCTGAGCTGCCGGGGACATTGGTTATCAGGTGGGATATCAGTCCGCCGGTGGCTGATTCGACTACTCCCAGTGTTAGCCCCTTATGGCGAAGTAGCTCGCCTACCTCTTGTTCCAGACCGGTCACGGCTTCTTTGACCTTGGGGCGTTATATAAAACGCTCCATGAGGGTGTACATTGTTTGCTCGTCGATGTCGTCACTGTCCTGATTGAGCTGGCGTATGATCTGCTCAACGGCTTGATACCTTTGCCGGTTGTAGAGGTCATCAAGCTGGTTATAAATCCCAGCCCTTCGGCCCACTCTGAAGTTGGCTCTTTCTTCAGGTGATAAGGCCTGGAATCTGTTTATTACTGCCAGCATCTTTCCTTTATCCCGGGGCAGTTTACCTTCAATTTCCTGGAGCAGGTTGGTGATGTGGTCGCTGACAAAGTTGGAATGGCACTCCAGGTGTTCAATTAACAGGTTTTCCTCTTCAACGATTTCTTCGTCGGTGGCCCGGATGAAGTTGCCCTTTTCAATTTCCTCATACAGCGGCATCCGGTTATTGATGGTCAGGGTTCTCACCCGGATGAAGTCGGGGTCTATTTGGTTTAACACCCGGGCGGTTTCGATAGCGTGCTCCCGCCACATCTGCTTCCCCCCCAGCCCCAGCAACACATACTCGGAGAGTGAGATCCCAGATTCGACGACCTTCTTCCCTCCCTTAATGTGTTCGGCAGCGGTAACCCCCTTGTCCATATACTGGAGCAATGGGTCATACCCCGATTCAAGACCGATGTGTAACCGGGAAAGCCCCGCCTCCCGTAATTGTTTTAGCTCCTCCACGCTTTTCTTGGCGGCTGTCTTCGAGCGGGCATAGCTGGTGATGCGTTTAATACTGGGCAGGGTCTCCTTTAAGAACCTGATCACTTCAACCAGATCGGGAGTCCTCATTATCAGGGTGTTGGCATCCTGGAGGAAAGCGGTTTCAGCACCGCCGTAAAGCCACAGGGCTACATTACGAAAGGCTTCGTTGGGCGGGTTGTTAGCTATCCTCGCGGCAACCTCCCTCACCCTATCCCCGTAGCCGGACTGCCAGGCGATTTCCTTTATCCTGTCCTGTACCAGCTTGGCGGTGGTTATATCTTGCTTTATATCAGCTACCGGCCTGAGCTCAAATTTTCTCCCCTTATAAGTGTGACAGAACTGGCACCGGTTCCACGGGCAGTTTATGGTTGCCCGGATGAGCAGTGAGTAGGCTTCGCTTGGCGGTCTGATTGGGCCCAGCTCGAAAGAATTTTCCGTCATGCGACCTCGGCTGCGGCTACAGCCATTGAAAGACGTGTTCCTTGACGAATTGGAAGTTGCGCGTCACGTCTTCGGCGTTGGTGAGAATATTCATGTGCCCGGGCAGCAAATATTCAATAGGCAGCCGTGATAGCCCCTCTATAGACTGCTTGAGCTCATCGGCGCTGCCGCCGGGAAGGTCAACCCGCCCGGTATTCTGATTAAAAATGACATCTCCGCAAATCAGGGCTTTCTGTTTCGGGCAGTGAAAGCAGATGCTATCGGGCGAATGCCCGGGCGAGGAAATAAGCTCGAACTCGGTATCTCCGGTATCCAGCTTGCTATCCTCCAGGTAGCTATCTTCGGTGAACTCCATCGGCGGCATGCCGAAGAAGTTTGCTGTCTCAATAACGGTGGTGTGCCAGAACCTCTTTTGCCGGGGGTGACACAGGATCTTAGCGCCCGAGATCTGCTTGAAGGCTTCGTTTGCCCAGCAATGGTCGGCGTGGAGGTGGGT
>CAZNSC010000074.1:0-6980 GCA_964575695.1 uncultured Dehalococcoidales bacterium
GCAAGTAGTTGAGGATTTTGACAAGTATCTGCACAAAGGGCAAATAGAAATAATCCCGCACAATGAATGGTATCTGCTGGGGGGCACCTTCAACGACGCCAGGGTGCTTGAGGGCTGGGTCAGTAAGCTGGAGCAGGCCCTGGCTAGGGGCTATTCCGGGCTGCGGCTGACGGGCAACACGTTCTGGCTGGAAAGAAATCACTGGCAGGCTTTCACGGAATACGAAGCCAAGGTGAACGATGTTATTGGTAAATACCAGATGCTGGCTCTATGCACCTATTGCCTGGACAGATGTGATGGTGCCGCCGTAATCGACGTGGTTCAAAACCATCAGTTTGCCCTGGTCAAGCGGGAAGGCAGGTGGGAGGTTATTGAAAACGCTGCTTACAGAACGACAAAGGAAGCGCTGGAAAAAGAAAAGAGAATACTTGACGCCGTCATGGAAAACACCGATGCTCAACTGGCTTACCTCGACCCAGATTTTAATTTCGTCAGGGTCAACTCGGCCTATGCCCGTGGTGCCGGGCACACTGTAAAAGAACTCATTGGCAGGAACCATTTTCACCTGTTTCCCAACGAGGAAAACCAGGCCATATTTGAGCAGGTAAGGGATACCGGCAAACCCGCGGTCTATAATGATAAGCCGTTCGAATTCATAGACCAGCCGGAAAGAGGCGTCACCTACTGGGACTGGACGCTTGTTCCGGTAAAGGACGCTTCCGGGGACGTCCAGGGGCTGGTGCTGTCTCTGGTGGAGACCACCGAGAGGGTGCGGGCGGAAGAAAGGATAAAGCAGGCCGCCCAGCAGTGGCAGGAGACCTTTGACGCTATCCCGGACATGATTTCTATTCACGATAGAGACTACCGGATAGTGAAGGTAAACGAGTCTTTTGCCAAGCGATTTGGCATAACACCAGAAGAGCTTGCGGGCAGAACCTGCTACGAAGTGTTCCACAAGGCCGGGGAACCAGTAGCCGGCTGCCCCCATGGGCAAACCTTAAAGACCAAACAGCCAATGACAGCCGAAGTTTTTGAGCCGAGCCTAGAGGCTTATTTTGATGTCGCCACCGCCCCTATCTTCGATGCGAGCGGCGAGATTACCGGCTCGGTTCACATTGCCCGTGACATCACCGTGCGCAGGCGCTTAGAAGAAGCCGCACGCGAAAGCAGGGAGCGCATTCAGCGTCTCTTTGAGTCGGAAATCATCGGGATGGTTGTTGCCGATATGGAAGGGAGAATACTCGATGCCAACGACGCATTTCTAAACATATTAGGCTACACCCGTGACGACCTGCTTTCTGGCACAATGGACTGGATGCAGATGACGCCGGCGGAATACAGCCACCTGGATGACAAGGCGCTGGAGGAACTCTCCGCCACGGGCTCCTGCACTCCATTCGAAAAAGAATACATCCGGAAGGATAACCAACGGATACCTGTCCTGCTCGGGGCTGTCCTCTGGGATACTTCCGCAGATAATCCTTCATGGGTCGGCTTCGTTCTCGATATTAGTGAGTTGAGGCACGCTGAAGCCGCGCTATTAGAGTCTGAAGCCAGCTACCGTATGCTGGTGGAATCCTCACCGGATGGTATCATATCTATAGATGCTGATGGGCGTATCATCGACTGCAACGAGGCTCTTTCCGTTCTGACGGGCTTCGCCCGAGAAGAGGTCCGAAACAAAGAGATAAACCAGTTCCTCCTGGACATGGTACCGAATAAGATAGAAGCTTATGAGGCCAAGCTTGAGGAGAAAGGGCATCTGGAGGACGAATTCAAAGCCGTTGACCGCAACGGTCAGGTGGTACCGTTGTGGGCAAAGGCGGTGGCGGTCAACAATATTAAAGGGAATTTAGACCGCATAATAATCTACGTACGTGACATCACCGAACGCAAGAAACTCGAACAGTTGAAGGACGAGTTCATCGGTCTCGTCTCACATGAACTGCGGACGCCACTGACCGTCATCATTGGCTGTTTGAGCACCGTCCTCAGCGAGTGGGACCGCCTGCCATCAATAGAAGCGCAGCAACTCCTTGGAGACGCAGCCACGGAAAGCGAGTCGCTGTCTCACCTGATAGAAAACTTGCTTGAGCTATCGCGATTCCAGGCCCAGCAGCTGGTCCTCTACAACGAACTGGTTAGTATCCCAACCCTGATTACAGAGACAGTCAACAAGATAAAACGACAGGCCCCCTCCCACCGGTTCTTGACCTCGGTACCCGATGGGCTGCCACCAATAGAGGCTGACCCACTGAGAATTGAGCGCACCCTCTACAACCTTCTCGAAAACGCCACCAAGTATTCTCCACCGGGAAGCCAGATAAAGGTCTCAGCCAGGGCGGAGCCAGAACGCCTGGTTATAGGGGTCAGCGACCAGGGTGGAGGTTTGTCCCTCAGCGACCAGGCCAGACTGTTCAACCCCTTCCAGCGGCTGGAGCAGGCGACATCCGCCACAGTCAAGGGGGCCGGGCTGGGGCTGCTGGTGTGCCGCAGGCTGGTAGAAGCACACGGGGGCAAAATCTGGGTGGAGTCCGAACCAGGCAGAGGCTCAACATTTTTCTTTGCCCTACCCTACAAAAGGAAAACAGAGGCAGAGCCAGACCAGCTCTGAGACACCAAGATGAAGCTCAGTGCCTGTGACCTGGATCAGACGCTACACGGTGAGCCTTGGACAGCGGACAGGATATGTGCCGCGGCGCTAAAGGCCGAGCAAGCTGCCTCTTGTCAAAGGAAAGCCAGGGACTGTCCCAGCTACCCGGCTATCCCCTTATGGTGAGGCAAGACTAGCGCCACAGTTGGAGCAAAACTTGCTGCCCTGGATATTGACGTGGGAGCAAGCCTCACAGGTAAGGACTCTGTTTCCTGAGTTGTCACCAAAAAATAGTTTCAGGTGCGGCCACGGAATCTCGATCCCCTCCTCATCAAATGCCTTCTTGAGGCGAAGCCTCAGCTCCCCGGTTGCTGCCCACTGCTCAAGAGGCTTGACCTCGCCCAGAATTTTGATGTCGATACCAGAGTCACCAAAGTTGTCAACCCGCAAAACCTGGGGGGCGCTTTTAATCCGTCCCCGCCAGCTCTCATCTGCGGCCAGTTCCTGCCCCACCCGGTTTATCACACTTATGGCATGATCGAGGTCAGTGCCATAGGCAACCGGGACATTGAGGTTGACCCGGGAGAAGTGCCTAGTATAATTACTGGCGACCCTAATCTCTCCATTGGGGACGTGGTGAACGACGCCATCCAGGTCACGCAGCACCGTCTTCCTCAGATTCACCTCCTCCACCAGCGCGGTAACATCGGCTACCTTGACAACATCCCCCACCCGATACTGGTTCTCCAAAATGATGAAGATGCCGGCAATGAGGTCCCTCACCAGGTACTGGGCGCCGAAGCCGACGGCGATACCGGCAATGCCAAAGCCAGCCAAGATCGGGGCAATCGGGACACCTAACTCAGACAGGATCATGAATACGATAAGCAGGACAATTGAAATCCTTCCCGCCCCCATCAGGACACGCACAAGGGTGTCCGCCCTTTTCCTGATTCCCTCCTTGCTTTCCCCTTTGGTTCTGACCAAGGCACGGCGCACCAGTGGCGGGAGCAGCCTTTTCAAGCCAAACCATAGCCCAACGCCAATCAGTAATATGATGAGAATACGAATGCCATGCTGCACCAGCCAGTTGACTACAGGGGTCCAACTGAATTCAAACATTTGCCACCTCCGGGCTCCCATTTTCTTCAGAGGCTAACCAGTAATCCAGTGTAACATAATATTTGCTGGCTTGTAAGCCTCAGGAAGGATTTAAAAAAAATCGGGAGGAATCTCCCGATTTTTTTTAAATGTCTTGGCAGTAATGTCACTTTAAAGTCTGGCCGTAATTATCTCCCCGTTGTGCAGTTCCTTTACCAACCCACCATTATCTCCCGATTCGTCTCCGTCGGGCGCTCTTTCTTGCTTTCAAGCGGGCAGCTTCTCTCTTGGATAAGAAGTAGCGACGGGCTTTCCCCTCACGCAGGATTCCATCCATCTGCACCACCCTTTGAAAGCGTCTTAACAAAGAGTCTTGGGATTCACCTTCACGTATTGAGACTTCTAATGCCATGATACACCAACACAATCTAGGCTGGACTAGCGTTACCCGCTCAGTCTGACTTTACTGTAGCACTCGCTACAATACACCGGTCTGCCTTCGCGGGGCTGGAACGGCACTTCAGTTTCCTTACCACACTCGGCACATACCGCAGGAAACATCTGGCGCCGGGACTTGTAGCCATAACCACCGCTTCCGTAACGCTGTGCTCTCCTTGCTTCACGGCACGAAGGACAGCGCTTAGGCTCGTTGGTGTAGCCCTTAGACTGGAAGAAATCCTGTTCCTCAGCGCTGAAGGTAAAGGTAGCCCCACAATCAGAACACTGGAGTGATTTGTCCTGAAAGCTCATTGGATGACCTCCTTTCTTCTAATAGTTGGTTAGAGTCTTGGTCATCCAACACTTGGGCAAGCTTAGGGGAACGGACTAAGTATGTGATAACCTGGACTAAACCAAATTTCATTATACACCAAACTACTTCGGTTTGCAATATGTTTGGATAGCCTTTCAAACCTCTCTTGATAAGCGATCTCTATAAAACCACTTGTTTTCTACACCCGTAGCGAGCTATAATAATCGCCATCAAGTAGAAAGGGGTCTGCATAATGCCATCATATGCCTTTCTTCACAACCAGTTTGTCCCTTTATCGGATGCCAAGATAAGTGTTATGACCCACTGCCTCCACTACGGCACTGCCATCTTTGAGGGCATCAGAGGCAACTGGAATAGTGAGCAAAAACAGATTTACCTGTTCCGCCTTAAAGAGCACTACGAACGAATGCGCCAGGGCTGCCAGGTGCTGAACATCACTCTGCCATATACCATAGATGAGCTATGCCGTATAACCGTTGAGCTGGTAGCCAGATGTGAGTTTGAAGAGGACCTGTATATCCGTCCGCTGGCCTACAAGAGTTCGGAATCCTTGGGCGTCCGCCTCTATGACCTGGACGATGACTTTCTGGTCTTTGTTATCCCCTGGGGACCATACCTCGACATGGATAAAGCGAGGTGTGCCGTCTCCTCATGGCGACGCCCGGATGATAATGTGATTCCGCCGCAGGCCAAGATTACCGGACTCTATGTCAATAATGCTCTGGCGAAGACAGAAGCCATCCTCAACGGCTTTGATGAGGCGATTATGCTCACCCCAGACGGTCATATCTCCGAAGGTAGTGGTGAGAATATCTTCTTGGTTATTGATGGCAAACTGGTTACGCCAGCCAGCTATAATAACATCTTGATAGGCATTACTCGCGATACCGTGATACAACTGGCACGAGAGGAACTCGGCATCGAAACCATCGAGAGACCGGTTGACCGCAGCGAGCTTTACCTCGCTGGGGAATGCTTCCTCACCGGAACCGCTGCCCACATAACACCGGTAGCCTAGATAGACCGCCGTAAGATCGGCAACGGCGAGATTGGCGAGATAACCCGCAGGTTACAAGAAATCTACTTCCAGGTGATACGGGGCAATTACCCCAAGCACCTTGATTGGTGCACTCCGGTCTATCACAAGAGGTAATCACTGAAATGGGGAGCACCGAGGTTGTCATCGGTTGCCGCCTCAGCTCCCCCCCAGCCAATATTGCCACCCAGCTAATAAGGGGCGCGGGTATTTAAAGCGCCAACAGCCATAGCGGTGATGAGCCGGCGGGGGGAATCAAAGAAGAAGACATGCTATTCCCTGGCCTCGCCAACAGCTAAGGACTTCAGTAAGCAAATGACCCGGCAGCTTTCCTCCAGGGTAGCCGTGCAATTATGGGCTTCCTCGAGTAGCTGACCAATGGCGAAGCTGCCATGACCATGAACCATAACAACCTGAGAGTGCCTTAACGCCTGAGCAATGATATCAGCCAGCCCTCCCGGCCTTACCTGCATGTGCCAGCCGAGGACAGGAACCTGACCTATCATAGACAGCCCTTCAGCATCACTGGGGACAATAGCAGTTTCGGTTAGTGATAGCGCCACAGCATGCGGCGGGTGGGCATGGACAATGGCTGACGCTGGGGTCTGTTGATAAATGGCGCGATGGACGGCCAATTCTGTTGATGCCAGCGGTGTGTTCCGGTCATTCTTATTTATCCCCGTCTCGATCAAATCATGCTCTTCGAGACAACCAAGCCGGCTGCCACGGCGGGTAATGATCATCCGCTCCCCCAGCCTGATGCTCAGATTACCACTATGAGAAGAAACGAGCCCCTGAGCAAACAGGTCATGACCTACCGTCTGAAATTGAGCTAAAATCATAGCTTCTGTCTATTGCCCCCCACAACTGCTGCCAATTTATACCCACCGGCATTAAAAGTCAACTAATATCTGTCAGAATGACCTTGAATCTCATCCTGCCCGGTGGGGCACATATTGCCCCACCATCAACCTGTTAAGGCCGCTACTGCCGGCCATTCCATCAGGAGCATAAACCCCACCCCACCCTCAAGTCAAATTCATCAAAACCCTATCTGGTCACACGGCTTCTTTTGTCTCAGTTCCCGCCGAAGATACTGCCAGCGCTTCATTGAGCTTCTTCATTAACCGGGATTTGCGGCGAGCAGCATTATTGGCAGCAATAACCCCCTTCCCCACCGCTTTATCTAAAGAAGTAATGGCCCCGACCACAGCTTGCTTGGCTAGCTCAATCTCCCCGGAGAAGATGAGATTCTCCGCCTTAGTTATGTTAGTCTTACACAGACTACGAACCGACTTATTCCGCCGTTGCCTTCTTTCCGCAACCCGTGCTTGCTTTTGAGCTGATTTACTACCCGGCAATACCTACCTCCTTAAATTTTATCTGATAACCCCGACTGGATAGCCGGGGCAACGGTAACTGCCTCACCTCCAACCCGAGCAACACTCATCACCCCCACAACCCCCTCAACTTTGACC
>CAZNSC010000074.1:6990-14935 GCA_964575695.1 uncultured Dehalococcoidales bacterium
ATCAAGAGCCGGCTAAGCTGAGGCAAGCCGGTTGTCTCCAGACTAAGAGACAGAGAGATGGTATAGTCATCATGATTGGCAGCGTTAATCCCGGCAACATTGACCTTTTCCTCAGCCACAATGGTGGTGATATCGCGGATAAGCCCGACCCTATCCCAGGCTTCGACCTGAACATTGACCAGGTACCGTGAATCGGTTGGCTGCCACTCCACCGGAATCAACCGCTCCCTCTCACTGCTATGAACCACATTGTAGCAATCCCTACGATGTACTGTCACCCCTCGACTGCGGGTCACATAGCCAATAATCCTATCCCCCGGCACCGGATGACAACACCGGGCTAGCTGAGTGAGCAAATCGCCAACCCCGAGCACCCGAACCGCCGACACTGTTGGCCGAGGCGGTGTGACTGCCGTTACAGTTCTGGGTGGCTCCTGCTGGGCAGCTAGCCTCAAGGTAATCTGATGGGTAGTGATCCCCCCGTAACCGATAGCCATCAAGAAGTCATCCAGACTATCATAACTGAACAGCTTCGCCAGCTCCTCTCGCTCAATTTGTTTCAGACCGAGGTGCTGCAGCTCCTTCTCCAGAAGCTCCCGGCCTCGTTCAATATTCTCCGCCTGCTCCTGCTTCTTAAACCACTGCCGTATCTTTTCCCTGGCATGAGACGTCTTAACATAACCGAGATGGGGGCTGAGCCAGTCCCGGCTTGGCCCCTTAGCTCGTTTCGCCGCCATAATCTCGACAACATCACCGTTATTCAGCTGATAGTTAAGGGGGACCAGGCGACCGTTGACCTTGGCCCCGATACAACGGTGTCCCACCTCGGTATGGACTCGGTAAGCAAAATCGAGCGGGGTTGAGCCTTTGGGCAGATCCTTTATCTCACCCATTGGCGTGAACACGAAAACCTGATCAATGAATATATCTGTCTTCACTGATTCCAGGAACTCTTCCGCCCCGCTCAATTCCCGGTGCCAGTCAATCAACTGGCGCAGCCAGGCTATCCTCTCTTCAAAGTGCAGGTCCTGCTTCTCACCCTCCTTATACCGCCAGTGAGCCGCCATACCATATTCAGCGATGTGACGCATCTCCCGGGTGCGAATCTGGATCTCAAGCGGGGTTGTACCCAGGCACATCACGGTGGTGTGCAAAGACTGATACCCATTTGTCCTGGGGTTAGCAATATAGTCGTCAAACTCACCTGGCAGGGGATGCCACAAGCTGTGGATAACGCCCAGCGCACTGTAGCAATCAGGAATAGTACTGACCAACACCCGGAGAGCTAGAAGGTCATGTATATCGTTAAAATGCTTCCCCATCACCGCATATTTCTGCATCTTATGGTGGATGCTATATATGTGCTTTGGTCTCCCCGATATCTCCGCCCGGACACCTACCCGGTCAAACTCACCGCCCAAAATTTGAATTACCTGGGCGATTAGGCTCTCCCGCTGAGCACGCCGGGCAGCCACCAGGTTAGCTATCTGACGATACCTACGCGGCTCCACATATCGGAAGGACAAGTCCTCCAGCTGCCACTTTAGCTCCCATATTCCGAGCCGGTGAGCCAGCGGAGCATATATCTCCAGTGTCTCCTGGGCAATGCTCCGCCGCCTTTGCGGTCTTAACGCGCCCAGGGTACGCATATTGTGTAGCCGGTCAGCCAGCTTGATAAAAACAACGCGGAGGTCTTCCGCCATCGCCACCAGCATCTTCCTCAGATTCTCCGCCTGCTGCTGTCTGGTCGCCGCCTCCCCTGGAGCCTGCCACGAGATTTTGCCCAGCCTGGTGGTACCATCAACCAGCTTACTTACCTCCGGGCCAAACTTGGCTTCAATCTCCGAAATCGGCACCCCGCAATTCTCGGGAACATCGTGCAGCAAGGCAGCCGACAATGTAGTCGCATCAAGCTGAAGCTCAGCCAAAATCAGCGCCGTCTCTAACGGGTGCTCCAGGTAGGGCTCCCCCGACTTCCGCACCTGCCCCTGATGCGCCCTGGCAGCAAAAGCGTAGGCCTCCTCAATCAGAGCCATCCTCTCCGGAGGCAGATACTCTCGAACCTTCTCAATGAGCTGACTGAAAGTCATCACCCCTCACGAGTCCCGGGTACTACACTCTCAGTATAGCGTAACTGCATTGCCCGCGCAAAAACCAAGCGGCGCCTCAATTACGTATAAATATAAAATAGAGTGGTACCCCTGGCGCGACTCGAACGCGCGACACGCGGTTTAGGAATTATCTGGTGAGGTAACCCAAGTACCCCAGGAGCGACTCGAACGCTCGACACGCAGTTTAGGAAACTGCTGCTCTATCCACCTGAGCTACTGGGGCTCGCAGAGTCCTTTCCCATTCTTCAGCCTGCCAGGGCTGACCATATAATTTTTGACCGCTTGGTCTGACGGCGTAGATTGCCGCCAGCCGCTTTGCCTTCTCAATTCTAGCATCTTAGCATGGTATTAGCAAGGCATAGCTAGGAGGCTAGATGGGGACGGTTTACCGCAGAACTTACCGCTTGCGCCGAGCCACACCCAAATGGGGCATCGAGATAACGATACCTCCCGAACTCGTTCACAACGATGTCCTAAAACCGGGCGATGTCGTTGACCTTATCTACAGCTTTGACGGCTTCATTCTTATAGTGCCCCAGGGTGTGAGGGTTGACGAGGAGTTTCTTAAAAGGGCGGTTCTTCAAGGAGTGCCCACTTCCTGAAGAACTGCCCTTTTGTTTGGGTCAGCTAACTAAAGCTAGGAGAATCTTTGGTTAGGTACATCCTAGCCTTAAAAAGAGGGTTGCCGATGGGAAGAGTTAGACGCTGCGACAGGCGGTGTCACACCGCCAAAGGAACCAGGTGCCAGTGCTGGTGTGGGGGATTCTTTCATGGCTCAGCCGGTGCAGCTAACCGGGCAGCCCGGGCACAGGGTATGACCCATCTCCTTGAGCAGAACGGATTCAAGAAGGGCGAGACGGTTTACATCGAACAAAGGGAACTTCCTATGGGGGTGTCGTGATAGTCATGGCGGCAAGGAAAGCGGGCAAAGGAGCAGTCTAAATGAGTGAGATGCGTAAGTGCGCTATCTGCGGCAAGGTCTATGACGGTGGCAGGGAAATAACCTGCTCCGATGATTGCCACAATGAGTTGGTGAGGCGTCTTGTAGCTGAGTTTGGCGAGTTCAAGAAGGTAGTGCGTACGAGTACCGGCGTCGCCTACAAAATACCGACCAGAGATCTCCTTGAACGCGGAATTACGGAGCAGGACCTGGACCGGTACCCACTGTGGGACGACCCATTGAAGATGACACTGGCCAACGGGAAGACATCTGAGGTCTCCCAGAGCGAGGTGGGTGAGTTCATCACCCGGATGCTTATCCCCAAGGCATGCCGGCGGCACAGTGGTCAGCTTACCGAAGAAGAGGTGGCGAGGTTCCTGAAGGGAGAGAGTAGTAGGGATGATCTAGAGAGGATAGCTCGATACATCCTGGCGTACACCGAGAACCTGGCCTTCGGCGCTTACCTCTACGCTAAAGTCGACGGCAGGCCGGATGAATCCGAAGAGTTCAACCTGCCGGCGGTGAAAAAGCTCGGGGAACTCTACCAGAAAGCGATGGGAGAGCAGCATACCCCGGAAAGTCTCCCTCAAATAGTGAGCGAGATGGCGAGTATTTGCCGAGAGTTAGGAGCCGACCCGCTATGACTGCATTACTTGACGAACGGCTATGGTGCGGTGAATGTGGAAGGCCGGGCAGATGCACCGGGAGGCGAATATGACGAGGTTACTGAATGTGGAAACGGCTATTACGCTTGAGACCGAGGAGTGCTGCGCCTGCGGCGTGATGTTTGCCATGCCGGCCAATCTACGGCAAAAGCTCCAGCGTGAAGGTGGGACCTTCTACTGTCCCAACGGTCACGGCCAGCACTACACCGAGAGCGAGGTGCAAGCGCTTGAAAAGAAACTGAGAGTGGCCGAAGACAGGAGCTGCAACCTGAAGGAACAGCTTAACGGCGCCCTGGAAAAGCTGGCTGAGAACCAGAAGGAGATACGCCGGGCGCGGAGACGGGCCAATGCGGGGCTTTGCCCTTACTGCCGGCGGCACTTCACCAATGTTGAGCGACATATCCACTCCAAGCATCCGAAGGAGATAGAGGCGAAGAATTGAAACAGGGGGGCATGAAGGAACGATGAGTGAACAGATTTCTTGCTCCTGGTGTCATGAAACGGTGGATATTGCGGCCAGGTATTGCCCGTGCTGCGGGCACCGCGCCGACTTGCCCAGGACGCAGTGCAATTGCTCCAGGTGCCGTAGCATCAGGGAGCAGGCCGCCAGGATGACGTCAGAGATATCAGACACCCTGGTCGCCGTCGGCGTCAGACATGACGACGCACGCAGTCAGGCGGAAAAGGTCGTTAACAGCCAGGGTATCCTCAAAGTAGCTACCGGGGAATGTCCGGTGGGCGCTCTCAGCCCGATGGCCTGCATGTTTTGCTCCTATGGCCACATGACCGACTGCCACTACCCGTTCACCTGTGAAGAAGCTGAGTGCAGCCACTACCAGGCTGAAATGGAGGCCGAGGAGTACCTTTACAAGGGGTCACAAAGCAATGCTTAAGTGCATCTGCTGCCGCAATCTCCAGAGAGAGCTTATATCTGTCAGTGGTCGGAGCCTGGTTGTTTATAACTGCCCGCCTCGTTTCCCCTACCAGGCGGTTCTCAGGGGGCTCCTGCACCCCGGTAAAGGCATCGAGGCAGCAGCCAATCACTGCTCAGATTTTGACCAAGAGCACTGCATCATCTGCCAATCTGATTCCGGTTTTGTTCGCTATGGCATCCAGGTATGTATCTGTGCAAAGTGCGATAAGGCCTGGGGAAGATGGCTTGATGAACATCCGGGGAAGCGAGAATACATCGCGCCTCACGGCAGGGCCAGGCGCGACAGATGGATAGATGTCTTCCGTGAGTTTGTCGAAGAGGTATGCGTTGAAAGAGCTTGAATCTCTAATTCATTTTTGGAAGGACAGCCTGGCTGAGCACCGGCTGCTGATGAGTCCGTCCGCAGTGTACCTGGTGGAGCAGACCATTAAAAACCTGGAAAAGTTGGCAGCCCTTACCGCCGGGGCGGTGGCTTACCGGATAAAGGTCTTTTTGAAAATTGCCTGGAGCAAATTAAAGGCGCAGCTAACCGCAAGGAGGCGATTGCCAGGGTTGGAGAGCTTTACCAGGTTTGCGCCGGCCGGGCGCCACCGCACGGACGCATCGGGGTGATCGCCAGGAAAGCCAATTACGACTTCGGCTACCTGGCGAAGCTCATTTGGGAAACAACTAGTGCGAGACCATCGGGCGACCTGTTGAGCTACGTCGAAGGCCGGATGAAGGGGGAAAAGAGAAACAATGAGCAGCAGCAACATGAATCGGGAGACGGATGGCGGAGGGATGATTCCAGTCGGAAGGATCCTGTCCAGGCTTTCCGGGATGCCGGGGGAACAGTCATCATCAGCGGAGAGGAGGCCGAGGCAGGAGACGAGGACGGATGAGTGTGAATGCCGGACCTGTGGCGGCAAATTCGAGGGCGAGGTGACCACGTATTTCTTCTGCCAGCCCCCGCGTGAGGTGAGACCCCGGGAGTGTGCGGCATGCCGGCAGAAGCGCGAGGAGGAAGAGAAGCGGTTGGAAGAGCAGGAACGTAAGCTTGAGAGGGTCGCTATCAGGGAGAGGTGGCGTAAGCAATGCGGCATCCCGTCCGACTTGCACTGCACCCGGTTTGATGACTTTGAGCCGGAATTCCAACGGGCGGCGCTGCGGATATGCCGAAGATATGCCGATAGCTTCGATCTGGATAACCCCCGGGGAATGCCGTCGCTCTACCTGTACTCGAGGGGGCCGGGCGTGGGCAAATCCACGCTCATGGCCTGCATTGCCAACCACCTCATTGACAACTGGAGTGGAGATCCGGCCAGCGCCACGCTACCGGTGAGGTTTGAGAAGGGGCCGGGACTGGTCAGACGAGTCCGGGCTACCTACAACATCCCGGACGCGCAGAAGCCCTACCACGAGACGGAGGAACAGATCTATGCCCAGCTCCGTACCGTCAGGCTTCTTATGCTGGATGACGTGGGCAAGGAGAAACCGTCCGACTTCACCAGGGAGCTCTACTGGTACATCATCGACGAGCGGGTGAGCCGCGGGCTTCCGGTAGTGGTCAACAGCCGCCTGGCACTCGAGGACGACAGCCTGGCAGAGCTCATGCGCGAGGACACGGTGGACAGGCTTTACGGCATGTGCCGGGGAAAGATGGTCATCCTGACGGGGACCAGCTATCGCAGGCGTAAGCTGGTCCCCTGATGGGGAAAGGAGAAGTCATGGAGTTAAGAAAGGTCGAATGGCAAGAGCAGGGCTATCACCTCATGCTGGTAGAGGCTCGGACGTGCCGCTTTAACCTGCTTGTTTCCCGTGACCGGCGGGAGTACGCCATCTACGACCGCTTCCATTCGACCAACATCAAGGTTGCCCGGGAAAGCATCCGGTTCAACCCGTATTTCTACAAGGCGGTGCCGCCGGTGTTCCCGATCACCAGGGAGGCGGCCATGGCCGGCGAGACGGGCATCCCGGACCGCATGTATATCCTGATCCGACACCTGGAAAGTAACTGGCCGGGTGCGACCCTGGGGAGGAACTGAGCCGTGACAGAGGGCATGAAGGAAATATCTGAAATACCCAGGGTGAAGGCAAGAGCGGTCCGGCGCCGGGACGGCGTCTGGGACTTATACATCACCTGTCCCTATTGCGGTAGGAAGCATCATCATGGCGGCGGCGATGGTGAGGTGCCTAATCTGAGATTCCGTGTGGCTCACTGCGGGCCTGATGTACCTGAGCATAAAGGTTTACCGGAGTACGAACTGGTATGAGCATAACTGTAGATGAATTTTTGAGGCTTAAGAAGATTTGCGAGCCAAAGCGCAGCTTGGACCTTCAGGTGCCGCTCACGGACGAGCTTATTAGCGAGGCAGCGCGCCGTTTGCCCGTCTATCAGGCCTGCCGGCTGGAACTGGCGAAAAACGTACCCAGCAAGGAATGGCCGACATTAGTGTTTCCGCGTAAGGATGGCCTGGGCAACATAAAACCTAGCTGCGTAAGTAATGCGGTGGATAAGGTCTTCTGGAAGCTGGCGAGGACAGTGGAACACGTTGCCAGAGAGAAAGCAGCTTCCGGTCTAGTGCTGGTGCGCCCGGCGGAAGACGGAACCGTACAATGCCCCTGGTGCGGCCGAATCCTGACGCTGTCAGAGGAGCAGGACTAGATGGAACGATTAAGCTTCGCTCGGAGAAGCAGAATGCTGCGCTTCCGGATAAGACGATACCTGCCTTTTACGAAGAAGACGCCGTTCCTGAGGTGCTGTAGGCGCACTAAGGACGAGCTGCGGCAGATGATGCAGAATGAGCCAATCCTGGTACTGGGTGATGATGACGGTGAGGTTGTTGAGTACGTGCACGTCTCTTGCTATCTCGCCAGGCTGGGCCAGGCCGATTTGGAGAAGGTCAGGAATGTAGCTAAACGGTTCGTAGCGGATATAGTAGCCAATCCGGACCGCATCATCATGGAGCGAATCCGGCTCCTGGAGTGGCATAGGAAATCCGACCTCTGCCCGATTTGCAGTCATTACCTGCTCCTTCCCTCGCCTGCCTTGGACACTGCGGTCTTTCATAAAGCGACCTGTAGTGTTGAATGTGACTGGTGTCCCATCTGTGGTTTTGTGCTTCCTCACCTTCCTTCAACGCTGCCCGGCTCTCGTAACTACGACCTGAAAGCTGTGGCACAGCTTCTTTCCTGGGAACCCTGGTCTCGGAGGAATGCAAAATGAGGATGTTTAAGACGGTCAGCAGAACCTGGAATGTCTTCAAGGGGTGCCGCTTTGAGTGCACCTACTGCAACGCCCGGAAAATGGCAGAGA
>CAZNSC010000075.1:0-2721 GCA_964575695.1 uncultured Dehalococcoidales bacterium
AGGATACAGTGCGAGATGCCGCCAAGAACAACCTGCCGCTAGTGAGGAGCCGGCATCCGTTACAGGAAGCCACCTTCTTCAGGTAAATCTACTCTGTTGGAGACGAATGATGTGCCCCGGCGCTATTGAGGGCGGCTCTGATTCCACCAAAGCTATTATTGGGGTCGATATCGGCTCTATCTCATCTAAAGCGGTAATACTCTCCGATACCGGCATCCTTTCCTGGGCTATTGTCCCCTCCGTGGGAAACTACCGGGCCGTGGCTGATGACGTAGTAAGCCAGGTTCTGGCCAAAGCCGGTCTTTCTGTTGAGGATATTGGCTACGTAGCCGCTACCGGGTACGGAGCCGCCAGCGTCTCGTTGGCTGATGGAACGGTTAATGATATATCGTGCCAGGGCAGGGGGGTCTTCTATCTGTTTCCCTCGGTTCGGACGGTGGTTGATATCGGGGGGCAATTCAGCCGGGCTTTCCGGGTTGACAGTAAGGGGCGGACAGTGGCCTTTGTACTCAGCGAAAAGTGTGCCGCCGGCAGCGGTCGGCTACTACAGGTGATTGCCCGCGTACTGCACGTTGACATCCAGGAACTGGGCGAGCTATCGCTGAAATCCAAGAATAAGGTTGATTTTACCACCGGGTGTGCCGTATTCAACGAATCGGAGGCGGTGTCCCGTATTGCCGAGGGTGCCTTGAAGGAGGACATAGCCGCCGGGGTTCATCGGGCTCTGGCAGCCAAGATCCAGACTCTGGTGGAGCGGCTCTCGTTTGAGCCAGATTGTGCTCTGGTCGGGGGCGGGGCAAAGAATATCGGACTGGTAAGGAGCGTTGAGGAGAGGCTGGGAATCAAGGCCCTTGTTCCCCAGGAGCCACGGCTTGTCGCTGCCCTCGGAGCGGCTCTGATGGGTAAAGAGAAGGCGGGTATGAAATCCGCGTCAACCGGAAAAAGACCAGAAGGAGTTGGCTAGCATGCTGAAGCCGGAGATTATATCCCGGTTGCGGGAGATTGCGGGCAAGGGGGCAGTATTAATCTCCAGGGAAGACCTTACCACCTACTCTTATGATGCCACCACCACCTGGACACACATGCCGGACGTGGTCGTGCTACCGACAACCACCGAGCAGGTATCCCAGATTCTGAAGCTGGCTAATGAGAATCTCATTCCGGTTACCCCCAGAGGGGCGGGCACCAATCTCAGTGGAGGTTCCATCCCGCTGAAAGGCGGGATTGTGCTCTGCACCGCCAGAATGAACCGGATTCTGGACATAAGTAAGGGTAATCTTGTGGCCACGGTTGAACCTGGGGTAGTCCTTCAGGACTTCAACCTGGCTTTAGCCAAGGAGGGGCTGTTTTATCCCCCCGACCCCCAGAGCTTCTTGGGCTGTACTATAGGGGGTACCGTCGCTGAGAATGCCGGTGGCCCCTACTGCCTGAAGTACGGGGTGACCAAGCAGTATGTTCTTGGCCTGGAGGTGGTCTTAGCCAACGGCTATGTCATGAAGGTCGGCGGGGTAACGGTAAAGAACCGGACCGGCTATGGGCTGGTGATGCTGTTTACCGGCTCTGAGGGGACACTGGGGGTGATAACCAAAATAACAGTAAGGCTGCTGCCGATGCCGCCGGCCAGCAAGACCATGACGGCCGTTTTTGACGATATGTCGGTGGGGGGTCAGGCGGTATCCAACATTCTGGCAAGCGGACTGGTACCAGCCAAGGTTGAGTTCGTTGATAATTTTGTCATCCGGCGGATTGAGGAGATAACGCCCATGGGCCTGCCGGTGGAGGCAAGTGCCCTGCTTCTGCTGCAGGCTGACGGCTCCCCGGCAGCCGTGGAGGCAGAATCCGAGCAAATTCTCGACATCCTGAAGAAGAGCGGGGCCATAGACATCAGGATAGCCAGGGACGAGGCTGAGGCGGCTATGTACTGGCGGATGAGGAGTGCTGGCTTCGCCGCTGCTTTCAGTGCCGCTCACACGGTTATCGCTGAGGATGTGGCTGTCCCCAGGGATAGGCTTGCCGAGTTCATAAGGAAACTGGGCGAAATATCGGAGAGGACCGGCTTCTTCATCCAGCTACTCGGTCACGCCGGTGATGGAAATCTTCACCCGACCATATTCACCGATATCAGGGATAAGGAGCAGTTTGCCAGAGCTCAAGAGGTCATGGCCGAAATATTCAGGGCGGCGATGGAGTTGGGCGGGGTGCTTTCCGGCGAGCATGGCATTGGACTGGAGAAGCGGCATTTCCTTAAGGAAGCCATGGACCCGGTAGCGATTGAGATAATGAAGAAAATCAAGGGAATACTTGACCCGAACAACACCCTCAATCCGGGCAAAATCTGGGAAGAAGAATAGGTCTCGTATGGCGACAAGCATAGACTGTGCCCAAATCAAGAAATTCGAGAAGGAACTTGAGTCATGCATGAAGTGTGGTTTCTGCACCTTCTGGTGTCCGGTCTACCAGGAGGAGCGAGTAGAGTCATCGGTTGCCCGGGGGAAGAACATGATGATCCGAGCACTGGTTGCCGGCGAGCTGGAATTCACCAAAGAGTATGCCGAGCGCCTTGATACCTGCACCCTGTGCATGGCGTGCACCGCAAATTGCCCGGCTCGGGTGCAGATTCCACCGGTTATCGTTGCCGCCAGAGCCGATAAAACCCGGGCCAGGGGTGTCCGCTTTCCCTACAATATTATTTACCGATGGCTCCTATCACGGAGGACGCTC
>CAZNSC010000075.1:2731-13048 GCA_964575695.1 uncultured Dehalococcoidales bacterium
GGGGTGTTCTTACCCAGGACTGAGGGAACAATCAGGCATCTACCCCTGTTCCTATCGGCCTTGGGCAAGGGCAGGCATATCCCACAGATTGCCCCCAAGTTCTTAAGGCAGATGGTCCCGGTAGTAAATAGACCGCCGGATGGTATTGACACCGTGATGAGGGTCGGCTACTTCGCCGGCTGCATGACCGACTTTGTCTTCCCCGAGCTGGGGAAAAAGATAATCAGCTTCCTGACCAGGAACGGGGTGGAGGTGGTGGTCCCCAGGGAGCAGGGCTGTTGTGGCGCCCCGGTCTTCCTGGGAGCCGGTGATTTTGATACGGGACGCAAACTGGCGGACACGAATGTTAAGGCGTTCGAGGATTTGGATTATGTGGTCACCGATTGCGCTACCTGTAGTTCGGCGATGAAAGACTATGTGAAGTTTCTGGCTGATACTCCACAGCGACAGCAAGCCTATGCCAGGTTTGCCGATAAGATAAGGGACATCACCGAGTTCCTGGTTGATGTGCTCAGGTTACCGCCCTCGGCTTACGCAGCCTCACCCGAGGTTAAAGGCAGGCGGGTCACCTGGCACGACCCGTGTCACCTCAGCCGCCATATGGGGGTAACAGAGCCGCCAAGGCAAATTCTCAGGTCAATACCCGATATAGAATATGTAGAAATGCCCGATGCTGACAGGTGCTGCGGTATGGCGGGAACCTTCAGCATCCACTTCTACGACCTGTCCAAGAGGATTGCTGACAAAAAGTTGGCCAGCATAGATGCAACCGGGGCCGATATTGTGGTTACCGGCTGCCCCGGCTGTGAGATTCAGTTGATTGACACCACCATCCGGCAGGGAAAGCCGGTAAAGGTGATGCACATTATGGAACTTCTGGACTAGGCTTGCATCCTGTTTCGCCGTTTATAAAGCCGACGCATATTCCCCTTACCTCCTACCCCCCCGAGAATAGTCATGCCTGTTTCGGCTCGTCTTAACTGCTCTCGGTAATCGGGCGACTTCTGGTGAGAGAAAGAAAGACGGTGGCGATTGACATCATTACCGCCCCCATGACGAATGCAGGCAAATAGTTGCCACTGACATCAAATACGAACCCGCCAACGGCTGAGCCAATAGCCGCGCCCACAGACCAACCAACGGTTAGCACCCCAATAATTGCCCCGATACTGTGCATACCGAAAACATCACCAATTAGTAACGTCACTTGAGTGCCGAGACCACCCCAGGAGAAACCAAAAACTGCCGCAAACAGATAGAACATCCATAGCTCCCGTATCCAGACCAGCCATACCAAGGCTCCAACCTGCATTAAGGCAGAGGTGAGCGCCGGCACTTTCCTGCCGATGATGTCGGAAAATTTACCGGTCGCTAGCCGTCCTGCGATGCAGACACCGCCAACGATACTGAGGATAACAGACGCATCCATCGGTGAAATACCGATATCGACGGCGTGGGGCACAGTGTGGGTTAGCACCAGGTGGACACTTATGGATAAGAATAAATAGACGAGTCCCAGGAACCAGAAGTGCCTGATTCGATATGCCTGTAGCAGTGAAAGCCCGGCTCTCTGAGTGTTGATCCCGTTACTATCTTGTGACCCGGTTTGAACCGCTTCGGATTTTGCGCCGTCAGGTAGCAGACCCATATCAGCAGGGTCTCTTCTCAGGAGCAGGGACAGAGAAAACATAATCAGCCATGCAATTAACCCGATCACGATAAACGCCGGGCGCCAGCCGAAGCTAGAAATCAGGTAGCTGGCAAATGGCGCCAGAAAGACTATTCCCAGTTGTCCACCGGAGCTGGCAATGCCCACAGCAATACCTCGTTTCTTATCAAACCAGCGGGAGACGGTTGAGTTGATGACGGTAAATATCGCCCCGGTCCCCAAAGCCAATAACAAACCGTAGGTCAGGTACAATTGCCATAGTGCGCTGGCCTGGCTGGTGAGCAACAGACTTAAGCCAGTAAACCCGCCCATTATGGGGGCAACAATCCTCGGCCCATACCTATCCAGAGCCCAGCCCCCGACAACAGTAACCGCACCACAAAGTAACATGTAGACCGAAAAAATGCCGGCGGTGGCTCCTCGGGTCAGGAAGAAGTCAGTCTCTATAGAATTGAAGAATACCCCAAAGGACTGGCGTATACCCAGGGTGATGGCGCCGATCATAATAGCGGCTATAGTTACTACCCAGCCATAAAATATCTTATCCTGGGTTAATCGCAACAACCCTTTCTCCTGATAGCGGTACCACCAGCAAGGCTTACTCTCAAGTATACCTTAATCGCCGTGCTCTCTCATTCTCAGCGCCAGTTGGTCTCACCAAGAAACTCAATATCAAGCCCATCGATGCTATCACCGCACAGATGAAGAACGCTATCTGATAACTGCTGGTCACGTCAAATATGTGACCGGCCAGCGCCGAACCAATCGCTCCCCCAACCGAACCAACAAAGGTGATAACCCCGAAAATCACCCCGTGCGAACTTAATCCAAACAGTTCAGCCACCATTGGCGAAAAGAGCACAAACAAAGCTCCCTGGGCTAAACCATATATAACAGTGAACGGGTAGAGCATCCACACCTGTTTGACAAACAGGATAAAAATGAGAGACGCCGCCAATAAGGCAAAACCAATTATTATCGCCGACTTATTGCCGATTCTATCTGCGGCGGCACCCAGTGCTACCCGGCCCAAAATGCTTATCCCGCCGATGGCGGCTAGAATATTAGCCGCCCCGGTAAAGGAAAGCCCCAGCTCCGTGGCATGGGGGTCAATATGAACCATTACCGTGGATGTGGTGAAAAGGAAGCAGAAGTACATGGCACAAAGCAGCCAGAGGTTTGTCGTATGAATTGCCTGACGGAGGGAGATTCCACCAGCGCCCAGTTTCCGGCCAACATCTCCCGTTACCTCGTGACCGTCATAAGGCAACTGCCCCATCTGAGCCGGTTCACCCCTGAGAAACTGGCCGGCCAGCATAATAACCAACAGGGCAGCAATGCCAATGATAATATAAGAAGTGCGCCAATCGTAATTAGCAATCAGCCACCTGGCTATCGGCGGCATGACCATTATACCCGTTCCCACGCCGGTCAGGACAAAACCGGTCATCACTCCTCTTCTCTTAACGAACCACCGGGCCACGGTAGACAGAAGCGGAACAAAACTGGCGCTCATGCCGACGGCTAATATCACTCCGTAGAACAAATACAACTGCCAGATAGCAGTGACCTGCGACATCAGCACATAGCCCAAACCTAGAAAGAAACCGCAGGCGGTTGTAGTTATCCTGGGCCCAAACCGGTCACCCAGCTTTCCCGCGCCAATACTGAGACAACCACGCAGCAGTGTAGCCAGTGAGAATGCCCCTGCGGTCATCGCCCTCGTCCAGCCAAGATCAAATAGTAACGGCTGAAAGAACACGCCAAAGGTATAGTGTATTCCCCAGGATAACATCATCACCAGGAAGGTGGCTAAGACGATGACATAGCCATAAGAAAATCCTGGTTCCGCTGGGGACTGGCGAACTCTGCGAACTGCTATGATAGACCTCTTCAGATAGCCAATCTATGAGATTCCGGAGCAACCCAATTATAGCATGATAGACTTCGACAGGCATAGCAGCCACCCGCAGTTTTGCCGGCCCATAATGGGGTGGGAGAAGTCTAGCTACGCATAAGACGGCAGTTCGCCGGCAATACAGGCTCTATACCGAATTACATGGGAAATGATAAAGCGGCCGGAATCTAGGGCAGGAGGCGCTTAGAAGCATGAAGAAAGAGTTTATCACCAATGGCCGGGAGCCCAGGGGCTTGGGAAGATCACCCCTTCAATCCGTGTCTTTCCTCACCAGGATCTCAAGGCTCCTCACCGGCTCCGCTCCCTTCAGAGCCGAGACCATGCCGATAAGGGTACTGGCGATGATTTCCTTGGGGAAGGTGCTTAATGCTATCGGGGTATTATTGACGTAAAGTATCGTGCGCTTTTTCTGGGGCTTTATGAAGCCTTCCTCAAGGAGACTGGCCAGGCCTTTAATGTCCTCAGGGGCGAACTGTCGCGTCTTGGTTTCAAGGGGTTCATCAGTGACCATGGCGATAAGCTTCTTGACGGCGCTAAGGGGCGGGCCAATCTCCCGGCGGTGCACCTCTATCTTGGGGGTATCGCCCTCTTTGAAACCCTCAGCCAGTATGATATCGTAGTCTTCGCCAAGGTAACGGGCAACCTGGTCAATGGTGAGCGCTTGAGACACTGGCTTTATCAGCACCATCCTGTCTTGAGAACTAACCGCTGTGGCGGCACTCCCGGCCTGAATATGGCGCCAGCTGTCTTTTTCCGGCTGGTCAAAGACCAGGTCCTGGGGAGCGTGCTTAATGGTCGCCACACGATAACCCCGCGATGCCAGCTCCCGGATCAATTTTTCGATAAGGGCGGTCTTTCCCGTGTCTGATTTGCCGATAATTGAGACTATGGGGGGCATTCTTTTTCCTTTCTAGTTGTAGCCTGGGGCAAGAATTCCTAAGCTTTACTCACCCGACAGGGAATGCCTCTCATTTGCACTGAACCTACGGTTTCTTCCTCCGGTGCGCTCGGGACAAGGACGTTTATGTTTGATTTGTGCAGTCCGTAGTAGTCATCAGGGTCGTCCGGGAACCACCAGCCGAAGGAGGCGTTCACCACCCTTGGGTCAAGGTCAGGGTCAAGCGCAAGCTTTTGGGTTATCTTGCCGGTCTCCGTTTCAATATAGATCCATTCGCCTTCTCTAAGGCCATACTTTTGAGCTGTTTGAGGGTGTAACTCAACCACCGGGTCAGGTTTTATCCTCTTCAGGTAGTCTATCTGGTGGTATCCCGAAAGGACATAGGCTTCTTCCTTGGCATTCGTCAGCAACAGTGGATACTCGTCCGAAGTCTCGAAAAGAATCCGGGACAGGTCCTCCCAGCGTGGCATCGGTGGGTAACCCTGCTCCTCCAGCGGTTTCGAATATATCTCCACCTTGCGCGAGGCGGTCCTGAAGATGCCCTCTTCCGGTCTCTTATACTCCCGTTTGCACTTGAGTATTCTCTTCTTCTTGAACTCTTCCCAGGTAAGACCGCTGGGCTCCAGCATCTCGTCCAGGGCGTCCTCCTCTTTCTCCCAGAAGTATTCACCCAGACCCAGTCTCTTGGCTACCTCATTGATAATCTTAGCGTCTGACCAGGCTTCTCCCGGCGGGTCAACTATCTGAGGGTAAGCCCGGATTTCTTCAAACCAGCCGGGCCAGTAGCCCACGGCATCATGCTCGGCACCGGTGGCCGCGGGGAGGACAATATCGGCAATAGCGGCGGTGGGCGTCATGAAGATCTCGTTGACCAGCAGGAAGTCAAGCTTCATCAGCCCTTCAAGAGTTTCCTTGGTGTTGGCGTAGGTCAGGAGAGGATTGGTAAGAATAAACCAGGCGGCTTTTACCGGGTATGGCTTCTCTTCGATAATGGCCTTTGTTAATGATTGTGTCGGGATGAAGGCAGCCCTGTTGGCCAGTTTGAACTCACTGCCAATCGCCCGGTCCAGGTTTCGGTCAAGCTTGCTCAGCAAGAAGAAGCGTCCCGGTCGGGTGAAGGAGGCCGGTGTGATAAATATATCCCCCCCGGGGACATTGATGTTGCCGCTGATAGCGCGCAGAATGTCGACGGCGCGGAGGGTCTGGAAACTATTCATGCAGTTGTCAAGGGCATTGCCCACCTGCACCGCAGCCGGCTTGACCTGCCCGTATAGTCGGGCAAACTCCTCGATTTGCCGAGGGGGCACCCAGGTTACCCGTTCCACGTCCTCGAGGGAGAAGGTCTTGACATGCTCCTCAAGTTGTTCGAAACCGACCGTCCAGTTGGCGACAAAGTCCTGGTCATAGAGCTTCTCCTCAATCATAACCTTCAATATGCCCATCGCCAAGGCACCGTCGGTTCCCGGGCGGAGTTTAATCCACAGGTCAGCCCTCTTGGCGATGTCTATCCGCTTGGGATCGATGACCACCAGCTTGGCCCCCTCTAACAGGTAGGACCTGAGGCTCTCCCGGCGCATGGCGCCACTGGTGTGGATAGGATTGCAGCCCCAGAGTACCATTAACTTGGGGAAATGCTCTTCATCAGGGATGGCTGCGGAGCCATAGGTGAAAGCGCAGGCCACCACGTTTGGCGTCCCGCAGATGTTCCCTGGCGTTGACACATTGGGTGTCCCAAAGGCGGTGGCAAATCTCTGGGCAAAGGCGAACTCCATTCCCTTGGGCTCACCCAGACCGATAGCCACCGATTCAGGACCATATTTCTCTTTTAAGTCGGTAAACTTCCGGGCAATAGTGTCCAGGGCTTCATCCCACGAAATCCGAGCCCATTTGCCCTCACCCCTCGCCCCCACCCGTTTCTGCGGGTACTTGAGGCGGTCGGGATGGGGTAGAACCTCCATGACGGAGATACCCTTCGTTACCGGACACCATTCCGTGGGCAGACCGCTTTCTCTTTCCAGATTCCAGTCAACAACTTTCCCATCCTCAACGACTACCGTGCGGCTGCATCTGCCGCAGCACAGATGACAGAAAGTTACGAGCTTCTCTCGCATGTTGTATCCCCCCCACTTTAACAGTTACTCGGCGGCATTTGCCCGGCCGTTACCTACCAACCTGGGGCAGCTTCTTAAAAGGGTTACTCCAGGAGGTCCATAAGATGCATTACCTTTACGGGCAGCTTGTGCCGGACAGTGTTGTCAATTAATTGGATCATACAGCCGGGGCACGCAGTAGCCACAATGTCAGCCCCGCTGTTTTTAATCGTTTCCATCTTTTTGTTGGCGATTTTCTTGGATAGGTCGTAATAATAGATGCTGAACGACCCGGACATGCCGCAGCACCAATCTGGCCTCACCATCTCCACAAATTCCACACCGGGGATAGACTTCAGAATCTGCCGTGGCTGCTCCTTTACTTTCAGGTAGCGATTAAGGTGACACGGGTCATGCCAGGTAACCCGCTTACCTTTAGCCTCAGCCGACGGTTGATAGGCAGATTCGGGCAGCTTCAACACATCAACCAGAAACTGGGTAATATCCATCACCTTGTCACTGAACCTGGCGTAAGCCTCTTTTCTCCCCGTACCATCGGCGAGGAACTTGGGATAGTCCTTTAGGGCTGAGGCACAGGTAGCACAGCCGGTGACAACATAATCAAGATCCTGAAACGCCTTCACGTTGGTATCCGCGAACTTTCGGCCGGTCTGAAAATCACCCGCCCCAAGGTAACACGGTGCCCCGCAGCAGCCCTGCTTCTTGGGCATGACCACTTCGACCCCGTTCTTGGTCATGAAATTGATCATTTTCTTCCCCAGCTCGGGGAAGACGAAGTCGGTGACACAGCCCGAAAAAAAGCCGACTCTCATCCTGGTGTCAACACCAGCCGGCGGTCTGTTTACCACCGGAACCATCTGTCTTAAGAACTTGGGCGCAATCTGCGGGATATGTCTGCCCTCGCCCAGGGCCGCCAGGAACATAGACAGGTGCCGGATTGTCCCCTCGGTCCGGGGCATAAGGAGGCCTTGAAACCAGGAGGCGACGCGGACCACATTGCCAAATAGCGTCCTCCGTGGCAAGAGCCAGCGGTAAACGATATTATAAGGAAACTTTACGCCTTTGGCTTTGACCTTCTCCGCCCTAGCGGCGATAATCACTGGCGGGCTTTCGGCTTTACGGGGGCAGTGTTCGGCACAGGTCATGCACAACATGCACCGGTTGAGGTTGTCGGCGAACTCTTTGGTATAGCTCTCCTCGCCAGCCAATAGCTTCCTGATCATAATATTCTTGCCCCGGGCCGCCGATGACTCGAGCGGTTGCTCCTGATATAGAGGGCACCAGAAGGTGCAGTAGCCGCACTCTGTGCATGGCTCCAGGTGATCTTCGAACCTTCTTATCTCCTCAAATTTGCTTTCCGGCTTGGTTGCCATTTTGATATCCCTTCATTCCTCCCTTGCCCTGGCACCTGTCGCACGCCTATCAAGGGTGACATCACCATAGTATCACGTTATAATACCACTACTATAATAGTAACACATGCGCCGTGTTCGTGTAAAATCCTGTCGTAGCTAAAGTGGCCAACCAGCAACTGAGGAGTGTAGCAAATATCGGACAAAGGTTTGATAGACGAGCCAGGCGAACAGTTGGTGCGGGATGGGCTAGACTGACCGGGCCCAAAAGTGGTAAGATATAGCCTATTGCGGTAACATTCTTTGTCTGAGGATGTCTCGGGGAAAGGGGGAGGAGCTAGAGTATTACTATTTGGAAATTAGTCGGTGAATCATGATTAAGGAGTACAAGAGATGGTAACATTCTACAGGAGGTTACCCAGGTTTGATTATCTGGTGCCGAAGACGCTCGATGAAGCCCTGTCCCTGCTTTCACAGTATAAAGGGAGGGCACGGGTAATTGCCGGGGGTACTGATCTCGTACCCAAGCTAAAAAGAAGGGAAATAAAGGCACCGGAGTATATCATCGACCTGAAGGGAATACCAGATTTAGACTACATCAAATATGACGCAGGCAGCGGTCTAAGCATCGGGGCATTGACCACACTTCATGCCGTGGAAACCTCACCCATAGTCCGTGAAAAGTTCAATGTCTTGTTCCAAGCGGTGGAGAGTATGGCCTCCATTCAGGTGCGAAATAGGGGCACGGTAGCCGGTAATCTGTGTAATGCTGTCCCCTCGGCGGACACGGCGCCGGCACTCCTCACCATGGAGGCAAGGTTGCGGCTGATCAGCCCGCAGGGGGAAAGAATCGTTAACATTGAGGATTTCTTCACCGGGCCGAAAGAGACCGCCGCTGCTGATGACGAGATTCTACGTGAGATTCAGGTGCCTGACTTACCAGCATCCAGCCGTGGGCGATACTTGAAGCTGACACTGAGGAGGGCTATGGACCTGGCGATTGTTGGTGTTGCCGTGGTGGCAGTCCCTGAGGACGGGGTGTGTAAAGATATGAGGATCGCCTTGGGGGCTGTTAGCCCGACCCCGGTCCGGGCAAGGAAGGCCGAGGCTGCCATCAAGGGGCAGAGGCTGAGTGATGAGGTAATCGAGAGGGCAGCCCAGTTTGCTGCCGAGGAGTGTTGCCCAATTAGTGACCACCGGGCTTCGGTGGAATACAGAACGGAGATGGTCAAGGTCTTGACCAGGCGGGCGATTAATCAAGCTGTATCTAGATAAACCTTGTTAGGAGGCGGTTGTGAAACAGATAACACTGACAGTAAATGGGAAGCTCTACGAACTTTCGGTCCCGCCGTGGCGAACCCTTCTCGAGGTCATCAGAGAAGACCTGGGACTAACCGGGACCAAGGAGGGTTGTGGCCTCGGTGAGTGCGGGGCGTGCACCGTTATTCTGGACGGGAGAACGGTTAACTCCTGTCTGATGTTAGCGTCTGAGGCAGACGGGAAGCAGATTACGACTATCGAGGGGCTGGCGGACGGGGACAGGCTTCATCCTGTGCAACAGGCATTTGTTGACCATGGCGGCTTGCAGTGTGGCTTTTGCACTCCAGGGATGATCATGTCGGCGAAAGCACTGCTCGACGAGAACCCGAGCCCGAGTGAGGCCGAAATTAGAAGAGGAATAGCCGGCAATTTGTGCCGCTGCACCGGCTACACCAAAATTATCGAGTCAATAAAGGCAGCCGCCGAAAACGTGGGAGGTAAGTAGCGATGGCAGAATTTTCAGTTATCGGCACACGAGCGCCACGAGTGGATGCCAGGGAGAAGGTTACCGGCGAAGCCAAGTATGCCGCTGACTACTCATTACCTGACATGCTGTGGTGTAAACTGGTAAGGAGCCCCTACCCCCATGCCCGCATCCTCAATATCGACACCAGTCGGGCAGAGAGGCTTGACGGCGTAAAGGCGGTGGTTACCGGCAAGGATTTCGGTGGCTGGACGTGGGGCTGGATGCCGGCGACCCGGGATGAGCCTCCTCTGGCAGTAGATAAAGTGCGCTACATGGCAGAAGCGGTGGCCGGGATAGCGGCGGTGGATGAGGACACCGCCGAGGAGGCTTGTGAACTCGTCAGGGTTGACTATGAGGAGTTGCCCGGGGTATTTGACCCGGAGGAGGCAATGCAGGATGGGGCACCTAAGGTGCATGATTACGTCAAGAACAACATCAGTGTCGAGTACCACTGGAACTTCGGTGATGTTGAAAAGGCTTTTGCTGAATCCCATATTGTGCGTGAGGACAGATTCAGGACCTCAAGAGCAACCCACGGCTACGTGGAGCCACCAGCTATCCTTGCCTACTACGACCCCACCGG
>CAZNSC010000075.1:13058-14897 GCA_964575695.1 uncultured Dehalococcoidales bacterium
CTATATCACCGTCTGGGCCGCCAAACAGAGCCCTTACTTCCACTACCGGCACCTGGCGGCATGTTTTAAGCTGCCCCTGAGCAAGGTGAGAGTCATCCAACCATTCATCGGTGGCGGTTTTGGCGGAACAAAAAACGATTCCCTGGCCGGTGATTACTGCGCTGTCTTGCTGTCCAAAATAAGCGGAAAGCCGGTGAAGTACATTGAAAGCATGGAAGAAGAGCTTATGACCAGCCGACGCCGGCACAGCATGATTGTCTATAGCAAGATGGGGGCTAAGAAGGATGGAACCCTGACCGCGCTCCATCACCGAGTCATCGCTGATGGTGGTGGCTATACTGCGGTTGGTCCTCTCAGCCTCTACCTAGCTGGCTTTGCCACGACCCTGCCCTACAAGTTGCCTAACTTCAAGTATGATGGCTACCGGGCCTTCACCAATAACCCGATGGGGGCAGCGATGAGGGGGCACGGGATTACCCACAGCCGCTTCGCCGCTGAAATTCAGATGGAGATGATAGCTGAGGAGCTGGGGATCGACCCGGTAGAGATTAGAATGCGAAACGCCATTGATAACCCGAAGCCGGGCACTATCTATGAGACCGTCAATAAAGTAGCGCTGAAAACATGCGGTCTTAAAGAAGCTATCCAGAAAGTCAGTGAGGACCCATTGTGGAGAGACCGCGATAAAATGGCAAGAAGAGAGGGTAGTATTTCCTGGGGCATGGGACTCTCTGGCACCTCATACCTTGGTGGGGCAAGGCAGTTAGGGCATCAATCCTGCGCGGCTATCATTAGGATTTGTGAAGACGGGACGGTCAATCTTATTACCGGGGCCACTGATGCCGGGCAAGGCTCGGATACGGTACTGTGTATGATTGCCGCTGAGGAGCTAGGGGTTAAACTGGAGAGTATGGACATAAAGAGAGTGGATACCGCCTACACCCCGGTTGACCCCGGTAGCTATGGTAGCCGGGTAACGATCTTGGCGGGGCAAGCAACCCAGAAAGCCGCTCGCGAAGCCAAGAAACAGCTTCTTGAAGCGGCTGCTCAGACTTGGCAGGTGAAACCTGAAGATATCGAAATTAGGGAGGGGAAGGTCTTTGTTGCATCAGACCCGGAAAAGAGCATGCCCTTTGATCGGCTGGCCAGGATTGCCTGTTACTCGGGTACCGGAGCTGTTATCCTGGGCACCGGTTACTCCAGCTACGGCCTGGAACCGCTGGACCTCACCTCTGGCACCGGTAATGGCGGAACTTCTTATAGCTTCACCGCCCACTCGGCCAAGGTAGGAGTTGACCTGGAGACAGGGCAGATAACGGTCCCCGATTTTACCATTGCCTCTGATTGCGGCAGGCTGCTGAGCCCGATACCAGCTGAGGGACAGATTGAGGGAGCTTCAATTCAGGGGCTGGGACAAACCATATATGAGGACTTTATCATGGACAGGGGTAAGACGCTGAACTCCACCTTCTTGGATTACAAAATGCCTCTCTCTATGGATGTGCCCAATATAAAGTTAATCGATGTAGTAACCGATGACCCTGATGGCCCCTTTGGTGCTAAGGAGGCTAGCGAAGGGAGCATTGTCAGCACACCTCCGGCAGTGGTCAGTGCTATTCACGACGCCACCGGGGTGTGGTTTAAAGAGCTCCCAGTAACCGCAGAAAAGGTGGTAAAAGCGCTAAAGGATAAATCAAAGAAGTGAGCACCGTAGGCCCCCCTCCAACGATGGAGACGGGCCTTGGCTAAAATGAGTGTGATTTTGCGGGAGTAACTCAGCTGGTAGAGTCCCTGCCTTCCAAGCAGGTTGTCGCGGGTTCGAGTCCCGTCTCCCGCTCC
>CAZNSC010000076.1:0-7325 GCA_964575695.1 uncultured Dehalococcoidales bacterium
GAGCAAACCGAAGCGCTGGTCTATCTGCCCGAATACAGCAAGGCCACCGCCGTTTTCACGCTAAACGACGACCCGCGTTGGGTTTGGCCCGAGGCAACCGGGAAGAATAACCCTCTGGGCTGGGTGCCCGAGGAGTTTATCGACGTCAGGCTGGCAGCATACGAAATATCGGAAGAGGCGATAGGCCCGCTAAAACCGGCGGAGTCACCCTCAGCGGCTGTTGCCGGAAACGGCAAGGGCACCTCATTTCAACCGTTCCCGTTCATCAGCGTAATTGGCCTGTTGTGGCTCATTTCCCTGCTCCGAAGAAGACGCGCCCGCTGAGCATCAGCAGCCTAGGTTGCGCCAAACCGGTCGTAAGAAACAATCTCCGAAAGCTCCTTGCGGGGTCCAACTTTAGGCTGTCGGTCGGGATAACCCAGCGGAGTCATCTCAACCACACGGAAGCCCTCTGGCACCCCGAGAAGGTTGGCCACCTGGTTGGCGTCAAAGGCGCCAACGTGCACCGTACCCAGCCCCACCGAATGGGCAGCTAGTGTCAGGTTCTGCATCGCCAACGCTACGTCAAACATATACCAGTCACCCTTATCGGTAACCGGCTCCCTCGGCTCCCGAGTATAATAGCCCGATTTCCCCAGTTCGGCACAGGCAACAATCACCACCGGCGCATTTCTAACGCCCTCGGTAGCACGGTTAGGTCTTTCTGAGACACCCTTCTTCGGTGCGATAACCGCACCGTCAGGGGGAATCTGTAGAGATTGCCCCGCCTTGCCCGAGATACTGATCAGTGTATCGGCAAGCTTATTTTTCACCTCTCTATCCCGCACCACGATGAACCGCCAGCACTGGGTATTGGCCCATGACGGCGCCCAGCGAGCCGCCTCCAGAACAAGCTCCAGAGTCTTGTCATCCACCGGTGCCGTCCTATACTGACGGATACTCCTTCTGGTCTTGATTGCCTCTACAACTTCCATTTATCCTCCTTTACCCTTCTTCCCAGGCGTCTTTGCCAATGAGGGCGACAAATCGGCAGCCGCCTAGACTCTGAACGACATTTCTTGTTCTCTGCCTGGTGATCTTATATAACTCCTGCACATAGCGGGAGCCGACGGGGATTACCATTCTGCCACCAATCGCCAGCTGGGCGAGCAGGTCGGCAGGTACCTGGGGGGCGGCCGCCGTGACCATTATCGCATCATATGGTGCTCCCTTCTGCCAACCCAGAGTCTCCTCAGCAAGGTGTATTTCAATATTGGTGTAACCCAGGCTATCCAGTACCCTCCTCGCTGTCTCCGCCAAGGCCTGCAGCCGCTCGGTGGTGACCACATACTGCGCTAGTTCAGCAATAATGGCTGTCTGATAGCCACTGCCCGTCCCTATTTCGAGCACCTTTTCCCTCCCAGTGAGCTCCAGCGCCTGCGTCATGCAGGCAACAATAAACGGTTGCGAGATTGTCTGGTCGAAGCCAATGGGAAGTGGCCGGTCCTCATAAGCCAGGGGCTGCTCCTCTGGTGGCAAGAACAGTTCCCTCGGGACGCGGCTGATAGCCGCCAGCACCCGCTCATCTCTAATCTCAGCACCAAGGTGTGCCACCAACCCGCCCCTTGCGGCTTCAAAGTCCATGGCAAGCGCTCACCGCCGAGATAACACTAGGGCAGAACCAGAGCCAGAACCACCAGAATCACTATCATTATTCCGGCCAGAATCCCGATTGTTCGCAGCTCGGTGACGATGTAATGATATCGGGCACCAGTGGGCGCCACCACCGGGGTAGGCACACCCGAGGGTGCTACCGGGGCAACCGGCTCACGGGTTTCAACAGGCACATGCTCCGGAGCAGCTCTGGCTAAGGCTTCCTGCCTCTTCTTAATTCTTGCTGAATGCTTATGTCGGCCCCGCCGCGATTTACCTGGCATCTACTCTCCTTACAGATAACTCCCTTAGAATCATGGCTACTTAGCCCGTGGGTGAGACTCCTCGTAACTACGCCGGATATGCTCCGATGTCAGATGAGTATAAACCTGAGTCGTGGAAATATTGGCATGACCCAGTAGTTCCTGAACCGACCGCAGGTCAGCCCCACCGCTCAGCATATGAGTGGCAAAGCTGTGCCGCAGGGTGTGTGGAGTGATATCGGCATCCAGATTGGCGGCTTTGGCATACTCCTTTATCTTTTGCCAGAAACCCTGCCGTGTCAGTCTGTCACCACGGCGGTTGAGGAACAAGGCTCGCTCATCACTACTATGGGCCAGGCGCGGTCGCACCTCTTCCAGGTATTGCTCTACTGCCAGGGCGGCTTGGGGATATATCGGAATGAGCCGCTCCTTATGCCCTTTGCCAAAGCAGCGCACGTAGCCATCTTTAGTATTAGTATTGACATCGCCCAAGTTTAGAGAAACTAATTCACCAACCCTGATGCCGCTAGCGTAGAGCAATTCCAGCATCGCTCCATCCCTCTTGGCTTCCAGTGTGGACAGCTTGCCCGGCTGCTCCAGCAAACGGCGAACCTCACTTATCGAGATAGGTCTGGGCAATGATTTGCCTACCTTCGGTGATCGAACGTCCTGCGTCGGGTTCTCCTTCACCTTGGATTCCGCCGCCATAAAGGCGAAGAAGGACTTGGCGGCAGCCACCTTACGACTCACCGTGGTCGGAGCGTATTTCCTCTCTTTAAGATTAAGCAGATAGCTGAGCATCTCCTCCCGCCCAAAACCAGCCCATGACGCCATCTTGCCACGTTTGGCGGCCTCTTCCTCAATAAAACTAGCTAACTGAGAAAGGTCATTCCGATAGGCGAACACTGTATTTTCGGAGAAGCCCTTCTCCACCGTTAGATAGTTCAGAAAACTCTCAATAGCCTCTCTCACCGTGCCTCCTCATAGGGGATTCATAATCGTATTTTAACATAACTAAAAACAAAATTCAGCTATTACACAGAAATTTTGCCCATTGTATACCCTGTGCTAGAATAGAAAGGGGAATATGAGGGAGAGATTTGACAAACAGTCTTATAAGTGAGCAGTTAAGACGGCTGCCAACCAGTCCCGGCGTTTACTTAATGAGAGATGCCGAGGGGAATATCCTGTACGTGGGTAAGGCGGCAAGCCTCCGCCACCGGGTAAGGTCATACTTCGGCGGCAGGCAGAAGTTGTCCCCCAAGCTACAGCGTATGGTCACCCGGGTTAACGACATCGACTTCTTTGTTACGGGCTCGGAGCAAGAGGCGCTCATCCTGGAACTTAATTTAATAAAGAGGCACCGCCCTCGCTACAACGTCCGGCTCAAGGACGATAAGACCTTCCCCTACCTCAAGATAGACACCGGTGAGGACTGGCCCCGGGTACAGATTACCCGGCACCTGGAACAAGACGGGGCGCGTTACTTCGGTCCCTTTGCCAGCGCCAAATCAGTGCGCCAGACGCTAAGGGTAATCAAGAAAATCTTCCCCATCCGCTCCTGCTCCAAGCCCATCACCGGCAAGGACACCCGCCCCTGTCTTGACTATAATATCTACCACTGTTTGGGGCCCTGTATTGATGCCGTAAGTAAAGAAGAATACCATGATGTCATAAAACAGGTGATCCTTTTCCTTGAAGGCAAGCAGGAACGCATCGTCCGGCAACTTGAGAGCAAGATGGAGCTGGCGGCGGAGTCTCTAGACTTTGAAAAGGCTGCCCTGCTCAGAGACCAAATCCAGGCGGTAGAGAAGGTAGTGGAGGGACAGCGTATCGCCGCCACCGTAAAGGGCGAGCAGGATGTTATCGCCTTTGCCAGTGACCGGGGTGAAGCCTATGCCCAGGTCTTCTTTGTCCGCAATGGTAAGCTAATCGGGCGGGAGAGCTTCACATTACAGGGAACCCAGTATGAAGAGCCCCACCACATCATGGCCAGCTTTATCAAGCAGTTTTACAGCTCCAGTACCTATATTCCGCCATTAATACTGCTCCAGCACCCGGTAGAAGACAGGGCTGTCATCCAGGACTGGCTTCAAGGTAAACGGGGGAGCCGGGTGCGGATTCTGGTGCCGCGCCGGGGTAAAAAGAAACAACTGGTCGACATTGCGGCAGAGAATGCTCAGCAAGGTCTAGAGCAGGTCAAGATAAAACAGTTGGCCGCCCCAGACACTCTGGCCAGCGCTCTCGACGAAATAACGAGGCAGCTCCAGCTCTCCCAGCCTCCGCTACGCATTGAAGGCTACGACATCTCTAATATTCAGGGAACGGCAGCCGTTGGGAGCATGGTGGTCTTTGAGCAGGGAAAGCCGAAGCCAGCTCACTACCGACGTTTCCGCATCAAAACAGTGTCCGGCGCCGATGACTATGCCATGCTCCAGGAGGTGCTCAAGCGACGCTTTAAGCGGGTCAGCCAGGCTGCCGATAACTGGGCAATCCTGCCTGACCTCATCCTCATTGATGGTGGCAAGGGACAGCTCAACTTTGCCCTGGCCGCCATGCGGGAAGTGGGAGCCAAATCAGTGCCCACCATCAGTCTGGCCAAGGAAAATGAGGAGATTTTCATACCCCGGAGGGCGGAGCCGATAGTTCTCTCCCGCCAATCGCCGGGGCTGCAACTGCTGCAGCGGGTCAGGGATGAGGCACATCGCTTTGCCCTGGGCTATTACCAGAAAATACGCCGGCGGGAAACCTTTGCCTCAGCTCTGGATGACGTCCCCGGGGTCGGTGCCAAGCGCAAGCAGGCCCTACTGCGACAGTTTGGCTCGGTTCAGGCAATTCAGGAGGCTTCGGTAGAGGAGTTAGCTGCTATCAGAGGTATGACTAAGGGCCTCGCCCAAAAAGTGAAGCAGTATTTGTAGCCATGCCAGCTAATCTACCACCACAATATTTCGAAGCCGAGAAGAGGTATCGCTCGGCGAAAGATATCGCTGACAAGGTAGCCGCCTTGGAAGAGATGCTGGCAATCATGCCCAAGCACAAGGGGACTGACCACCTCAAGGCAGACTTGAGACGGAAGATTGCCAAGCTAACCCAGGAATCGGAGAGAAAGTTAGCCACGCAACGGGCGTCCATGGTTGTTGAGAAGCAGGGGGCCGCCCAGGTGGTAGTAATCGGCCTACCCAATGCCGGTAAATCTCAGCTTGTTGCCAGTATCACCAATGCTGCCCCAGCTGTTGCCGAATACCCGTTTACTACCCAGAATGTCACTCCGGGAATGATGGAGTTTGAGAATATACAAATCCAGCTAATCGACACGCCACCGATAACCCCCTATTCCATTGAGCCCTGGCTCCCGAACATGATAAGACGGGCCGATGGTATGCTGGTCGTTGTTGACCTGAGTGATGCCCCATTAGCCCAGATGGCAGCTCTCACAGCACAACTGGAAAATAAGAGGATAGAAATAGGCCAGAACGAGGTTAAGGCACTGATTGCCGCCAATAAGGTTGATATTGCCGGCGAAGGCTACCAGTTACTGCACAATGAATATCAAGAACGACTGCCGGTGGTTGCCATCTCAGCCAAGGAGAGGACTGGCTTGGAAGAACTGAAACACAAAATCTACGAGACGCTGGACATTATCCGGGTTTACACCAAGGCACCGGGGCAGAAGCCAGACTTCAACGACCCGATAATCCTCAGCCGGGGAAGCACACTGGAGGATGCCGCCACCGAAGTCCACAAAGACTTCGCCCATAAGCTAAAATATGCCCGCATCTGGGGTTCGGGCAAGCACGACGGTGTAATGGCAAAACGAGACCACATCCTCCAGGACGGCGATATCATAGAACTGCACATTTAATCTTCCCTTGGCATAGCCGCCGCCACCACTATTATGCAGTCTTCATTGCCATTATTTACCAGGCTGTGGGGTATGCCGTAAGGCAACCAGATGGCGTCCCCGGCGCTTACCGTCTGCTGTTCATCGCCCACCGCCATCACACCCTGCCCCTGAAGAAAGTAGTAGATCTCTTCGTAGGGGTCAACGTGTGACTCCAGGACTTTACCCGGTTTCAGCACTGCGTAGGCAAAGAAAAGGAGACCCTGTAACTCGCTGCTATCAAGGAGCATAGTGGCTATACCTCCGCCATGGGCGATATATAGCCTCTGGAGCACCTCCTCCTGCTCGACATTCCTCACAATCATAAGCCTCACCTCTTTTGGTTTATATCCGGGACCCCTACCCTCTCCATCGCTGCTTAGGAGTATACACCATTCCCGGCTTATCATGTGAAGAATAGAGAAATTTCAACCGTGGAACTTCATCTGTCCAAGACTTTCGTTTACAGCAAGACCTGTTAAAAGCAGTAAGTTCGGGCCGCATAAAATATTATGTAAAGAAACCTTCTCGGGGACATACTGCGGCCACGCCTACCGGCACAACCTCATTGCGCACAGATTATCTCATCTACCGAGTTAGCCACGTCTATTTGCCCGGCACCCACACCATAAGCGGCGATCTTCTGGCAGCTAGTCTCTATCGCCGTCCGAACCTCATCATTCAGTCTGCCATCGCCATCAATATCGTCCGCCATACCGAAGAGCAGTGACGCCAGTGCGCTGGCATAGGCGGCAGCGAAAGAAGTACCGCTCTTGTACCCATAGCCATTGCCGGGCAAAGTCGAGTAGATATTAAAGCCGGGGGCAGCCACATCTACCCAACCTCCCCATCCCGATAGCGGGGTCAAGGTCTTATCTTCCCCGACGGCAGCCACGGCGATGCTGTTTTCATAGTAGGCGGGGTAGATAGGCAGCTGGTCACCACGATTACCGGCGGCGGTCACAATTACCGCCCCCTGGCTCCAGGCATAATCTATGGCCTTCTCCAGAGCCGGTGATGGTTCTTCAAACTCGATACTTATATTGATAACGCTCGCCCCATTATCCACCGCCCATATAATACCCTCGGCTACCGCTGCTGTCTGGCTCCTGCCTTTATCATCGGCTACCCTGACATTCATTAGCCGGCTTTCCGGAGCTATGCCGACAACACCCTTACCGTTGTTGGTGCTGGCAGCAATAATACCGGCAATATGCGTGCCATGTCCGTTGATATCGCCAGGCACAGGACTCCCGGTAAAGTCAACCTCAGCTACCACCTTACCCTCAAGGTCTTCGTGGTGCCGGTCAATACCAGTATCAAGAATGGCGACCAAAACCCTTCGGTCTCCTGCCGTGAACCGGGGCAATCCCAGCGCATGAATTTGCTCCAGTGCCCACTGCTTATTAACATAGGGGTCATCTGGAATTGGTGGCTCTGACTGAACAGCCAGAGCTGGCTCTGCGAGCCTGTCATAAGCCGTCACACCGCCTTCTCCCTCCTGTCCATCCACGCTCATTCCGGCAGAAGTCGGTGTGCCGCCTTGTGCC
>CAZNSC010000076.1:7335-14859 GCA_964575695.1 uncultured Dehalococcoidales bacterium
CGGACATACTGTGGCATATGACCACCCCCTGCCGAAGTGCCTTCGGTAGTTGCCCCTGAAGCCATAAGGATGCTGGCAGCCATTAGCACCGGGATTATGAACCTTGATGCCTCCATCAAGTATCATAGTTATCACAGCATCAGCCTCACGGGAATAGCTCGATGGTCTCAAAGGGCATACAACTTTAGTACCAGCCCGGGTCAAGAACGGCGAGTCTGGCCGAAGCCAGAAGTCATAGAATGGGTTATATGATCCGAATCATCCTTAGCTTCAAATCGGTTGGGGACTCTCAATCCATTGCACGGGATGAGTTGTTGTGCAATACAGGAATCATCACTCCTATAACCTAGACCTCCTTCAGGAACGTGTAAACAATCTTGTTGAAGTCCTCTGGCCTGTCGATACATGACTTGTGCCCGGCTCCCTCGATGACAACAAGCATAGCATTAGGTATATTCTTTGCCAATATCTCTGAACAAAACCGGGGGATTTCGATGTCTTCGCTGCCCCAAGTAACTAGAGTAGGTGCCCCTATCTTGGGCAACTGGCCAGTTATGTCAGTGACTGTTGTCTCTTTCATTACAGCTGTGTATTCCTCTACCGGTGTCTTGGCAAACTGCTCCCTGGCCAAAGCAATGTCGTCTTTATTTTCTTCAATGTATTTGCCGGAGTGTGCCCAGAGCAGATTCAGATCAAACACGTGCTCCATACCAGACCTCTCCGCAGTCTTAATCAGCACATCTTCAAGGAACCGACGCAGCCTCTCCATTCTGATGCCGCTCGAAGTATCTGCCAGTACAAGACGGCGCAGGCGCTCCGGATGCTTCAACGCAAAGTGCTGCGCCACCAGACCTCCCTTAGAAAGCCCCACTATATGGGCCCTAGCTATATTCAGTTCATCCAGAATTCGACTTACATCACTCGCACAGCCCTCGAGGTAACCTTCTCCTGTATTAACCAGTTTTGATTTCCCATGCCCTTGGAGGTCAACGGTTATAACCTTAAACTCTTGAGAGAAAAATGGCACCTGCTTTGCCCAGTAGCTTGACGAATCACCCGTGGTACCATGCAGAAAAACGATAGCTGGCCCTTCGCCCCAGACCTCGTAGTATATTCTCTGTTCTTCTGTACCTATTGATGGCATCGCACCTCCCTCTTCCTATGAAATAATAGCGCAGGTTCCTGATTCCCGTACAAGTTGAGTGCCTTCTCTTTCCAGCGAAGCTGATTCACGGCGCAGACTGCAAATCACTGGCACACGCCTCCTGCTTCGTCTAGTCTATTATACTACGTGAACCGCTATATAGGTATGTCCTTAATTTGGTTTTTCACGTCCAAAGCTGGAGGCACAATTATGAACTTGAGGGAGCTTGACAAGAGTGCTTCAAGCAGCTAAAGTGTCCATTACCAAGTTGTGTCGTAAATACTGGTGGGCGCCCGCTTAATCACTTCGCAAGATTGAAGAAATAAGAAGGGTTGAGAAATACATTAGGAAAACGGTAAATAGTTATAGGGTGAACCCGATAAACAAACCAGAAGCCGCAAGAGATGAAACTCGCAGGATTGAGGTTGTGGTGAAGTGGGGACAAGGGAGAATGAATGATGAGAATAAAGTTAATCAACCCGGGTAGAGGTCTCTTTGGCTGGACGGAAGAGTACTGTAAACAATACTGGGATGATGTAGATATTGAATGTCCAGATACGGCTCCAGAGTCTTTTTCCAACCGCTTTGATGTAGCTGTGGCGGGTGGGGAATTGATGCGGCAGGTGCAAAAAGCAGAAAGGGATGGCTATGATGCCGTGACCTTCACCTGCCACGGCGACCCCCACCTTTCTTCTGCCAGAGAGGGTGTTCACATCCCGGTAGTGGGATTAATGGAGGCCAGCGCCCATGTTGCCTGCATGGTAGGCACCAGGTTCACTATACTGAGCCCGAACAATGAAGCAAAGCAGTGGCTCGAAGAAATCATAGCGAAATACGGTCTATCACACAAGTTAGCCTCAGTCAGGAGTGTCAAGTCCACAGTGTCGGTCGATGAAGTCCTGCCAATACGATTCAAGAAGCCTTGGCCCAAGGCAGTCGATGGAACGGTGGATATATGGGCAGCAGAGGCTATCAAGGCTGTTGAAGAGGACGAGGCTAACGTAATAGTATTTGGCTGTGGGCTGTACATCTATCTGCACGATGAGATTATCCGCCGAATTAGAGATAAGGGAAGCCAGGTACCGGTGCTAAAGCCGCTTCATGTGGGTATAGAAGCAGCTAGAGCCATGGTCAAATTGGGTATCAGCCATAGCCCTATAGCGTACCCCTACTTAGAGATGCTCTAGTAGTGATTGAACCAAAGGGGAGTAATGAGTATCGAGCCCAGCGACAAGGTTGAAAGTGCGGAGCCAGCTGTGTCGCGTTATCGATGGGTTATCGTGGGTCTTGTCTGGCTCATTCTGGTTAGCGCAAATGTGGCTCTGGTGATTGCTGGCCCTTTAGCCCATGCTTTGATACCTGATCTGAAATTGACCCTACCGCAGTTTGTCTCGTTGACTACCTTTAGTCTCCTTGCAGGTGGCGTCTTTGCCCTGGTCGGTGGTTCATGGGGTGACCGAATCGGAGTCAAAAAGATAATCGCCATCGGAACACTGCTGCCCGGAATATTCTGGTCGCTAAGGGCACTGGGTATTGGCTACCCTTTCTTGCTTGTCTGTAGCCTTATTGGTGGAGTTGGCGCGGGTCTGACCCTTCCCAACTTGCCAAAGCTGATCGCCATTTGGTTTACGCGCGCCGACATCGGATTAGCCACAGGCATTTATGGCACAGGTTTCTGGATTGGTATGGCAGTCGCATTGGCATTTGCCGTCCCTTGGTTTAGCTCAAACTGGTCTTTAGCTTACTTAGTGACTGGCATCGCCACATTAGTCTGCGGGATTCTATGGCTGGTTCTTGGTAGAGAAAGACCACAAGGAGTTAGCTTGCCTAGAGCACAATCTTCACCGCCTTCTGCGCTTAAAGAGGTGGCGAAACTACGCAACCTTTGGATTACAGGGTTTATGTTGATGCTGGCACTGAGTACTATAATCGCTTTCGCCACTCTAATTCCAACCTCACTGGAAACCGTTCACCATATGAGCCCAGCTTCAGCTGGATTCGCAGTATCTTTGTCTATGATTGGCATGGTTGTGGGTAGTTATGTCATCCCCATGCTCTCGGACAAAGTTGGATTGAGGAAGCCTTTCTTGGCTTTTTCTGGAATATTGTGGGGAGTTTGCATCCTCCTCGCCTGGCTTGTAGCACCTAATCCCGGGATGTGGCCCCTGTTATTCTTCGCCGGATTCGGAGTTGCTGCCGCGTTTACAGGTTGCTTCGTACTTCCAATTGAAGCCCCGGGGATAAGACCCGAAATCACGGCGACAGGAAGTGCTCTAGCAGTCGTCATAGGGTATGTCACAACTGGATTCTTGCCAACCTACGGCGTAGCCGCAATTGCCGCGGTATCTGCTACCGGAGCTTATGTATCACTGCTTGCCTTTGGGCTGGTTTATGCTATCATTGCCGGGGCTGGTCTTACTGAGTCAGGCCCCAAAGCAAGGGCACGACTCTACTAAACAGGAATTATCTAAAGGCAGAACACTCTTTGCATTGCAGTATCTGGATTTGGGACGAATCCTGTGCTGACGATGCGCAGCCACACCCCCCTACACCCCCAGGTGTTTGCTCCTTACTTCCTCGTTATTTCGTAGCTGTTGAGGCGTGGACTCATAGACTACCGTGCCTTTACTTATTACATAGACGTAATCAGCTAGCCCTAAAGCCATATTAAGATTCTGTTCCGCCAGCAGAACAGAGACACTACCTCTAAGCTGGTCAATAACACGACTGATCTCCAGGACGATCAACGGGGCAAGCCCCTCTGAGGGCTCATCCATTAACAGCAAATCAGGGTTAGTCATCAGAGCCCGAGCGATGCTCAACATCTGCTGCTCCCCGCCGCTAAGAAGATTAGCATAAGACTTGGCCCGGTCTTTCAGGATCGGGAAGAGGGAATACACCCGGTCTAAGGTCCAAGCGCCGGCTCTTGTACTACTGCGTGCCGCTATGGTGAGATTTTCCTTCACGCTCAAAGAAGGGAAAATGCCCCGTCCTTGCGGAACCAAAGCCACTCCCATTCGAGCAATCCTATAGGGCTCAAGCCCGATTATCTCTTTCCCCTTGAAACGTATTGCGCCACGACGCGGGGGAGTAAAGCTCATAATTGAGCGGGCAACGGTTGTTTTACCCATTCCATTGCGGCCCAACAGGGCCACTATTCGTCCTTCTCCAACCTGCAGAGAAATGCCGTATAGCACATGGCTTTCCCCATAGTAGGTGTGAATATCAGCTACTTCTAGCATTTTCTCAAGTCGTTTCGCTTCCTAAATAAATTTCCTTGACTCTTGGGTTGGCCTGGATTTCTTGAGGTGTCCCCTGAGCTACCATTTGTCCGAAGTAAAGCACCATAATTCGGTCAGCGAAGTTGAATACCAGGTCCATGTCATGGGCAGAGAAAAACAGAGCAGAGCCTTCTGGTAAGTCGCGCAGGGCACTAATAAGAACAGCAGACTCAGCCATTGATAGCCCGGCACTGGGCTCATCTAGCAACAATAACTTCGGTGCGGATGCCAAACTTAGTGCCACCTCAGCTCGCCGCTGGTCGCCGTAGGGCAAGCTCGACATGGGCTCAAGTCTCTTCTCCCATAGGTCCATTGACTTGAGCAAACCGAGGCTCTTGGCAAGAAGATGAGCATGCCCCTTGAGCGGGCGATACATCTGGAAATGGCCACGCTCAGCACCCTGAAGAGCCAGCAATACGTTGTCTTCTATTGTAAGATTCAAGAAGAGGTTATTTAACTGGAAAGAACGGGCGATGCCGAGATGGAGGCGGCGATGTGGCGCCAGAGTGGTAACCTCCCGTCCCCGAAAATATATCTCACCACCTGTGGCAGGTAGCTGCCCCCCGAGGACGTTAAGCAGGGTAGTTTTGCCTGCCCCGTTGGGCCCGATAAGAGCGACTTTCTCCCCACTGTCCAAAGTGAAAGACAGGTCTTGTAGTACCTTAAGCCCGCCAAAGTTTTTCGATAAGCCTCTAACCCTCAACAGTTCCATACTTAACCCTCAGCTTACCCCAGAATCTGGAGAGGTAACCGGCAAATCCGCCACGCACGAGGACAACAGATATCATGAAAACACCCCCCAGAATGAGAGGCCAACGTTCAGGAGTAAATAGGCTGGCGAAGTGTTCCAGAAGTACTACCACCCCAGCCCCGATAACAGGGCCAAAAAGTGTTCCCGCACCACCTATAAAGACCATCACCAGTGCGTAGGCACCCATCATAGCGCCAAGGTTTGCGGGCATCATGATCCCGTAGAAATATGCAAACAGCGCACCGGCTACCCCGGCAAAGGCTCCCCCCAGAACAAAGCTGGCGAACTTATGTGCCCATGTATTGAAGCCTAAGGATGCCATTCGCGGCTCATTCTCACGGATGCCCACCAGTGACCGCCCAAAGGGCGAATTTGAGATTCTATACAACAAGAAGTAACAGATAACAAAGATTATGAAAGCCAAATAGTAGAAATTAGAAGCTGTCCAGGTGAATCCGGCGATGCCAAGATCCGGATACGGTATACCTGTCAACCCGTCGGTGCCGTTGGTCATATTTTTCCACTTGTCAGCAACAACAGACATCAACTGACTGAAAGCAATGGTGATTAGCATGAAGTATATACCGGATGCACGAAGGGCAATATAGCCAAAGATGGCAGCAAGAACTGCCGCCATCAAGATAGCTAGAGGTGTCACCAGCCAGAAGCTGTCAATGCCATAGCGGATCATAAGGATGCCAGCGCCGTAGCCTGCTACCCCCAGCATGGCACCATGTCCAATGGACATAAGCCCTGTATATCCCAAAACAATGTCCAAGCTCATGGCGAAGATGCCAAAGATAAGAACTTTAGTCAATATCATCTGAAGGTAGGAAGATAGGAAAGGAGGCAAAATTAACAGTATCAGGCCAACACCAATATACGGAGCTATAGAAAATAGCCACCGTCGCCGTTGTTCCCTTTTACTGACTGCCAATCTGACTTTCCGCACTAGATTGCCCTCCCCAACAGACCAGAGGGCCGGACTAAGAGTATGACTATCAATAATACATACATAGTAAAGTAGGCCAAGTCTGGGAAAAATGCTCTACCATAGGCGTCGGCAAGGCCTATTATCACGCCCCCGAGCAGGGCTCCCTGGATAGAGCCACACCCACCAACAACAACTACCATTATTGCAAAAAACAAAGCGTCCCAGCCATTGGCAAGATTTACCCCCAGGTATGGTGCGCCAATGAAGCCACAAAGCCCGGCCACACCGGCACCTAAAACGAAAACAGCAGTAAAGACCACCTTAAGGTTTATGCCGAGCCCTATTGTCATCTCTTTATTATCCATCCCGGCTCTGATGATAGCGCCGACTCGGGTCCTCTCCTGGAATAGCCATAAAGCTGCGGCCGCTACCAGTCCAAAACCGATAATCGCAAGCCGATAGACAGGAAAGGTTACCCCCCCCACCGATACAGAACCGGACAAAATAGAAGGAGCGGCAACCATCATCGGCCACGCTCCCCAAATCCATTGACACAGGTTAACCAAGACATAAATAAGACCAATACTCAGCAACACTTGGGCATTTTCTTGTTTATACAAGCGGCGAAAAAAAGCTGTTTCCAACACCAAGCCGAGAAGCCCGACAGCGAAGGCCGCGGTTAGGGCGCCTAACACAAAATTGCCAGTAAGTTGCGCTACCGCTAGCCCTGCGTAACCACCGACCATGAATAGTGCGCCGTGGGCCAGGTTGACAACCCTCATCAGCCCCAGAGTCAGCGACATGCCGGTGGCCAGGATAAACAGAACAAAGCCAAATGAGACTCCATTTAGCAAATTGACTAATAAGACGTCCACTGATAACACTGGCCGTACTGCTCTCGGTCGCCTCCCATAGCTAGGGAGAAGACAACTTCTCTCCTACAATATTTTCACGCCCCACCCAGCGATACTCTTTATCTCGTATCAACCTTTGTTGTGTCTATCCCCTAAGACAAAGAGCCATTGCTCGGCTGAGGCCGATATGCCCCCCAGCCGCTCTGCCAGCCCGTCACTGAGCCGGCAGTTATGCTGCCCCAGTCTCTTTTTTGCTTTGAGTTCTTACCAGCCGATCACTTTATGCCTTCCGGAGGCACGGCTTCAATGGTATCGACTAGAACGAACCTCTTCTCCCCACCAACCAAGTCAAGTCTGACAACAAAGATTGGTCTGGTTGCAACCTGCCATTTCTCCTTTGGGTCAAAGAACATACGACCTTGGCAGGTTACCAAATCCAGCCCCAGGATGGCCTGGCGAAGCTTCTCGGGCGAGGTATCACCGCCGGTGGCCTTCAATGCTTCATAGGCAAATTGAGCCCCGGTGTAACCCGCCCTCTAGTCCGCGGCGGGGTTTTGGCG
>CAZNSC010000077.1:0-14838 GCA_964575695.1 uncultured Dehalococcoidales bacterium
CATCTCCCGTGCCCCCTGAATTGCAGGCGGTTGAGCCCGCTAAAACCAGGCACAGCAGCAGTAAACCGACAACTCCCCATCTTCTCATCTTAAAGCCCCCCACCTGATAAATATAAACCAGAACCAATAAAATGGCAACAGATAGAGATTGTTCAAATCAATACCTTAACCAGAGACGAGTTATCATGACAGATATCACAGATATCAGTAGAAGCAACAGTACGGCCAACACCGGGCTAAAATCGACCACGCCCACCCTGGGTGTAATCCGGCGCAGGGGTGCCAGAAATGGTTCAGTCACCCGAAAGAGATAAACAGACAGCATATTTGCCGGTCGTGGCGAAAACCAGGAGAGAACAGCCCGAGCCACGATAAGCGCCATAAGCAGGTAGCAGAGGAAGCGGATAAAGTCAAGAAGACCATATAGCAGCGTCACGCCACCTAGCCCCCCAACTCCCTGGCTCGAGTATAGGCAGCGATAACCGCCTGCTTCAGTAGATCGGAGAACCCGCCTTCATCCAGCTTGCGCAGTGCCGCTGCGGTGGTACCGCCAGGGGAGGTAACCATTCGGCGCAGCTCCGCAGGTGTCCTGCCCGACTTCTGGAGAAAGTGCCCCGAACCCAGAATTGTCTGCAACACCAACTCCTGCGCGACGTCCTGGGGGAGACCAATATGCACCGCTGCTTCAACCAGAGACTCGATCACCAGGAAGATATACGCCGGTCCGCTGCCGCTGACCGCGGTTGCCATATCAATATACTTCTCATCACCAACAAAAATCTCCCCGCCCATAGCCCCAAGAATAGAGGCCGCCCACTCTTTCTGCTGCTCGGTCACCTCAGCGGTAGCCGTCCACACACTTATTCCTTCGCCAATCTGGGCCGGGGTATTGGGCATAACCCGAACAATGGAGCTATGGCCCAGTCCCAGAGACAGGGTATTAATCCTCGCCCCGGCAATAATAGACAAAACCAGTTGACCAGGTCTGAACTGGCCTTTGAGCTCAGCCATTACTTCGACTAGATTCTGCGGTTTAATTGCAAACACGATGACATCAGCATTCTCTATCGCTTCCGGGTTACTGCTGACGACCGTCACGCCGAACTTCTTCCCGTATTTCTGTTCAATATAGAGACGGCGCGCATCACTGATGTCACTGACGGATATAGCCGGTGGCGGAGTCATCCCTGCTTTCAAAATGGCCGATAACATCGCCTCCCCCATGGCGCCACCACCGATAAAGGCAATCTTCATCTTGTCTCCCTCTCACCAAAAATAGCCCGACCGATTCTGACTATGGTCGCTCCCTCCTCAATGGCGACCTCAAAGTCATCGGTCATGCCCATAGACAGGTGTGTCAGCCCCAAGGAATCCCGCAGGCAACGTAATCCCCGGAACACCGGACGCACCAGCTCAGAATCAGCCACCAGTGGAGCCACGGTCATCAGACCCTTTATCTCGAGCCGGGGCAAGCGAGAAATTATCTCCAGCGCTGGTGCCACCCCGGTCGTGGCGAAACCGCCCTTGCTGGCCTCGCCGGCAACATTAACCTCCAGCAAAATGGGCAGGGTCTTCCTGGTGTGGCGGCTGAGCACCTCGGCCAGCCTCACCGAATCAACACTGTCAACCATGTCAAAGATTGCCACCGCCACCTTGACCTTGTTGGTCTGGAGATGACCGACCATGTGCCAGGTAGGAGATAGCTTCAATCCTGACAGCTGCTTGATCTTGTCCACCGCCTCCTGAACCCGGTTTTCCCCGAAGTGCGTAACGCCCAGCTTAAAGGCAGCAGCAATAGCCGGAGGCGCAACCGTCTTGGTCACGGCGACCAGAGTGATCTCATCGGGTGACCTGCCCGCTCGCTGGCAGGCACAGGCGATACGCTGCCTCACTATCTCGATGTTAGCCCCGATGTTGGTGGCTACCGCCATCATCGCACCACCAGATTCACCAGCCTGCCCGGGACATAGATTCTTTTTAAGACCACTTTGCCTTCGAGGTATGGCTTTGCCCGGGTCGACTCCGTAGCCAGTTGCATGGCTTCAACCTCAGTGGTAGAGGCGGGAACAGTGATGCGGTCACGCAGCTTGCCATTGACCTGAACCACCAGGGTAATCTCCTCATCCCTTGCCAGCTCCTCATCCCACTTTGGCCACTGCTGATTATGGATGCTGTAGTCACGCCCGGTCTGCTGCCACAACTCCTCAGCAAGATGTGGCACCGTTGGTGCCAGGAGCCGGAGCAGGGTGCCTATGGACTCTCGCCAGTCTGAATCATCAACTGCCCCTGTCTCTTTGACCCGAGCCAGGTAGTTGGTAAACTCCATGAGTACCGCCACCATGGTATTAAACCGAAGCCTCCCCAGGTCATTAGTAACCTTCCTGATTGTCTGGTGAGTAATACGAGATACCTCCCGCTTTGCCTTCTGTCTGTCGGCCGGGCTGACCCTATCACCCTCGGTATATCCGCTCAGCACCAGGTTCCACACCCGGTTAAGCCAGCGGCTGACGCCACTTATGCCGCTATCATCCCACTCGCCACCCTGCTCCCAGGGGCCAATAAACATGAGGTAGGCACGCACCGCATCCGCCCCCAGCTCAGAGACGTACTCATCAGGAGTAATCACGTTGCCCTTCGACTTGCTCATCTTCTGCCGCTCAACAATGATGACCCCCTGATTGAACAGGCGGGTAAACGGTTCGCCGAAGTCAACCAGCCCCATATCCCGCAGTGCCTTAATAAAGAAGCGGGCATACAGCAGGTGCATAACGGCATGCTCGGCACCACCGGTATATAAGTCCACGGGCAGCCAGTATTTCACCTTTTCGGCCTCAAAGGGAGCGGTATCACAGTGGGGGCTGGCATAGCGCAGAAAATACCACGAGGAGCACATGAAGGTGTCCATGGTGTCAGTCTCCCGCCTGGCGGGACTGGAGCAGCGGGGACAGGTGGTATTGACAAACCCTTCGTGGTACTTCAGCGGTGACTCACCGGTAGGTCTAAACTCAGCATCCTCCGGTAGCAATACCGGCAGGTCTTTCTCGGGAACAGGAACGATGCCGCATTTAGGGCAGTAAATCATCGGGATCGGTGCCCCCCAGTAGCGCTGACGGGAGATGAGCCAGTCACGGAGTCTATAGCTTACGGCCCGCTTTCCCCAGCCCTTCTCCTCCAGAAAATCAGAAATGGCATCAACGCCCTGTTCGCTGGGGAGTCCATCAAACTGCCCTGAGTTCACCATCGTGCCCGGGTCAATATATGCCTGGTCAAGCTCTCCCCCGTGCCATCCCGGTGGAGCGACCACCACCCGTATTGGCAGGTCATACTTCTTGGCAAAGGCAAAGTCGCGCTCATCGTGGGCGGGCACCGCCATAACGGCTCCGGTGCCATAGCTCAAGAGCACATAGTCGGCAACCCAGATAGGCACCTTCTCCCCGTTAAGCCTGTTTACCACATAAGCCCCGGTAAACACGCCGTCCTTTTCCTTCTCAGTTGATAGCCGTTCTATCTCTGTCTGGCGCCGTGCCCGAGCCACATATTCCTCAACCTCGGCTCTCCTCTCTGACGAGGTCAGTCTGGCTACCAGCGGGTGTTCCGGTGCCAGAACCATGAAGGTAACACCGAAGGTGGTATCGGGGCGGGTAGTAAATACCCGGATCTCCTTCTCGTTAACCCCGGGATGGTCAAGGGCAAAGGAGATCTCAGTGCCCACACTCTTGCCCACCCAGTTCCGCTGCATTACCTTGATTCGCTCCGGCCAGTCAATGCCGTCATGCTCCATAAGCTCATCGGCATACCTGGTTATGCGGAAGAACCACTGTTCCAAATCCCGTCGGCTAACCGCGGCCCCACAGCGCTCACAGAAGCCCTCTCCTATTACCTGTTCGTTGGCCAGCACTGTCTGGCACTGAGGGCACCAGTTAACCGCAGCCTTACCCCGATAGGCCAGCCCCGCTTCGTACAGCTTCAAGAAGAACCACTGTGTCCACCTGTAATACTCAGGGAGGCAGGTAACCACCTCCCGGCTCCAGTCGTAGATGGCGCCCATGCTCTTGAGCTGGCGACGCATATTGTCTATATTCTGCATTGTCCATCTGAAAGGATGTATCCCCCTCTTGATAGCCGCATTCTCGGCGGGCAGTCCAAAGGCATCAAACCCCATCGGGTGAAGCACATTATAGCCCTGCATCCGCTTGAACCGGGCATGGACATCGGAGGGAGCCATGGCATACCAGTGCCCGATATGCAGGTCACCGGAGGTATAGGGGAACATGGTCAGCGCATACCACTTGGGGCGGCTATCATCCTCAGTGACCTCATACAGCCGGTCCCCAGCCCACCGCTGCTGCCACTTCTTTTCTATTTCCCGCGGATCATATCTAGCGGCCATTTTATTTCACCCAGTAGAAGCCCTCTTATGATTAATTAAGCACACCATGGTGCCGATAGGCGTAGCCAAAGACAGCACTTTAGCCGTGACATCCAGTTCAGTCTTCCATTGTAGCAAGAAGCCAACTCGGGTGCAAGCCTTTAACCCGAAAGCCGGGTGCACGTTGATGGCAGATGCGAATAAGGGGAGTGAAGCTGGGGAACCCGGTCTGTTTGATTTATCCTAGAGCTGCCCGAAGCTCGTAAGCTGCTGGTAGTCGATCAGCCCGCTTTCGGCGATACTATCAACCTCGACTCCAGCCTCAACGGCGGCGGCCACTGGGTTTAGCCCGCCGAGGAGCACCATGCCCACTCGATTCAGGCCGACGGCAATTTGACAAACTGGCTCACTGGTATTGCCCAAGGCATAAACTCCACCGATACCAGCTTCCTTGAGCAGAGCAAGCTTCTCCTCAATAAGTGCCCTCGATGGCGCCAGTATTTCGCGGAAATTAGCCAGTATCTTGCCACTGCCAGTCCTAGCCGCCTGGCTGATACTGGTCATCTTGGCACGGATGTATTGCTCAGAGGGATCCAGTGAGGTGCCGGCATAGCTGATGATAGCCACAAAACGCCTTGGTTTTGAATCCCTGACCTCCAGCACCCCGCCAAACCGAGATTCTATAGGAATACCTGACTTCAGCAGTACCCCATTTATGACCACGCTACAAACTGTAGCCAGGCCAACCTTCCCACTCGGGACAACCACCGAACCAAGCTTTTCTCCTTCAGATGCCGTAGACACGAGTTCGCTGACACAAATTCCAGTCTTGAACACATCCCTCATCGCCGCCAATACCTTTTTGAATTTGTCCTTGTCAATGAGTGAGGTATTTATTGGAAGCTGACCGGTTCGCTTCTGGGGGTCGAAAGTGGTGTTGAAGGCCAGCGTCTCGAGCTTCTCCAGTATGAACCCGACCTGCTCTGGTGCCAGTGCCATCTTGAGCTCCTCGAGCCCTTGTGGAGTGAGCATCCTGCCGTCACGACCCAGCGGCCGGGTATAACCTCGCTCATCTGTTATTCTCAGGTGGTATCTAACCGCCCGCTCACTCAAAAAGACCCCGTAGCGCTCGAGTTCCCGGGCAATTGTGATCGACCCCAGCGGTTCGGAGGACTCGCTCAAGACCTTGAGAATAGCGACTATCTTCCTCTCCGCCTCGGAACTGGCACCCTGTACCATGCGAATACCTTCTAAGTCTTCAAGATAGACCGCAGCCATTATACCACCTGTACTCTAAAAATTCACTGGTCCCCCGGTGAACCTGTTGGTGATCGGCAATCTCCTGTCCCGCCCGAAGGCCCTCGGGGTTATCTTAATGCCCGGAGGCGCCTGGCGGCGCTTGTACTCACTATTATCTACCAGTCGTGCAGCCTGCTCCACTACCCCCTTATCAAATCCCATGGTAATAATCTGCTCGATACTTTTATCTTCTTCAACGTAAGCCGTCAGAACCGGGTCGAGCTGGTCGTATGACGGCAGGGTATCGATATCCTTCTGGTCTGGCCTCAACTCAGCCGAGGGCACCTTATCTATAATAGTGGAAGGTATGAGTTCTGACCCAGCCACCGAGTTTCGGTGCTTGGCAAGCTCGTAAACCATAGTCTTGGGCACATCCTTGATTACCGCAAAGCCGCCGGCCATGTCCCCGTATAACGTGGTATAGCCGGTAGCTATTTCGCTCTTGTTGCCCGTGGTGAGAACCAGCCAGCCGAATTTGTTGGACAACGCCATAAGGAGGTTGCCTCTGATACGGGCTTGAATGTTTTCCTCAGCCACACTGGGCTCTGTCCCGGCAAAAGGTGCCTTCAATACTTCCAGATAGGCCCCGAACACCTTCTCAATCGGGATTGTCATCAGCGTGATGCCCAGATTCTGAGCCAGCAACTCGGCATCTGATGTACTGCCGGGAGAAGAGTACCTTGAAGGCATCATCACCCCAACCACATTTGAATGCCCCAGAGCATCGACAGCAATAGCCGCCACCAGGCTGGAATCAATACCTCCAGAAAGTCCTATCAGCACCCTGGCAAAGCCATTCTTAACAACATAGTCTCGTGTACCTAACACCAGGGCATCATAGACCTCCCCCGGCAGGCTACGCACCTCAAGCTGCCGGGACGGCAGCGGTGGTTTCGGAACCTCCGAAGGTGCCTGTGAAACCACCGTCTTTGTTACCCGCCATCGCGGCTCCTCCTGCAGTAACGACACCTTTCGCCACCTCGGGTCGTGAAGACGTCTTCGAAAGACCGCCTCAACGTCAAGGTCAGCGACAATCAGGTCTTCGGCAAACTGTCTGCCCCTGGCGATCACCTCCCCCCTCTCATCCAGTACCAGACTATCGCCATCAAAGACCAGCTCGTCCTGCCCCCCTACGAGGTTACTAAAAGCGATGATGGTCACACTGTCCGAGGCACGGGTCCCCAGCATTCTCTCCCTGAAGCTTCCCTTGCCAGAGTGATATGGTGAAGCGCTTATGTTAACAATGACCTCCGCCCCGGAGTAGGCCTGAGCTGTAGCCGGCCCAGCCTCATACCAGAGGTCCTCACAGATGTTAACGCCGACACCAACCCCATCTATGATATAGACCGGACACTCACTGCCACACTGGAAGTAACGGTTTTCGTCAAAGACCCCATAGTTGGGCAGGTATATCTTGTGATAGATGCCAACAAGCCTGCCATCATGAATGACCGCCGCCGCGTTATAGATGTCGGCTTTAGCATCGACAAAGCCAACCACGATGCTGAGATCAGAGGAGCTGTCAACTACCTTGTCCCGGGAACGCAGGTTCTCCGTGATGAACTGTGGCTTAAGCAAAAGGTCCTCCGGTGGATAGCCACAGATAGCAAGCTCGGGAAAGGTAAGAAGGTCAACACCTAATGACCGGGCTTCGGCAATTGCCCCCAGAATCTTCCGTGTATTACCGGCGAAATCGCCTACGGTTGTGTTAATCTGAGCCATGCCAATCCGCAGCCGGCGCATGCTAACCCCTCCAGACATAGCGGAACCGCATTCGACTCACAAGATCGGCAAGTATCTGCCAATCTCATACCCGGACACTTGAACCCGGTACTGGTCCCACTCAATCTTCTTGTTCTTGATGAAAGCCCCGAAGACATGGTTGCCAAGAGCCCTTCCTACCACCTCACTCTTCTCCGTGAGCTGGATAGCCTCCATCAGGCTGGCGGGCAGGGTGCCTATTCCCCTTCTTTGCCTCTCCTCCTCACTCATCTCGTAGACATTTTCCTCCACCGGGGCGGGAACTTCATATCCCTTCTCGATCCCCTCCAACCCGGCCACCAGCATGACGCTGAAGGCGAGATAGGGATTGCAGGCAGGGTCGGGGGACCTGAATTCAATCCTGGTCGCATTTTCTCTTCCCGGCCTGTACTCCGGGACCCGGATCAAGTCAGACCGGTTCCGCCGCGCCCAGGAAAGGTACACCGGCGCTTCGTAGCCAGGAACCAGACGCTTGTAGGAGTTGACCCACTGGCTGGTGACGGAGGTAAGCTCAGGAGCATGCCTCAGCAGCCCAGCTATATAGCCCCTGGCTACCTTGGACAGGTGATACCCATCCTTTTCGTCAAAGAAGGCATTCCGTTCACCCTTAAACAGCGACTGGTGCACATGCATACCGCTGCCATTGATGCCAAAAACCGGCTTGGGCATAAAGGTAGCATAGACACCGTTCTTCAGGGCTATTTGCTTGACCACCAGGCGGTATGTCATCACGTTATCAGCCATGGTCAGGGCATCGGTATACCGCATGTCTATTTCATGCTGGCTGGTAGCCACTTCGTGATGGGAATACTCAACCCCGATACCCATCTCCTCCAGAGCCAGAACCGTATCTCGCCTCAGCTCAGTGGCAGCATCTAGGGGAGTCATATCAAAATAGCCCCCCTGGTCCAGGGGCACAGTACCGTTAGAATCTTGAAAGTAGAAGTACTCCAGCTCCGGCCCCACGTAAAAGGTGTAGCCCATATCTGCCGCCCGCTTCAGGTTTCTCTTTAAAACATACCTCGGGTCGCCTTCGAAGGGTTCGCCGCCCGGCTTCAAAATGTCACAGAACATCCGGGCGACGGCACGGTGCTCCCGGGGTCTCCAGGGAAGCAGCTGAAAGGTATCGGGGTCGGGCAGAGCCACCATATCACTTTCATCGATACGGGCAAAGCCCTCAATTGAAGAGCCATCAAACCCCATCCCCTCCTCCAAGGCACCCTCAAGCTCCTCGACAGTTATCGTAAAGCTCTTCAAAAAGCCCAAGATATCGGTGAACCACAGCCTTATGAACTTGACATCATGCTCCTTGACCATTTTGAGGACATATTCCTTGCCCTCTTCCCGGCTCCTGTTTGCCATTTTTACCTCCTCTTTGGTTTAGATTCTTCAGATTGCGTTTTCGCCTTCCTCGCCGGTCCTGACGCGCACTGCATTGTCCACCGGCAGGACGAATATTTTGCCGTCCCCCATCTCACCCGTCCTGGCGTTTCGAGTAATTATGTTTAGTGTTTTGGCCACATCTTCATCCAGGACAACAAGCTCAAGCTTGAGCTTGGGCAACAAGTCCACCCTGTATTCCCCCACCCGCCACTGCAAGGGAACTCCCTTTTGCCTTCCTCTGCCGCTGACTTCACTAATTGTCATGCCAAAATAACCGCTTTCATCAAGGCCCCTTTTGACGGCCTCCAGTTTTTCTTCCCTGATAATCGCCTCTATCTTTTTCATCGCAGCACACCCCCGTAAGCCCTCTCGCCGTGCTGCGATATATCCAGTCCCACTGTTTCCTCTACCCCGCTGACTCTCAGCCCCAAGGTGACATCAACCAACTTACCCAGAACCCAGGTAGCGCCAAAGGCAAAGGCCCAGACCGCGGCCACACCAACGAACTGCCTAACAAATTGTAGCACATTCCCCAGAAGCAAGCCGTCGGCCCCCGCCGCATTAACCGCCACGCTGGCGAAAATCCCGGTCGCCAGAGCACCCCAGGTGCCTCCCATGCCGTGGACTGCCCATACATCCAGGGACTCGTCTATGCCCCACTTCATCCTGAAGACCATACAATAATAGCATATTACTGCCGCCCCGGCACCAATTGGTATTCCCATCAGTGGTGTCACAAAGCCCGCCGCCGGAGTGATTGCCACCAGTCCGGCGACAGCCCCGGTGGCGATACCCAGAAGCGTGGGGCGTCGGTAAGTCCAGCTGAGCACCATCCAGGTAAAGGCGGCGGCGGCGGCTGAGGTATTGGTAGCCACAAAGGCATTGGCCGCCAGCCCCCCGGCAGCGAGAGCACTGCCAGCGTTAAAACCGAACCAGCCGAACCAGAGCAACCCGGCACCGAGCGCTACCATGGGAATGTTGTGCGGCGCCATCAGATCTCCATTCATAAAGCCCTTACGGGGACCAAGCAGCCGTGCTAAGGCCAAGGCTGATATGCCCGCGGTTATGTGAACCACAGTACCGCCCGCAAAATCAAGGGCACCTAACCTGCCCAGCCAGCCACCCGCCCCCCACACCCAATGTGCCACCGGGCAATAGACAAAGGTCAACCACAAAACAGAAAACAGGAGGAGAGCACTGAATTTCATACGCTCCACAACCGCCCCCGTGATCAGGGCTACGGTGATGACGGCAAACATGGCCTGAAACACCATGAAGGCCAGGTGAGGCACTGTGGTGGCATAGACAGGCGACGGCTCCTGTCCTACCTGACTGAGACCAACGAAGTCAAACCCGCCGATAATGCCCGCTCTATCAGCACCGAAGCTCAGACTGTAGCCATACAGCACCCACAGCAGACCAACCAGAGCCAGAACGGCAAAGCTCATCATAATGGTGGAGAGAACATTTTTCCTCCTCACCATACCGCCGTAGAATAGAGCGACGCCGGGCGTCATTAACATAACCAGCGCTGACGAGACCAAAATCCAAGCCGTATCGCCCGTATTAACTGACATCTCAACCCTCCCACACCTAGATGCTATCAGTTTCAGTATAACGCATCATTGTTTCCAGCAGATTTCAGGCGGGTTAAGTTCGTGTTACAAAAATGCAGAAGACATGGTTATTGTTACCGCCTAAACCGATAACCGATATTTCTTACCGTCTCAATAAAGGTATGGTCCGAGTCTTCAACCTTACTCCTTAGCCTCCTCATGTGGACATCCACAGTCCGGTCGCCGCCATAGTAGTCATAGCCCCACACTTTGTTAAGCAGCGCTTCACGGGTATAAACGCGACCCCTATTCTTTGCCAGGAACCTGAGCAGCTCGTACTCTCTGAAGGTCAGCACCACCGGCCGGCCGCCCACAGTCACCTCACACCTGGCGAGGTCTATTACCAGGTCACCGCATCTGATTAACTCACTGGCATCCCCGTTGTTCCGCTGCAAGAGTCTTCTTGCCCTGAGCGCCAGTTCTCTTACATCACAGGGCTGGACAACAAAATCATCCGTATTCAGGTCAACATCAGGGCTGTCAAGCGCCTCCCTATTGACCAGGGCAATAACCGGCGACGGCTTACCCAGCTTCATCATCCGGGACAGCTCCCATACGGTTGTTGCCTGGCCATTCATGGGCAGTATCACCAGATCGGAGGCCTGCTCAGCGACCTGCCTGATTGCTACCTCCTCATCACCGGCAAGCAAGCAGGTAAAGCCCATCCGGGAAAGCCCCGAATGCAGCTCCTCAATCCCCTCACCCTTGTCAACTATTATGACCACGCTCGACATAGCCACATTACCCCAGGAGTGCTCGACCTCCCCACTCTCAGTAGGTGTAGAGTCTGCCGTAGGGCCGGAGCCAGCGGGGGAAGAGCTTGGTAAAGTTGCAGTTCAATATCTCGCTGACATCGTAGCCGAAACAGGCGGCAAACTCGCCGACGAGCTTGTTCAAAACCTGGTGGTCAGCCTCCTCCAGCCCGGCAAGGCCAACCTCTTTGCCCAGTTGATAATCCTCGATGCTTCCCCTCAGGTAAATCACACCCCCGTGCATTCCGGTGCCGATAAAATTGGCACTATGCTTTTCCCCTTCATTGAGATTGAGACCGAGCAAAACCAGGATACCGCCCGCCATATACTCGCCGAGGAAGTCCTGGGCGGTGCCGCCAACGACCACAACCGGCTTCTTATCCCCGTATTCCTTCATATGTATCCCCGCCCGGTAGCCGACGCTATCCCGGACAAATATTCTGCCCCCTCTGGCGGCCAAACCGGTAATGTCTCCGGCATGACCATGAACGACTATCTCCCCACTATTCATGGTGTTGCCACAGCCATCCTGAGCATTACCATGTACTATAATCCTCGGTCCGTCCATAAATGCCCCCAGGTCATTGCCCGGTGTCCCGAATATCTCAATCTCTACCGGCTTGTCCAGGTCCGTGCCAATATATCTCTGCCCGTAGACATTATGGAGCTCAACCTTCCGGACATTACTCGTAACCAGCTCTCTCAGCCGAGCGTTGAGCTCCCGATAGTAAACACCGCTGGCATCTATTTTGGCTACCCGATCCGTCTCTTTACCTGCCATCTCAGCTCCCTGCCGCCCTGACTCCCAGGATTTCCAGCTCGGTATCACTAAGCCCAACTCCCCTCAGGTGCAGGCGGTTGCCGCGCAGGCTTTCCAGGGCATTAACACCCATCCCGCCCAGAATATCCTTAAGCTCCAGGCTCCAGCCACGAAGGAGGTTAGCCAGCCGCCGGGCACCAATGTCAGGGTTAACCCTCTTGGTCAGGGCAAGGTCAGTAGTACAGATACCCCAGGCACACTTGCCAGTATGACACTGCTGGCAGACGGCGCAGCCCAGGGCGATTAATGCCGCCGTGCCGATATACACCGCATCCGCACCGAGGGCGATTGCCTTAGCCACATCGCCACTATTTCTTATGCCACCGGAAACGACAATCGAGGCCCGGTTGCGGATACCCTCCTGTCGAAGACGGCTATCCACCGAGGCCAGAGCCAGCTCGATAGGGATGCCGACATTATCACGAATAATCTTGGGCGCCGCCCCCGTTGCCCCCCGCAACCCGTCAAGAACAATGATATCGGCACCAGCCCGCACCATACCGCTGGCAATGGCGGCTGAATTATGGACAGCGGCTATTTTTACGGATACCGGCTTGGTATAGTTGGTTGCTTCCTTCAGGGCGTAAATGAGCTGGGACAGGTCCTCGATGGAGTAAATATCGTGCTGCGGTGCCGGGGATAAGGCATCTGTCCCCCGGGGGATCATCCGGGTCATGGATACCTCGGCGCTCACCTTCTCTCCCGGAAGGTGCCCCCCAATGCCCGGCTTGGCTCCCTGACCAATCTTGATCTCGACCACCCGGGCAACGTCGAGATACTCGGTGTGGACACCGAAGCGTCCCGAGGCCACCTGGACAATGGTGTTATCTCCATACCGATATAGCTTGGGGTGGAGCCCCCCCTCCCCGGTATTCCACAGTGTGCCCATCTCGGTAGCCGCCCGGGCCAGAGACTCATGGACATTGAGACTCACCGCCCCGTAGGACATGGCCGCAAACATGACCGGGACTTCCAGCCTGACCTGGGGAGCAAGCTCCGTCTCCAGACTGCGGTCCGGAGCGACCTCCACATAATCAGGTTTTCGCCCAAGATAGGTGGTAAGCTCCATCGGCTCACGCAGCGGGTCAATAGAGGGGTTGGTCACCTGGCTGGCATTCAAGACCAGATAGTCCCAGTAGATACGCTGGCCTTTATCATTGCCCATGCCGGTGAGGAGCATACCTCCCGTCTCCGCCTGCTTGATGATGTCCTCGATAACCTCCGGGCGCCAGTTATAGTTCTCCCGGTAGTCCAACGGAGTTCCCCTGATGTTCAAAGCCCGAGTGGGGCAAAAGATGACGCAGCGATGGCAGCCAACGCAGTTCTCTTCATGACTCCTCACCTCATCGTCCTCGACGTCATAGTAGTGAACACCGAAGGTGCACTGGTTGACACAAACCTGGCACTGAATGCACCGTGCCCGGTCTCGCTCCACCAAAAACTTAGACGGTAAATAGGTCTTCATCTGCCATTCTCTCTAGATTCGTATCGGTATCCCTTTTTTTGCCAGGTATTCCTTAGTCTCACGAACTGAGCAAACTCCGTAATGGAAGATGCCGGCGGCAAGAACGGCGTCCGCCTTACCCGCAACCAGAGCCTGATAGAGGTCTTCAGGCGTGCCGGCACCACCACTGGCAATAACCGGAACGGTCACCGCCTCAGAGACGGCGCGGGTAAGCTCAATATCATATCCCGCCCGATGACCGTCGGCATCCATGCTGGTAAGCAAGAGCTCCCCCGCCCCCAGCGATACCACCTGCCTTGCCCAGGCGAGAGCATCAATCCCGGTCGGCCTCTGCCCGCTGTAGATGTAGACCTCCCACCGCGGTTCCCGGCTGCTCTCTGCCCGCTTGGCATCTATAGCGACCACAATGCACTGACTGCCGAATTTAGTGGCGCCTTCCCTAATCAGGTCGGGGTTAAGCACCGCCGCCGTATTTATCGAGACCTTGTCTGCCCCTGCCTTCAGCATGCGCCGCATATCGCGGCTGCTGCGCAGCCCGCCACCCACGGTAAGCGGCATGAACACCTCCTCGGAGATGTGCTCAACCACATCCACCATGGTATCCCGCCCCTCTGGGGTAGCGGTTATATCCAGAAAGACAAGCTCATCAGCCCCTTCCTGATAGTAGAAGCGGGCAAGCTCTACCGGGCCACCGGCGTCACGTAACTCAATAAAGCTTGTGCCTTTTACCACCCGGCCGCCTTTCACATCAAGGCAGGGAATAATTCTTTTAGTCAGCATCCTACACTGTTCCCCCGGCAGCTATCGGCTGTAGCTGTAGCGGTGCCTTGAGCCTGCCCACAATAGCCTCGCCACCCACAGGAATCCAGGCTCTATCCAGGTCAGGACAAATCAGACGGATAGCCGACTCCTCCGACGAAAGGTAGAGCACATCACCCTTTGCCCCAACCGTAAGGGGGCGCAGCCTGATGCGATCGGTAAGCCCGATCATCTCGCCGTGATGGGCAATAATGACCGTGAACGGCCCGTTCAAGAGCAAACTGCCATATACCTGCCGTAGAGTCCGCAGCAGCTTTTGCTCTCCCAGCGGGCGGCGCTCAATATCATTCCAGAAGGGAGGGGCCAATATCTCAGACACTATCTCTATCGGCAGATTGTGCTTACGCATCAGCAGGTCAACGGCATAAGCCACTACCTCCGTGTCGGTCTGCATGGTGCAGTGGTAGCCCGCCTGCTCCAGATAGCGCCGGTTTATGCCGTAGGACGAAATTTCGCCGTTATGAACTACTGTCCAGTCCAGAATGCAAAACGGGTGAGCTCCGCCCCACCAGCCGGGGGTGTTGGTGGGGAAACTCCCGTGGGAGGTCCAGAGA
>CAZNSC010000078.1:0-14728 GCA_964575695.1 uncultured Dehalococcoidales bacterium
CGCTTCGGCTTCTCGGCTTTGACAACCGCTTCCGCTTCGGCTACCGCTTGGGCTTTCTCGGCTTCCGCTTCTGGCTCTGGCTCGGTTGCCTCGGCTTCCCCTGGCTCGGTGTCCCCGCCTGCTTCCGCTTCTGGCTTGGCTTCGGCTTCCGCCTTGTCCCCCGCCTTCGCTTCAGCTGTCAGCATGGGCATGACCACAAGCTGGTAACCGTCAACGGTAAACAGGACTGGCGACTTGCCATCGGTGAGCTTGAAGTCCACCATACCGCCACAGGCTTTCAGAGCTTCCGTGAGGTAACCGCCGTCTATCCTTACCCTCACAGGATTGCCCTCAATATCGGCTGGTATGCTAACCTGTCCCTTATCATCGGGACTGGACATCACCACGCAACCGTTATCAAGGGTGAGGTCTATCGGGTAGGACTTGCTATCGGCAAGGACTTTCAGCGAGCTAATCGCCTTGCCCGCCTCTACGGTGTCCAGGTGGGCTACGGTGTTCGCCTCGGTTGGCATGAGCTTCTCATAGTCGGGAAACGTGCCGTCAGCACCCCGCCATTTGTAGCGGATTGCCTCGGTGTCAATTATGAGGCTCATACCGTCAAGACTTTCCCCGCTTGCCTCAAAGCTCAGGTTTACCCGCCTTGCCTTTCGCAGGGCATTGGCTACCCCCATAAGCTCATCACGGTTTATCAGGACTTGCCCTTCCCCGTCATAGTCAAGAGTTACTACCGCCAGTCTGAAACCATCGGCACTAACCAGCTTGAGCTTACCTTCCCCCGCCTTCAACAGGACACACTGTAAAACAGGTCTGTTGTCCTCTTTGGCGGTAAAGGTCAGCACCCTGGTCAGTGCTTCCGCTAGCTCCAGACTTCCGACATTGGGCTTGACGGTGTTATTCGGGCTTATCCTTACATCGGCAAGGGTTAGCGGTGTTTTATCACCTACCCATGCCAGGTCGTCAAGATAGCTGGTATTACTTCCGCAAACCACCTTAAGTCCCTTGTGTCCGTTGACCTGCGTCCCGCTAGCGTCAACGTGAGCAGGCACTACTTTAACCACGTTAGAACCTGCCAGAGCCTTCAGGTAGCCTAAAAAGCCTTTACGCCCTATGGTGAAGTCCAGAAGCATTAACCTCTCAGCCAATGCCCGACTCAGGGCGTTTACCAGCATAGCCTTGTGAGCTACGAAGCCGTTGCCTGAACGCTTGCCCACGATATTCAGTTGTTCCAAAAAACAACCCCCTTTTGGCTATCTGGCTAGTGGGCAAATCTGCCAGCTTCACCTAGTAGTCAGCTTGCGTCTAGCTGCGATACGCTAGCCTAAACGTGCTGCCACTATATAAGTCTCCGAAAAGGGCTTAAAACCTTATCACTGAAACAGCTTTTTTTGCTCTCGTTTTCGGTATCGGGTTAGGCAAACCATGTCATAGTTGGCAAGTGGTATTCCCGCCTTGAGCTTGTAGGCTATCGCCACCAGGCGTTTAGGATAGCCAATCTCCCAGGTGCTATTGCTTACCCAGGCGTCAAGTTCAAGAGCCTTGTCATCGGCTATCAGTTCCCCCAGTTCGGTTGTGTTGCCTTCACCATCTATGACAGGTTTATTCAGGCTCTCCAGCTTGATGGCTTTGGGACATTCGCCGTAAAGCCAATCCTCTTTACACTTTCGCCGTTGTGCCTGGCTACAGTGTCCACAGTCCAGACCCATCGTGAGCTTGTAATGCTTAAACCAGTAGTCGGCTTGTGCTCGGCTGGCTATCCGATACATGACGGCTTCGGTAAACGGCTTATGACCGTTATTCCGCTCGGCTACGGCAAGGGTGAGTATGATGTCGTGGAGTAAGTCCTGGGTGTCCTCTGCCTTTGCCTTGTGAGCAAATCGGGAAGCTACCCTATAATAGGTAAGCCATTCGCCTTCCAGGTGGTCATAGCCGTTATGACCGTTGCCGTTGGCTTGTCTTTGCCTTTGCCTTCCGCTAGACTTGGTATGGCGGGGCTTTGTTCCGTTGGTCTGACAGCTTGCGGAGCGTCCACACCAGGGACAAACGCCCTGCCTCTCCATTAGTGTCCATATTTTTCCGCATCGGCTACAATGCCCTTGCGGATTGTCCTGACCGCCGTTTGGTGCTACTACGCTTGTAACCACGCTTGACCCCCTTTATGTTTATTCCTGGGGCAAGCGTCCAGGTTCAGGCTTGACCGTATTCAGTTGTTAAGGTGCGTTTTTGTATGTTTCTAGCTTCATTCTGTAACAAAAATACAAATTGAGATATATCCAGAACTAGCTCGTTTTACAATAGGGGGCGGGAGATTATGCAGGTAAAACAAATTGTGAAAATGCAAGAACTATGTGAGAGGGGACACGCCGGCGGGGTGAAGAACGCGCTGGGAAGATTGAAGCCACCTCGGCCGGTGAGGTGTAGAAACAGATGGGGAGTCCGGCGAGGTGCAGAACTAGCTGGGAAGTTCAATTGCGATAGAATTCCACTTCGCCTCTGTGTAAGATGGGGCTAAGGCTCCGGTGAGGTGAAGAAATAGCTGGGAAGCTTGAGACTGTCCCGTAAAATAGATTGCCTGCCGGCCCTCGATAGTCCCGATTTAGGAAAATGGGGTATCGCAGAGATAGCCCCGGAATCAAACGAGCGTGGGGGAGGGATGCCGGCTCGTTACCGCGGAGCCTGAAATCTGATTAATGGAGGGTTTATGATCAAAAGTGTGGGCATCGACCTGGCTGGTGAGGGTGAACACAAAGTTAGGTGCCTCGATGAAAAGGCCCAGATATGTGACGGCTTCAGCTTCGATACTTCGAGAATGGGGCTGGCGAAGCTGGAAGAGCGTATTTTCACTGGCGATTCCAATCCTGTCATTGTATTCGAGCCCACCGGTTTAGCCTGGCTCCTGGTAGCAGTCTATCTCAAATCCAGGCATCCTGATTCCTATCTGGTGAGAGTCCAGGCGCAGAAGGTGGTTGCCTTGCGAAGGTACCTGAATCGATCATCGAAGAGTGATAAAATCGATTCTCTCACCCTGGCCAAGATGCCCTTCATCGATCCTGAAAAACTGGAAGAAATCTACTTTCCCCCAGCCAAACTATATGCCATTCAGCGTCTTGCCCGCCAGAGGAAACGACTGGAAAATGAGATCGCCGGCCATAAGAAACGAATCGGGTCCATCGTCGACGGATATCTCCCGAATATCCGAGCGGCATTTTCAGATCCCTGGTCAGCTCACACGAGAGCATTTATCCGCTCCCGCTTGAATCCTTTAACCGTGGTCCGTTACGGCGAAAAAGCTCTTCATACCTTTTTGGTCAAAGCAAGAAAACACAGCAAGCTTGATCCGGCTGAAGAGAGCCACGCGGTCTACCTGGCCTGCAAGGAAGCGGCGATGCTGTACCTGGCTTCCAGCTCCGTCGGCATGGTAGATAATGACTTCTTCATAGCTCTTCAGGATGAGATAGCCAGGGAACTACGGCTGATGGAGATTGAAGAGGCTGAGTCCGCGGCCATCGCAAAACGCATTGAGAAACTTTACCAGGAACTCCACCCCTCCGACAACCTCCGGACCATACCTGGCGTTGGCCCTCACACCGCTCCCATTTTCCTGTCCACGGTGGGAGATCCATCACGGTTTCGAAGTCAGTCTTCTTTCTCCAACTACTGCGGAATTGTGCCTGGAGCAAATCAATCATCAAACTCGGAATCAAAGGGCTTAAGCATGACCAAGGCTGGTCCTGCCATCATGAGGTGGGCCCTTTTCCAGGCAGGTTACATAGGGCGCAATCATGATCCCCAGCTCGCCTGCGTCTACTATCGGGAGATGGTACATAATGGCAAAAATCATATGCAAGCTATGGGCGCGGTCATGAGTCACATGTCGGCCAGGGTATTAGCCGTATTGAGGGATAATAAGCCATACGAGATTCGAGATATCGATGGTACGCCGATGAGCCATGAACAAGCAAAGAAATTAATCCTGGCAAAATACCAGGTGCCTGAAGAGATACGCAAGGAAAGGCGCCGCCGCCAGCCGATCGGGAACCCGGGGTTACGAAAGAAACTGGGGGAGATGTTAGTACCCAGAGTACGCGAGGCAGCTGCCGCTCCTCAATCTCGGTAACTCCCATCTCCCAAAAATCAGTTTAACCGGAAGCTTTGGAGGCGTCAATATAGGGCTTGATTTATTAGGAATCTATAAAATCACCCCCACTCCCTCTGGTAAGAACAACAAAAAATAGATAAAGAAACAGGGATAAAATTAGTGCCCTCCTACATATTTGCCATGACTACATTGCTGGTTTTATACTTGTGGTGGGAGTTCTGATGGGTAAAACCAAGATTCTTCTTGTTGAAGACGACCAAAATCTATTAGCAACGCTTAAATACAACCTCTGTCATGAGGGATACGAAGTTGTGACTGCTTCTGATGGAGCTGAAGCATTGGACGTTGCCCGCCAAGAAAAGCCAGGCTTAGTAATACTTGATTTAATGCTGCCCAAGCTAAGTGGCCTCGAGGTATGCCGGATTTTACGAAAGGATATGGCGGTACCCATTTTGATGCTAACCGCAAAGACAGAGGAAGTGGATAAGGTAGTTGGTCTGGAAATTGGTGCAGACGACTACATGACTAAACCGTTTAGCATGAGAGAACTGCTTGCCAGAGTGAGAGCTATGCTTCGTCGGGCCGAAATGACTAAATCTGAACCCCTAACTCAACGGTCAATAAGAATAGATGACCTGGAGATAGATATCGCCCGTCACCAAGTGTTTCTTGGAACTTCAAATCTGGAACTCTCGCCAAAGGAGTTTGATTTGCTGGCCTTTCTCGCCCAAAACAAGGGATTTGTCTTCAGCAGAGACCAATTATTAGAAAGGGTATGGGGCTACGAGTACGGTGGTGACACAAGAACCGTAGACGTACATATGCACTGGCTCCGGCAGAAAATCGAGGGAGACCCCGCAAATCCGAAGCGTCTGGTTACCGTAAGGGGCTCGGGATACAAACTGGAAGGATAAAACAGGACATTGAAAACGATATTATTCGTTTGCGTTCACAACTCAGGTCGCAGCCAAATGGCTGAAGCCTTTTTTAATCAGCTCGCTGGAGGCAGAGCGAAGGGGCTTTCGGCAGGTACGCAACCCGCCGATAGAGTGAATCCCACGGTGATCGAGGCAATGAGGGAGGTGGGTATAGATATCAGCGCCAACAAGCCCAAAGCACTGACAATGGATTTGGTGGAGGAGGCGGATAAGATGATTACCATGGGCTGTGGTGCCGACGCCGGGGCGGTATGCCCGGCAGGTTTCCTCGAGACGGAGGACTGGGAGCTGGATGATCCTAAGGATAAGCCTATCGAAGAAGTCAGGCGAATCAGGGATGAAGTTAAGTTACGGGTGGAGAGGCTGCTTAACGAATTGGAACTGACCCTGTCCAAGTGATGATAGTAGCAAGAATTGAATCGGCGAGCCCGCTGGTTTAGCTTGTTTTACTCTGAGCCTGACTGTCCACCCAAGCTTCAACTGTCTTCCTGATCTCGTCGCGAATCTCCCGGAACTTGCCCAGCTTTTCCTCTTCTGTCCCGACAAAGCGGACCGGGTCTTCAAAACTCCAGTGCAACCTTATCCCCATTCCTGGGAATGTTCTCGGACATTTTTCATCTGCTTCATTGCAGACGGTGATAAGAAACCCGAAGTGCACTTTGCCCATGAAATCTTTGAGCGCCTTGGAATACTGTTGGCTAATGTCAAAACCGATCTCGGCCATTACCTCTTTAGTTAAGGGGTGAATCTCTTTAGGCTCCAGGCCGGCGCTATAGACTTCGTATCTATCTCCCGCGTAATGCCTCAGGAAAGCTTCAGCCATCTGGCTTCTGGCAGAATTCGATGTACATAAAAAAAGTATCTTTATTTTACTCATCCGTTCCTCCTCATATATACGAGTCTGACCCTGAAGGCCATCATGACTTCGAGCGAAGCCAGCGTATCCTGGCTCTTGTTACTCTTTCTGCCTCAGCAGGACTCACCACGTGCAAAAGATCGTTTGCCAACTTTGGGTCTCCCAGAACATCGCTGGCCCACTTACTGAAATCGTTTTTCTCATCAGTAACATGATGTTTAAAGACATCCTGTGTCATTCCACTGAAAGAATCAGATAACTCGATTAGATTCTTGGCCACACAGCCGTCATAACAGAAGAATTGCTTGTCGCCGGTTACGTCCGCGAGAATCTGGTAGGCATCCTGTTTTGTCCTTACTGCCACTTGCTCCTCCTTGGTGGTAGATTTGAATCAAGCGACCGCTGTAGATAATCTGGCTCTTCTGATATTGGCATTACCTCAACATTCGAGATACCCGCCCCGGGCATGATTGCCAAGTCTATTGTCAGTTGCTCGATTGACTCATAATCGGCAATGCATATGCCGGACCTGGGTCCCTGGATATGAACCATTCTCTTCGGGCTTTCCTTCTCTTGTAATGAATTTCCATCTTCAATGCAGCTCCACTCGGCGTTAATCCGCTGGAAAAACTCCTCAGGCGGTAACGAACCTCCCTTCTGAAACCTGACAAATACCAGACATTTCATTCCTTGCGACTCTCAACTTTAGCCGTATATCGGCTAAACATAAATCGGTAAAGGTCTGTCCTTCACTTCCAGCCTATCCACCTGATGGTATCCATGGCAGGTAAAGGAAGAAACCGTGGCACCTTTTTCCAGCACGGTCACGCCGTTTGCGGACTGGCCTATCTTACATGATTCTCCGATTACGACGCCTTCATCCACAATCGCACGTTCGACCAGGCTACCCGGCCCTATGCTGACATTGCGCATGAGCACCGAGTTCCTGACCACGGCACCTTTGGCTATGCGCACACCAGACGAAAGGACCGATTTCTCCACTTTTCCTTTAATAGAGCAGCCATCGGCGATAAGGCTGTCAGACACCCAACCATGATCTTCGTTTATCAGCATCACTCTCAGGTTACCGGTAGTCAGTATTGGCCAACCACTATTGAGATTGATTGGAGGCTGGTCGGAGGCGAGCTCCAGGTTCGCCTCCAGATATGCTTGAGGTGTTCCAATATCCTGCCAATAGCCATCGAATCTGTAGGCAAAGGCATTATTATTCGTCACTATTTTGGGGACAATGTCATAGCCGAAGTCATGAGACGAAACCGCATTGGCAGCATCCGCTTTCAGATGCTTGACCAGGAACTCTTTATTGAATAGATATATGCCCATCGATGCCAGGTTGCTTGGCGGGACTGATGGTTTCTCGACAAAACCGGTGATTCTACCATCCTTATCCGTTTCGACGATTCCGAAATGCGAAGCACGCTCCGAATCTACCGGGGCTACGCCTACGGTAACGTCAGCATTGGCTTGCTCATGAAAATTAAGCATATCCCGATAATCCATCTTGTATACGTGGTCTGCTGCCAGCACCAACACTTTCTCAATGTTGGAGTTCTCCAAGTATGCAAGATTCTTGTACACCGCGTCTGCTGTGCCCCGGTAGTGATCTATCCGCGGTTTAACGATATGAAAGCCCCTCTCTCGCAAATGCATAGAGCGCCAAGCATCCAGGTAGTTACCCAGGTAAGAGTGCAGGTAATCCGTTAAAACGAGAATATTTGTCATCCCGGAGTTTATGCAATTACTCAGGCTGAAATCAATAACACGATATTCGCCGAAGAATGGTAAGGATGGCTTCGGCCGCTGGTGGCATAGTCTTCCCATTCGTTTGCCTTTTCCTCCGGCCAGGATGATTGGCATTATTTTCATTAATATCTCCCTGCTAGTTACTACATTGAGATACGGCCAGTATCAACAGCGAATCATGCATCGGGTTGAAATAGATGGTGGCAATCTGTCCGGAGATACCTGCTCGAACGGGTTGGCCACTTGCATAATGCCTGCCGATGATTGTCTCCGGCGAAACAGATTCCCCAATTTTGACATTACATTTCGCGGAGTCAACTTCATACTTCCGGTAGGTCATACTTTGTGTTGGCGCTTGAACGTTTTTTTCTTTTTCTAATGTTCTGTTCATATATCTTCTCTATTCAATTCTTTATTTTGAGGATAACATGTGTGGTTTAAGGCCCAGTTAAGGAATTGTTAGAGGATGTTTATCTTTTGTTTAAATCTTGGTTAAGAATGAGCGATAGGCAGCGAAAAGCTGAATGTTGAGCCTTTGCCTTCTTCGCTCTCCACCCAGATATCGCCGCCGTGAGCTTGAACGATATGCTTAGCAATGGCCAGTCCCAATCCCGTGCCTCCACCCGAGCGAGCTCTGTCCACCTTGTAGAAACGTTCAAAAATACGGGGCACATCATCAGCAGGAATGCCGACGCCAGTATCATTTATCGATATCAGCACGCTGTCCCCCTCGACTCGCGATGAAATGTTTATCATACCACCTGCATGCGAAAACTTGACGGCATTGTGAATAATGTTGACTAAAACCTGTTCGATCCTGTCTTCATCGCCCATTACCGGAGGCAAACCAGTGGAGATGTCCAGATGCAACCTAATCTGCGCTCTTTCTGCCTGCGGTCGGAGTCTTTCTGCAACTCGCTTTACTGATTCAGTTAAATTTAAAGGTTTGAGCTTAAGAGGAGAGTCACCGCTCTCAATACGAGACAGCTCACTGAGTTCGTTGACCATTTGCGCCAGCTTGTCGGTTTCGACCTCCATTCTCTGCAGGAAGTCATCCGCAACACTCCTTTCAGCGACGGCACCATTTTGGAGAGTCTCTACCATTGCTTTAAGCGATGCTATGGGCGTGCGGAGCTCGTGAGATATGTTTGCAATGAAATCCTGGCGGACCTTTTCAAGACGCCTGATATTGGTAAGGTCCTGAACCAGTACCATGACGCCACTGCTGAGAAGCGTGGCAGTCAATTCAAAATATTGCTTGCCCCCAGCCAACTGCACTACGCCGGCCTGCTTCTGCGCCGTTTCAAGACACCTTCTCACTATAGCGTCCATTTCGTGATCGCGAATCAGGCTAATGAACGGCCGGCCAGATGCGCTTTCACTGGAGACTTTGAGTAATTTCTCGGCTGACTTATTCAGCATGGTCACCCGTCTTTCCCTATCCAGAAGTAGAACACCCGCGCCCATGGTAGACAGGATTGCTGCCACCCTTTCCCTTTCAGCACTCAGGTCGCCAGCTGACGTCTTAAGTTTCACTTCCAGTAGTTTTAAGGCCTCGCCTAATTCTTCAAGCCTGCCACCTGGCGATATCTCGTATTCCCGCCCGTCTTTGCTTCCTGCCATCCTCCTGACCGTGCTTATAAGGACCTCTAAGCCATTCCTGATAACTATCGACCTTCTCAGCAAGAATAGCGTTATCGAGATGCTGGCGATGGTAATCAGGATAAGCAGAATTAGGACGGCATCTTCCACGCGTTACCTACCCTTCAAACTTGTAGCCGAAGCCATGGACAGTCAACAGGTGTTGCGGCTGTTCTGGCTTATCTTCGATTTTACATCTTAAAGACCGGATATGTACATCAACGGTTCGAGCGGTGCCTTCGTAATCGTATCCCCAGACCATTTCGACAAGACGTTCGCGGTTAAAAACTTGACCGGGATGACGCAGCAGGAACGATAGCAATTCAAACTCCTTGGGACTCAGTCTCAATGCTACTCCATGCCGTGAAACCCGGTGGCCAATGGTATCAATCTCAAGACTATTTGTTTTTATTATTACCGGTGCTTGTTCTTCCTCAGGAAGCAATGTTTGCTCCGACCAGTGTGAGCGCCGTAGCATCGCCCTGAGGCGAGCGAGAAGCTCTCTAACACTAAACGGTTTTGTCATATAGTCATCGGCACCGACTTCTAAGCCGACTACTTTATCGATCTCCCCGGTTTTAGCCGTGAGCATCAGGATAGGCACCGCCATTTCCTTACGCAGGATACGGCACGCCTCAAGGCCGTCGAGCCCCGGTAGCATGATATCCAGTATAATCAGGTCCGGCTTTTCACATCGCGCTACCTCAATTGCTTGGATGCCATTGTCTGCGATAAGCACATTGTAACCTTCATTTATCAGGTTGTATTTTAGAACCTCGAGCAGGTTCTTATCATCATCAACGATGAGTATTTTGTTCATGGCTGTTTCTGCATGAAATTAATATTTTGACGCTCCGATCTCTTCCATCTTCCCGGTGACAGTAAAAACGACACGCTCACAGATATTGGTAACCCGGTCCGCAGCGCGCTCCAGATTGTGAGACACCCAGATAAGCCGGGTCGCTCGGGTGATGGTCTTGGGATCCTCCAGCATAAAGCTGATGAGCACCCTGTATAACTCGTCATAAAGGTGATCCACCTCATTGTCCTCATTGACTATTTGCCTCGCGGCATCCGCATCGTGGTTGACGAAAGCCTCCAGACTTCGATGCAGCATGTCAACCATCTTCTCTGCCATCCGTGGTATGGTTACCAGTGGCTTAAGGGGAGGCTCGTCACCAATCATGATGACGATCTTGGCGATACCCTCGCCGTAATCGCCTATTCTCTCGAGTTCGGTTATTACATTGGCCACGGCCATGATGAACCTCATGTCACTGGCCATCGGCTGTTGAGTGACGATAAGCTGGATGCATTTATTTTCTATCTCGAATCTCTTATTATTGATGTTCTTGTCATCAGCTATTACCTGCTCCGCAAGGCCCAGATCTCTTTCTTTCAACGCCTGGATGGAAGATAGTATCGCTTTTTCGACCATGCTTCCCATAAGCAGAACATCATCTTGGATTTCCCGTAACTTTTTATGAAAAACCGTTCTGATTTCCATCTTAAGAGACCTCCTCAAGAGTTATCCAAAACGTCCGGTAATATAGTCTTCCGTACGCTTATCTTTCGGATTGGCGAATAGATCGGCTGTGGCTCCATATTCGATGAGCATTCCTGCCCGGTCACTATCCATAAGCATAAAAGCGGTCATATCGGAAACTCGGGCCGCCTGCTGCATATTATGGGTGACAATGACGATCGTGTATTCCTGGGCCAGGTTTCTCATCAGGTCCTCTATTTTAAGCGTCGCTACGGGGTCCAGAGCGCTGCATGGCTCATCAAGGAGAATTATCTCAGGTTCCACGGCCAGCGCCCGGGCGATACAGAGCCTTTGCTGCTGCCCGCCGGAAAGGGAGGTGCCTGATTCTTTTAGTTTATCTTTGACCTCTTCCCAAAGAGCGGCCTGGCGCAGGCTTCGTTCCACCACCTCATCCAGTTCTCCACGCCGGCTCCAAAATCGGGTGAGCCGCAGGCCGGCGGCCACATTATCGAAAATGGACATGGTTGGAAACGGGCTCGGTTTCTGAAAGACCATGCCAATACGGCGGCGAATGATAACCGGATCTACATTACGGTCGTAGATATCACGGCCATCCAACAAGATATGCCCCGAGACCCGTCCTCCATTAGAAGCCTCATGCATACGGTTCAAACACCGGATAAACGTAGATTTACCGCATCCTGAAGGTCCAATTATTGCCGTAATTGCCCGCGCTGAAATACGAAGGCTGACGTTCTTGACGGCCAGGGTATTTCCATACCAGGCACTCAAGTCCTTCACTTCTAAAATACCGGCTTCCACCAGGGCATGGGTTTCAAGTCCGACAGCCTTTATTCTATTCATATCACTTACCATTACCATAAGTTTTTCCTTTCGAGGTATTCTTCCGGCAGTTTATGTCCCCCTTCGGCGGCTCATCCACCGTACCACTATGCTGATTCCAAGTACCAGCATTATCAGTAAGAATGCACCTGCCCACGCCAGTTGGTTCTGGTCGGCATATGCCGACAGGGCGTATCGGTATATCGAAAGTGGCAGCGCCGAAATCGGCTTGAGCAAACTCTCAAAGCCGAAATAACTGCCGAAACCGGTAAAGAGCAGCGGGGCGGTCTCCCCGGCAATACGGGCAATGGCGAGCATAACTCCGGTGATAATTCCCGTGAGTGCACCCGGGACAACGACTCCTAACACGGAGCGCCAGCGAGTAATCCCCAGAGCCAGCGCCGCTTCCCGCATCGAGTTGGGGACCAGTCTCAGGGACTCTTCGGCCGTGCGGGCGACGATGGGTATCATGATTATGGCCAGAGCGACACCTCCGGCTAGCGCTGAATAGGAATGCATCGGGCGTACTACTATAGCGTACGCAAACACCCCGACGACTATCGATGGCACACCGGCCAGAATATCGGCGGCAAATCGAACACCGGAGGCTATCCTGACGCTGGCAAAGTCGGACAGGCAGATGCCGGCCATCAGCCCCACCGGCAGCGCCAGTACCGAAGCGAGAGCCACCAGGATGAGGGTTCCGATAATTTCATCGCGCATGCCCGCGCCAATCTCCCCGGCCGGTTTAGCAGTATTGGCAATAAGGTCAAGATTGAGATAAGCGATCCCGTGGGCCAGGGTATATCCCAGGATCAGGGCCAGCATCGCGATGCCCACGCCGGCTGCTATTCCGCTGAGCCCGAGCATCATCCTGTTAAACCACTTTCTGCGCAGGTAGCTATTCTCTGCCATCTATTACTCCTGGATCGCCTTGACAGACGTCATGCGCCACACCAGCAGGCGTGCTATGACGTTGACCAGCAATGTCACGGCGAACAGCACCAGTGCAAGTTCGACCAGGCTGCCGATGAAGACATCACCGGTAGCTTCTCCGAACTCTCCCGCGATCTTGCTGGCGATAGTGGTACCGGGAGAAAAGAGCGAAGGAGTTATCACGTACTTGTTGCCAATGACCATGGTTACCGCCATCGTCTCGCCCAGGGCACGTCCAAGCCCCAGGATCACTGCTCCTATAAGACCTGAACGGCAGTAGGGAAGTACCGCCCGTCGTATCATCTCCCAGCGTGTGGCCCCCAATGCAAGCATCGCCTCGCGCTGAGTGCCGGGAACTGCCCGCATGACATCCCTGCCCATGGCTGTAATTATTGGGATGACCATGATAGCGAGAATGATGCCGGCAGCAAGGAAACCGAGTCCGAACGGCGGTCCCTGGAAAAGAGGTAGGAAGCCGGCATTGGCGCCCAGCCATTTTTCGACCGGACTTCTAATAAACGGGACCAGGACAAATAACCCCCATAAGCCAATAATAACGCTCGGTATGGCGGCCAGCATCTCGATAAGGAAAGAGCCAGCCCCGCGTATCCAGTTAGGCGCGAGTTCGACCAGGAATATCGCCGCCCCCAGGCTTATCGGAATGGCAATGACAAGACCGATAGCTGAGCTTAGAAGTGTCCCGTATATCGCGGGCAATGCGCCGAATTGCCCGGTGACCGCATTCCAGGACGTCCCTCCGATGAAGTCGAGGCCAAACCTGCGGACGGCCGGCATTGCGTCTATGTTGAGGGCGATAATCATGCCGATCAGGATTGCCACTATCACAAAAGCAAAAAACAATGTCAGATTGGCGAAGATTCTGTCACCGAAACGTCGGTGTCCGTGGAACTCTTCGCCTTTCATGCTTTTTGCCAACTGCATTCGTGCCACCCTCATCGTTGTGAGTATTTCTCTTTCGACCGGACTGTGCGGTAAACGCAAGCCTGCTGAGCCTGCATTTACCGCACTATATGGTTCACTGTTACCGTTTTAACAGGGGTTGTCCATTGTACTTGATGGATAGTATTTCGGCTTCGGCTTTGGACACCACGTCGCTCGAAAGAGGACCGTAATCGAGTGATGTAGCGTATTGCTGCCCATCGTGTTCCGCCCACCAGAGCATGTTCACCAGGGCAAGTCCCTTTGCCTGGTCTTTCTGGTTGACAAAGGCAAGTATCCAGGTGAAGCCGGCGATGGGATAGGCATCCGGATTGCTAGAGTTGGTAATCATCACCTTCATGTCGTCGGGTAGAGTCACACCCTCGGCGGCTTTGGTCGTTCCCGCCAGGCTGGGCTCGAGATAGTTACCGGCGGCGTTCTTGAGCAGCGTCCAGGGCAGGTTGTTCTGAACGGCATAAGCCAGCTCCACGTAACCAATAGATCCGGGTATTTGCTTTACCTGGCCCGCTACTCCGGCGTTACCCTCACCGCCGATACCGGTTGGCCATTCCACGGAGGTGGCATTGCCGACCTTGGTCTTCCATTCAGAGCTTACTTTGGAAAGATAATTGGTAAAGATGAAGGTCGTGCCTGAACCATCGGAGCGGTGGACTACGGCGATGTCCGTGTTGGGCAGATTGATCCCGGAGTTAATCGCAGTAATGGCCGGGTCATTCCACTTGGTTATCTTTCCGAGGTAGATATCCGCCAGGATTTCTCCGGTAAGTTTGATCTGTCCCGAGCTTATGCCTTGCAGGTTGTAGATGATGGCCTCCGAACCACTGGTCATAGGTATGTGAAGAATGGGACCACCGGCGGCTACGGCCGCCGCCACCTGTGCGTCGGTCATGATGCCATCACTGGCGCCAAAGTCTACGGTACCGTCGGTTATCGCTTTAATGCCGCCGCCGGAGCCGATCCCGTTATAGTTAATCTCAACCCCGGTAAGAGTGGCGTACTCTGCGAACCACCTGGTGTAGAGGGGCTGGGGAAAGGTAGCCCCGGCGCCGGTCAGACTTTTTGCCTGGGTTACTGTCGGAGTTGGTGAGGTTGTTGGGGTGGGATTCTGGGTTGGTGAGGGTGTTGAGGTAGGTGCGGTACACCCGGTAATGCCAATTGCGAGCATGAGCGCCAAGCTCGCTGCTAGTGAAAACCATTTTGTCTTGTTC
>CAZNSC010000079.1:0-14636 GCA_964575695.1 uncultured Dehalococcoidales bacterium
TGGCCTCTTGTGCCTCGGCTACCCTGAGGGGCTCTGAGGTAACCCACATGCAGAATTCATTGTTCTCAAGGCCGGCCTTGAAGTAGGGGACGAGTATATCAATCAAATCCTGCTTGGTCTGATAGAATTGACAGAAGTGGGTACCCCAGGGGGCATCACCAATAATACCGATACCTGTTTCCCTGAGTTCTTCCCGCATCAGCGCCACCCTCCTCGTTTCCTCTATTTGCTGGAGCCTGCTATTATAGAGTGCTTGTAGCCATCTATAGCAGAGTTTGGCTTATCGGTTTGTCACTCCTCAGACAGTATATCAAGGGGTACTGGCTGGCTACAAGAAAATTTTGACAAATCCTCGCATTTACCGCTATTATTGGGACTCAGTTACGGGGGGTATGGCAATGAAACGATTCCGTATACTACTGGTTGATGATGAGGCGCGCATTCTCGGCTTCCTCAGCACCAAGCTTAGAGCTACAGGCTACGAGGTGCTGACCGCTAGTAGCGGGCTTGAGGCCCTGGAGCAAGTGCAGGCACAGGAGCCAGACCTGGTGGTACTTGATGTGGTAATGCCTAAAATGGACGGTTTTCAGGCTTTAAAAGAACTCCGGACTTTTTCCTCGGTGCCGGTTATCATCCTGAGTGCTAAGGGAATGAATGCGGACAAGGTGAAGGGTCTTGAGCTGGGTGCCGATGACTATCTGGCCAAGCCATTCAGCCCTGATGAGCTGGTGGCCCGCATTGAGGCCGTTAGGCGGCGCCTGGCGCCAGATGAGAAGCGGAAAGGCCATGAGCCGCTTTCCTTGGGTGACCTGACTATTGATTTTGACAAGCGCCTTGTCGTTGTGCGGGGGGAAGAGATACGTTTGACCCGAATCGAGTGGCTTCTGCTCAGCGAGCTGGCCCAAAATGTGGGACGCCTCATGCTCTACGACGAGCTTCTGAGGCGGGTCTGGGGCCCTGAGTATCGGGACGATGTCCAGATACTGCGCACCTGGGTCAGCCGGCTGAGGTACAAGATAGAAAGAGACCCTAACCAGCCCACGGTCATTCGTACCATTCCCAAAACAGGCTACATTATAGACCAGCCTTCTATCTGAGGAGTTTCACTGTTTGACCTGGCACAGATACCTGAACTCCTATCGTCCCAGGATGTTATATTTTTGCAACTTTTTCGGCTCCCATTTTATAATTTTCTCATCTATTGCCGTCAAAATTCAGTGCCCTGCTGGTAAATAAAAAAAGGAGGTGTACCATGCCAGATGCCCTGGAAGTCATCACCAGAGCTATTGCGGAGCATCATGCCATTAGAGGGCATGTGAGACTTGCCGGAGATGCAGTGAATGACATTGAAGCCCTGTTTACCCTCCAGAAAGCGTACTCCGGTTGGACCCAGAGTTCAAAACAGGCGCTGAGTGCCAAGCAAGACCAGTTGCAACAGGCAATGGGCCTTCTTGAACAGGGTCTAAAGAATCACTTTACCTTCGAAAAAGAAGCTCTAGCCCCCCTGTTCGGCGAGCTGCTGATGAGGGCTATCCTGGCCGAGCACAATAACATAGGCAGGCAGATTGAGAGCGCGAAGACCATGCTCGCCACCGCCAGACTTGAAGGATTAAGCCAGCCGGAGTTGCTATCGAAGAAATCAGAGATACAGCAGGCGGTTAATAATCTCTGTCAGGCGGTTGAGGAGCACGCCGGCCATGAAGAAATCATCCTCAAGATGATGAAGCAAGCCCTGGAGGAGGGGATGGGAGATGATGACTGAACAAGCTGAGACTCTGGAAGCACTTCAAGTGCCTTATTGCTTGTCAAGGGAGAGTTGGGCATGCTTCCAAAATGCATGGCTGGGCACTTAGGACATATATCGAACTTTTTACGACCCGATTTAGTGCCTAGGCTGCGAGAACTGATTACAAAATCTCTGCAGCAATACAATATTTCATTCTGAATTGTTTAGCCCTTTTGCGAGCGATGTGGTAATGCTTCCACTCTATTTATTATTTCTCTAGCCGTCGTGAGCATCCAATCAAGTGAGTATGCATCTTTGGTAGCAGAGCTTACATCATCAGTCAAGTAGTTGACGCAGTTTCTAGCCCGCCGAAGACGAAGCTCCTCATTACCGTAATTGCCTAATACCTCCGGTCTCCTTAATGCACTAGTGAGGTCGGTATGGTCATCTGAACTGTAGGTTGGAGTGAAGTAATCCTTTTCAGTGAGGCGGTCACGACAGGTTAGGAAGGCAGCATAATAGGCACGGTCTGCAGCTGTTCTAAGTGCAGATGACTCACTTCTAGACGCAAGTTCATCCGCAATTTTGAGGTAATCGGTGGGGTTAAGAGCTGGATACCATAGCGTTTGTTTCGACATCGAAGTAAATCAATCTTTGTAATATATCCTGTTCTTTGGAAGTTAGGGTTGTAGCGAGACTATCCAATTCTCCATATAACAGATGTAGATACTTATCTGCAGCATCGAGGTCGGAATCGAAAAAGAGCACCAATAGTACATAATTCCAATCCTTAACCTCAATATCGCTAACATATTGTATCTCAAGTCTACGTATAGGCCACTTCAACCTTCTGGCGGTGTTGCCTATAAGTACAAGGGTTTTCCCCAATACTTTCTTCCCTTCCGCCCCTAATAAAGCTTCAATGGCATCTTGACCGATATATGATATGTGAATATTTGTGCTGATCTTATCGAGTTTTTCTAAATCTTTAATCTTGTCAAATACTGCTTGTTCTGTTAGAAATACAGGTAACCTTTTGCGAATGGATGCAGTATTCCAGAAATACCATGTGATATTTTGCTTGTAAAATTCGCGCTCAAAATGTTTCTCTATTTCAGTGAAGCTAGCGTTTCGGCTCAACAACAAGAAATCTAACTTCGATACACTTGTTCCATGCGGTCTTAAAACGTAATGCTGGGTTATTTCCCTAATCTCTTTATTGCTTGGTTTGGCTGTAGTTAATACCATCTACCCAGTCTCACTTACTTTTGTGTTTTCGCTTAGATTCCTGCCCCTTGTTGCGGTCAGCAACAGCGTCTTTCAAGCTCTCCAAGAGATACTCACCAGATTCCCACTCCAAACAAATACGCGCAACGTGGTTGTCCTCCATGGGATATGGTTCACAATAGCTCGGAGCAACAAAACCGAAATCTAACATCACAAAGTCAGAGTGAGCTATTACTCTTACTACATTGGAATGTAATGGTGACAAAGGTAACTTTGCTGCTTCGATTTCTTCAATTTCAATATCCTCTTTTTTCTTCTTTGCCATATCTATCTCCAACGAATGAGATATTACATGTTCACTATTATTTTGTCAATATAAACCTTCAACCCTATCATACACTGGGGTAAGATGTCTCCCAAAGTGCTGTCGGCCTTGCTGAACAGTTCGCGTACTCTTGTTAAAGAAATAGGTAAAATTACCTGACTTGGCTGGGGAAGTAGGATTCGAACCTACCCTACCTGGTCCAGAGCCAGGCGTCCTACCACTAGACTATTCCCCAGTGCACCAAGATTATACCATTTAGGCATGTCTGGGGCAACAGGGTACAATTTGACACCGCTAGCCTGACCATTTATGGTTATGTGCGGGGGGATTATAGCTTTGGTTGATTTGGCCGCTCTACAGCAGATTCTGGGTGTCTCGTTTAATGACCTGTCACTGGTGGAACAGGCTCTGGTTCACAGCTCCTACATTAATGAGAACCTTGCCCTTGGGGCGACCGCTAACGAAAGGCTCGAGTTCCTCGGTGACGCTATTCTGGGTTTTATCATCGCTGAAAAGCTGTACCGTGACTTTCCCCACCTTGCTGAAGGAGAAATGACCCGGCTCCGCTCAAGCATAGTGCGCCGGTATTCCCTTGCCCGTATTCCCCCCGCCATTGGACTCGGCGAATATCTTTATGTGGGGTGGGGGGCGCTGGAATGTGGTGGGCGGCGTAAGCCGACCAATCTGGCGGCTGTCCTGGAAGCGGTGATCGCTGCTATTTACCTTGACCAGGGTCTGGCGACTACCAGGGGCTTTGTTCTGGGGTTATTTGGCGCCGAAGTGGCGGAGGTAGCCCGTGGTGGTGTCTGGGTTGACTATAAGTCAAAACTTCAGGAGTTTACCCAGGCGAGGTGGCAGTTGACACCTGCCTATCAGGTGGTCGAAGCCGTGGGGCCGGACCACGACAGGACGTTTACGGTTGAGGTAAGGGCTGGTGATACTGTGCTGGGGAGGGGGTCAGGCAAGAGTAAAAGAATGGCCGAGACCGAAGCCGCCCGTTCTGCATTGGAGCGAATTAGCTTTACAGGGTAGTCCCCATTTGCTAAACTTTAGTTGACAACGCCCGAGAACCGCGACGAGGTGTTACTATGGGACGTCGAGATTACCGGCATAGAGAGTCGAAGAAACCGAAGAAGGATGCCCCCAAAATATCGCCGGCTACCATTTTACCACCGCCAATGACTGTGGAAGTGATCAAGAAGGGGAAGAAGGAACGAAAGGAAGAGGAGTAGGACAGATAGCCGCCTACCAACAGCTTGTTGGCCGTGGTGAGCTGAAGGCTCGGGTGGAGAAAGCCAGAGCCATTCTGGCCGAATGCCGGCTATGCCCTCGCCACTGTGGCGTTAATCGTCTGTCCGGTGAAAGTGGGAAGTGCCAGGTTACCCGGCAGGTGATGGTCTCCAGCTACGGGCCCCACTTTGGTGAAGAGGCGCCTCTAGTCGGCAGGCATGGCTCGGGAACCATTTTTTTCACCTACTGTAACCTGCGCTGCATCTTCTGCCAGAACTATACCATAAGCCAGTTGGGTGAAGGGAGCCCGGTAACCAGAGAACAGTTAGTACAGATGATGCTCTTCCTCCAAGCCAGGGGCTGCCACAATATCAACCTTGTCAGTCCAACCCATGTCGTGCCCTATATTGTGGAGGCACTGGAGCTGGCGGCGGGCAATGGTCTCTGTTTGCCTCTGGTATATAATAGCGGCGGCTACGATTCTGTGGAGACCCTGAGGCTACTGGATGGGATTGTTGATATCTACATGCCCGATATGAAGTATTCCGATGGGGAAATCGCCGGGCAACTATCCGGGGTAAAGGACTACCCTTTGGTGAATAGAGCCGCCATCAAGGAGATGCACCGCCAGGTGGGCGACCTTCAGATAGATGGGCAGGGCGTGGCTTACCGGGGTCTTCTGGTGCGTCACCTTGTATTGCCCAACGGGCTGGCAGGGACTAAGGGGGTGGCTCGTTTCCTGGCCCGGGAGGTCTCCACCAACACCTACCTCAATATTATGGCTCAATACCATCCTTGCTACCGGGCATTTGACAGGCCACAACTCGGGCGCCCGTTGAACCGGCAGGAGTTCAACGAGGCTATCGACCTGGCGCAGGAGCAAGGCTTGCACCGGCTGGACAAAAATCACCTCCCGCTTCCATTAAGCTTGTGATAAGGTAAGATGATGGTAAATGCTGGACTAGCCTCGGTTCAGGCAGTAGTCTATGGATATGTTCAAGGTGTTTTCTTCCGTGCCTTTGTCTCACGGCGGGCTAAAGAGCTTGGTCTGGCTGGCTATGTGCGTAACCTGCCGGGGGGGACTGTGGAGGTTCACGCTGAGGGGGAAAGAAGCAGACTTGTGGAGTTAGTCGGCTACCTCAAGGTGGGACCGCCGGCGGCCAGGGTGGAGCGGGTGGTGACCAGCTGGTCAGAGTATTCCGGCGATTACTCCGGCTTCACGATAAGGTATTAGACTGACCGTGCCCGCCTCTTCCGCTCACGAAACGGGGCCCTTAAAGGCTAACCCTGAAACTGCCTCAGACCATAGTGCTGGTCACTTTTCAGGAGGCGGGAGAGAACCTCCGGCGAGGTACGGTAGCTATCTCCACCGCGCCCTTCGCTTAATCGGTTCGCCAGTTCCTCCACATCAAGGGCCTGGTTCCCGTTAGCCAGGAAGAGGTGAAATATACTCTCTAGAATAGGCAGCTCACCGCCGATAAAACCCGGTGCCTTTGAGCAGCAGTCCCTGATGGTGGCCAACAGGTCAGCAGCCGCAATCTCGCCTAGCTTCCCTTGCAGCCGCTGGCGACAGGCAGGGCAGAGGCAATCCCAGGCCAGGGCGGTAAAAGACCGGTTATGCTTTGGGAACCAGTCCAGATCGATGAACCAGGGTGCCTCAGATTGTTCGGTGCTTATCTCGTCTCTATTCACAAAATTACCGATGGGTAGAGATTTCTAAGTTTCAAACCCGATCTTGGCTTCCGTGATCAAATCAAGGTACTCCGTCTTGAGCTGTAGTGCCTTTGAGGCTTCACAATCGACCTCATAGGGCTCACCAATGAACACCTTGCCGCATTCCTCAACTTCACCCTGAGTGGGGTCATCCCCGCCGACGAACTTCTGGCGCGCTTCGATGATTCCCAGGTCGAAGGGTAGAGTAAAATAGAGGTCGGCAATCACCTTATCTATACCCAGGCTGTACAGGGTGCTCCAGTAGGTCTGTGCCTCGCCACCATACTTGTCGCCCGGCAGCACCGTTAGCAGGTTCATTATACTGAGGCTGCCGCGGCCATTTAACACCTTGAGCGGGGCGACGCTTATTAAATAGTCGCTAGACAGGATGACATTGGGCATCCAGAAGGTCGGTACTGCCAGTGGCTTGGGTAGCGGGTTATCCACCTCCACGCGGATACAATCCTTGACATCCAGCATCAGAACCCGCGGGAAATCGTAGCCCAGAGCGCGATATATAGGTTGCATCGGGCTGCCGCTGGGAGTGCCTTCGAGCAACAGAATATCGGCGTCACTCACCTGTCGGATGCCCTCGATTATCACCGACAGGATATTGCGGCTGGTAGTTACCGGGTAGGGTATCGGGTAAGAGGCGCTTGGTTTGATTAGAACACGCCGCGCCCTGGATATTACCGGCGGGGCTTTGAAGGTAAACTCCGAAGCGTCAAATATCACGCCTTCCTCCTGGGGAATGCGAATTTCCTGTCCCGTTCACCGGATGATCGGTGGCTTCTAAAACTCCTGACTCCAATCAAGCATCATCACCTCAACCTTTTCTCCGGGCTCCACTCTCGCCTTATCCTCGGGGACAATCACCAGCCCGCTGGCCAGAGCCATTGAGGTCAGGATCGCCGAACCCTGGGGACCGGTTAGCCGGGCATAATACTGACCGTTCCGCTCCTCAACTACAGCCCGGGCGAAGGTACGGCGTCCGTCGTTATTTTCAACCACGTCCTCGATTTCCGCCTGGATGACAGGCTTGGACAGATTCCGCCTCCCCATCATCTTGAGAATCGCCGGGCGGGCGAAGAGCTCGAAGGTTATCATAACGCTGACCGGATTGCCCGGGAGACCAAGGTGGGGGATTTTTCTGGCGACACCTGCCTGGCTGACTCCCTTGACCGTGCCGAAGGCGACGGGTTTCCCGGGTTTCATCCGGACTCGCCAGAAATTAATCTCACCCTCTTTAGCCAGGACATCCTTCACGATATCGTAGTCGCCGACAGAGACGCCGCCGGTAGTTATCAGCAGGTCGGCATTCAGTCCCTGGCGGAATCGGGCCACCAGTGACTCCTCGTTGTCTGTGGCTATCCCCAGAATCTCAGGAATTCCCCCGTAGCGCAGAACCAGAGCTGCCAGGCTATAGGTGTTACTGTTGTATATCTTGCCCGGCGGTAGCGGCTGGTTGATATCCGCCAGCTCGTCTCCGGTGGTGAGAATGGCCACCACCGGGCGGCGAATAACCTTGATGCGACTCCGTCCCAGCGAGGCTAGGACACCGACCTCCGAAGGTCTGATAGCGGTTCCTCTCCTGAATACTATCGCGCCTTTGGCGACATCCTCCCCCGCCCGGCGAATATTGCTGTCGGCAGGTGTTGCCTGCAAAATGCCTGTTTCCGCCGAGAGCTGATGACCGGTTGCCTGGCGCCGCTCATCTTCATCGGTATCCTCGAATCGAACTACTGTGTCCGCCCCCTTTGGTATCGGTGCCCCGGTCATAATTCGGATGGCGGTGCCCGGTTCTACCTCATGCCGAGAAACTGAGCCCGCGATTACGGTGTCGATAACCCGCAGTAACCGTGGAGACTGGCGGCTGGCACCTTTAATATCCTCCGCGCGGACGGCATAGCCATCCATAGCGGCATTGTCCAGCGGGGGGACATCGATTGTGGAAGTTATGTCTTCTGCCAGAACCTGCCCCAGAGAGTCCAGGATGGGACGTTCTTCCTCGTCTAGAGCCTCGACATAGCTCAGGATCTTATTCAAAGCCTGGTCAACAGTTAGCATTGGTGTTTTCTTCCCTCCTCGCCAATTCCCGTGCCCTCTTAAGGTCGGCTTGAGTGTTAATGTTGAAGAAGCTCAGGTGCTCCGGGTCAAAGCGGTCAATCTCGTCATTATTCACATACCTGACTTTGACCAAGCTTAACAGCCGATAAACGCTCAGGTTATCTTGCTTGATCATTTGCTCTATAACGGATAGGCAGTTCCTGGAGTACACGGCGTGCAGCGGTTCAACCATGTTGCCTAGACGGGGAATCACCAAGTCAAAGCTAGGCGCAAGCTGTGTCATATAGCTCAGCAGACCCTGGTTTAAGAAGGGCATATCACAAGCAACGACAATATTAAATAATGAATGGGACACTGTGAGGCCGGTAAAAATGCCACCCAGCGGCCCTTTACCAGAATAAATATCACTAACTACCCTATGCTTTGGGTAGTTAGTCAACAACGGAAACGACTCCTTTTCACTGGTAACAACGATTATCTCGCTGCCGAAAGAAACTAAACTATCGAGAACACGCTGGAGCAGGCTTTTCTTGCCAACAATTGTCTGTGCCTTCTTGTGCCCTAGGCGAGAGCCTTTACCACCAGCAACAACAATGCAGCTAATCTCCAACTTTTTTTCTGTGACCTCACCCCCTATATTATTTTACCACTATCGTCAATAGCGCTGAAGCTACAGTGCTGGCTTGAGGGCTATTATTTGGGTGTCTGCCGGTAGTTGTTGCGCTCTTAACTCCGCTTCGCTGATATCAAGTCGGCGGACATTCGCCTTGCCACGGAGGAAGTCTTCTACGCCGGCCAGAACCTGGAGGCCCTTCTCGGTCTTGAAGTGCATGGGTATGATCACCCTGGGTTTAATCTGGTTGCAGACCTCGGTGGCAACCCTGGCATCGATAGTGAAATAGCCGCCTACCGGGATAAACAGTATGTCCACCTTGCCGAGCCCGGCGATCTGCTTTTCACTGAGCGTATGGCCCAGGTCACCGAGGTGGCATACCCTTATACCGTCCACATCAAAGCAGAAAATGATGTTATCGCCCCTCTTTTTGCCCCCGGCATCGTCATGGTAGCCAGGGATACCCGTGAACTCTATTCCTTTAACTTTGGCTGTCCTTCTGACGATTTCGGGATTGCCCCTGACGGCAGTCACATTGTTATGGTCAAAATGTTCATGGCTCACGGTAACGATGTCTGCTGCCTCTCTTATCTCACCGTATGAAAGGCCGCCCCCGGTTTTATAGGGGTCAGTAATTATTCTTGTTCCGGCATCCGAGGTGATCACAAAGCAGGCCTGTCCCAGATATTTGATCCGCATCGCCCAAAACCCTCTTCCCTAGTCAGCAAGAGACATAACCAGGTTGACCAATGTGCGCACGGGCACCCCGGTGGCCCCTTTGACCTGGTAGTCGTGCTCCTTTTCGCTCAGGCTGGTGCCGGCGATGTCAAGGTGAACCCAGGGGGTATCACCTACAAATTCGGCTAGGAATTGAGCCGCGGTGATTGCCCCGGCATATCTCCCCCCGACATTCTTAACGTCGGCCACATCACTCTTGATTTGTTCTTTATACTCCTCCGGCATTGGCATCTGCCACATAGGCTCCCCGGCCTGGGCGCCGGCGGCGATTACCCTGTCTACCAGCTCCTGATTATTACCAAAGGCACCGGTGTACATGTCACCCAGGGCGGCCCTCATGGCTCCGGTCAGAGTGGCTGCATCCACCACGGACTTGGCACCAAGTTTGTGGGCATAGGACAGGGCATCGGCCAAAATCAGTCGTCCCTCGGCATCGGTGGAGATAATCTCAATCGTCTTACCATTCATTGCCGTTATGATATCACCTGGCTTCAAGGCACTGCCGTCTGGCAGGTTTTCCGTCGCCGGAACAATAGCAATTACATTAATCCTTGGCTTGAGCTGGGCAACGGCACTCAGCACCGCAATAACGGCGGCGCCACCGGCCATATCCCCCTTCATCTCCTCCATCTTCTCCGAGGGTTTTATGGAGATACCCCCGGAATCAAAGGTTATCCCCTTGCCCACCAGGGCGATGTCAACCTCGTTGGAACCACGCCCGTTGTAGCGGAGAGTGATGAACTTGGGTGGTTGCCGGCTTCCCTGGGCGACTCCTAACAGCCCGCCCATTCCCAGCTCCTGCATCTGCTCCCGCTCAAGAACGCTGAGTTCAAGGCGATAACTTTCCGCTAGCTTGCTGGCGACGGCCACCATGTGGCTGGGGGTCATAAAGTTGGCTGGTTCATTGACCATATCCCGGGCTAGATTAGTTGCCTCAGCGAGCACTCTGCCTTTATAGCAGCCCTTTTCCAAAATTGTGAGCTTGGTCGCATCGGCGTCAACTATATTAAGCTCTTTGATCTCCCCGGGCTCGGCTTCCCTGGTGATGTGCTTGCGGAACGAGTAAACACCGAGCATAGCCCCCTCGGTTATGGCCTGGGCTGCCTGTTCCAGGGTGATGCCGGCTATACCCGCCCCTTGAGTGACCGTAGCCACCCGGCTGACCCTCTTCTGCTGCAAACGCCGGCAGGTCTCAGCCACTGACCCACGAACCCTGTCCAGAGATAGCTCCGGCTTCTTACCTAGGCCGGCAATCGCCACCCGGGCTGCCGGGAGCTTGCCCAGGCTATGGATAACGGTAACCTCGTTAAGTTTACCCTTGATTTCGCCCTGGCTAATAAGCTGTGAGATTGCCCCATCCAGGGCGCTATCTATCCCGGCGATGTCACCGTCAAGGTGCTCCGTCCCCTCGAAGAGGCTGACGATAATCGCCCCGGCGTCGGTCTTGGCAATATCACCGGCAATAGTCTTAACTAGCATTGTCTAGCGTCTCGCCTCTCTCACAATCTTATTAAGGACCGGGGTAATATCTCGGGCAGTATCGACGACGAAGTGGTTACGGCTGATTTTCTGAACTGTGGGTTTCATCCTCTGGTACACCTCCCAGTTTGCATCCGATTTGTTGCCCGGGTCTGTCCTCTCTTGTCTTGTCTTGAGACGTTCCCGCACTACCTGCGGTGGTGCCTCAACCTGCACCAGAATTAACTTGACCCCTAAACGATCAGCGATGCTGTATAGTCGCTCCCGGTGTCTCTCCGACAGATTGGTGGCATCCAGAATAACCGGGATCCCCTTCTTGAGCAGCCTCTCAATAAGGAGATGGCATGCCTGGAAAAGTTGTGAACTCTCTTGCCGGCTGTAACTGAGCGATGGGAAGAGGGTCTTGCGCAGGGCATCACTTTCCAGAACGAGAAACGTTAGCCTGTCCGCCAGTCGGCTACAGAAGTAGGACTTACCTGTCCCCGGCAGGCCACTGACCACAATGAAAGTTGGCTCGACAACCGGCTCAGGAAGTTGACCAAGGCTTTCACTCAGGCGCTCGACGTTGGAGGTAAGCTGGGTCTGCTGCACATCTGATTATAAAACATTTTGTCCCTATTCCGCTAGTCGGTTGCCCTAATTAGTTAGACAGGGTATTGACCATTACGGGATGACGGTGAGGATCTTCCTCGCCTGTTCCGGGTACTTGGCGATCAGGTGCAGCTCATCATCGGTTAGTGGCAGCTGGGTATGAGCGTTAGCGTAGCGCACTAACTCGAGCACGTGTTCAGCAGTCTCGTCATCGGGGAAGGTGATGCCCAACTTTTCATAGACATGCCTAAAGCCAGACAGCCCTCCGTACTCACCGGTGGTAATGATACGTCGGCTTGGCTTTTCCTCTACCATGGTGTTATCGACAAGTTCACAGGTACCCAGTAGTTCGCAGTCATAGAGCTCATAGTTGCGGCGGTCCTTGAGGGCCCCATCGGCATGAATCCCGGCTTCATGGGCAAAGGCGTTGGCACCGACACCAGGCTGGTTTATCGGAATGGGCACGCCAAAGGCATAGGCGGCGTAGTTGGCCAGCTTGTAGGCCACGGTAAGATTGATAGGGTCACCAATCTCGTACTTGTCCATGTCCCGGGCAAACTTGACCGCCAGGATGCAGCTCAGCAGATCGGCTTGACCGGCTCGCTCGCCGAGGCCGTTCACCGAGGTATTGATGTAGGCATCAACCCCACCATCGACGGCTCCCTTTGCCCCGGCTACCGAGTTGGCGACGGCCATACCCAGGTCATTATGACAGTGCTGCTCGATAGGAAGCTTTACGCGCTCGGCCAGGGTTCTGACCCTCTCGTAGATGCTCGTCGGGGTATCATAGCCAAGGGTATCGCAGTATCTAACCCGGTCGGTGCCCGCCCCTTTAGCTGCCTGGGCGAACTCGATGAGGTGGTCGAGGTCGGTACGGGAAGCATCCTCGGCGTTCACCCCGATGGTGCGAGCTCCCCCATTCTTGGCGCAGGCGACCGCCTCTACCATCTCCTTGATCACCCGCTGTCTATCCAGTTTCCCCTGAAACTTCTTGGTTATCATCTGGTCCGAGGTTGAGATGGACAGGTTGAAGTCGCGCACCCCGGTTGGCAGTGCTCCGCTAACATCAGCTACAATTGCCCGGCACCAGCCTTCAAGGATGAGCGAGCCCATAGCCCCCAGTTCCTTTAGCTCCAGGTTGGCCCGCACATAGTTTTGTTCGTGCCTGGTGAAGGGGAAGGCAAACTCTGACTGGTAGATTCCCATCTCGCCCAGATATATATTCACCATTGTCTTTTGCAGTTTTGCTAGATTGATGCGAGATGCCTGGACAGTGTCTCGATTGGTGACATCAATAAAATGAATTTTGGGCATAATTGGCTCCTGTTGGAAACTTCGGGGGATATGTCTATGATAACATAAATTGGTCTTCGTTGGCAAGTCTTCGGCGTGGGAGGGGGTGGCAGCGGACGGATTTATGCCAGCTTTAAGGCTATCCGTCATATCATCAAGAGCCATTGACTGGAGATTGTGTAGCGGCAGGTTGACTATTTACCATCTGGTTAAGTAGTATATTGCGGAGAGGAGCGCCCAACAATGAAAATAGACATTTATTCTCACATCATTCCCAAGAAATGTATGGACATGATCTACGAGCACACCAACAATATGAAATTCCCTATGCTGGAGGCGGTGCCAACGCTAACGAATCTGGAAGACAGGTTCCGCATTATGGACAGATTCGGTGACCTCATGCAGATGCTGGTGCCCAGCGGTGACCCTCTGGAGCTTATTCTGGAGCCGAAAGTGGCGGCCGAGTTAGCCACGATATACAATGATGAGCTGGCAGAGCTGGTGCTAAAATATCCGGACCGGTTCGCGGCTGCGGTGGCTATCCTGCCACTGAGTGATATTGAGGTTGCATTACAGGAGCTGGACCGGGCGATTAACGAGCTAAGATTCAGGGGGATATTCCTGCAAACGCCGATATATTCCCGGCTCGAAGACAAAAATCAGACGGTAGTGACTAAGTCATTAGATTCGCCGGAGTTCGTTCCCCTTTATGAGAGAATGGTCAAATATAACCTGCCAATCTGGCTTCACCCCTATCGGGTGCAGGGGGTGCCGGAGTATAGTAGCGAGACCAAGTCAAGGTACCAGATATGGCACGTCTTCGGCTGGCCCTACGACACTACAGCAGCGATGACCCGCCTGGTATTCAGTGGTATTCTGGAAAAATATCCCAGCCTCAAGATCATAACTCACCATGCCGGGGCAATGGTGCCCTTCTTTGAACAGAGAATTGAGGGGGGCTACGCCTTTAATGAGATGCGTTTTGGCCGAAGAAGGCGTCATGTAGAGCTTTCCAGGAGCCCTCTGGAATACTTCCGCATGTTTTACGCTGATACTGCCATCGGCGGTAGCACTCCGGGGCTTATGTGTGCCTACGCCTTTTTTGGCGCCAAGCGCCTCCTCTTTGGCACGGATACACCCTATGATGTTCAGATTGGCTACCGGTCAGTCAAGCGGACGATTGAGTCCATCGAGAGGATGGACATTCCGCCCGAGGAGAAGACGGCTATTTTCGAAGGGAACGCCAGGGAACTCCTGCGTTTACCGGTATAGGAAACCAATGCTACCCCTGACTACCCCAGGCTTTGTCTGGTGAGAGCCGGCGCTTGCTCCCCTATCAGGCTCAACCTTAGTCGGTGGTTAAAACTAGACCCGTTTAGACCATAAGTGAGGAGAGGTGCTTTATCCTCTTCAGCATATTGGGGTGGGTGGTAAAGAGCTCCATTATCTTATCTGATACAGTCAAGCGGACCTGCTTGCTCCGTAGCTCCATCAGTTCGTTACTATCAATGGTGCCGCTCATGTCCTGGTCAATTTGAGATAGCTCTCTGACCTCATACCAGGCACGGGAGGGATCGTTGACGAAGAATGCCTTGACTCCTTCCACACGCTTAAGCTCCTCTCGCCCCTTAAAG
>CAZNSC010000080.1:0-14412 GCA_964575695.1 uncultured Dehalococcoidales bacterium
GACTGACATTATCCCTGAACAATTACCTACTGACCTAATCGTAGACCCACAACACTCTTATATAAAGAATCCCACCCTTTGCCAAGTAATCTCTTATATAGAAAATTCTGCCCTTTACAGGATTATCTCTTATATAAAAAATCCCGTCCTCTAGGGACGAGATCCTGACTCGCGGTACCACCCCAGTTCCCCCACCCGAAGCAGGGGCACTCCTCCAGGACACGTTCTTATGCCCTCGTCAATGATAACGGTTGACGACACCGACCAAGTCTACTGTGCAGCCAAATTGCTGCGGTTCGGTTGGTGGCTCGGGAGGGATTTTCAGGAGAACGACCACATCTGCTTCCACCCTACCAGACTCGCTGGGCGACCGATATCCCCCTACTCTGCTCCGTCACTGCCTTTTCCGGTTAGAGATTAGCACACCCGGCAGGATAAATCAACCCCGACCTATCCCTTAGGCGTAATAACCACCTTACGGGCTTCATTCTCACCAACACTCTGCGTGACCACATCAGGATGGTCAGCCAAAGCCAGGTGAATAATCCGCCGCTCATAGGCGGGCATCGGTTCCAGAGCAAACGGTCTCCGCTTTACCTTCACCTGCTCTGCTATCCGATAAGCCAAAGCCTGCAATGCCTGATAGCGGCGCTGCTTGTACCCCTCAACATCAATGACGATTGGCAAATATGTCTTAGCCCGGTGAGACACAATTAGCCTCACAATATACTGGAGGCTGGCAAGAGTCTGCCCCCGTCGCCCGATCAGAATCCCCAGGTCCTCCCCGTTTATATTAAGGGTGATGGGAACAGCATCTGCTTTAGTAACCGTGGCATCGAGCTCCATCACCGCCAGCAGTGCCTCTAACACCTGCTTAGCCACCTCAGCCAAGTCACTCTCTCCGTCAGTCATAGCCAATGTCCTCACCCTAATCCTCACCTCTTCCCCACCCAGACCCAGTAGGCCGGGGCTACCTTCGCTTAGGATGGTGACGTCTACCTGATCGCGGCTGACGCCTAATTTGTCCAGCGCTTCTTGGATAGCCTGTTCTACGGTCTTGCCGCTTATCTCCAACTCCTCCATAGTCCTGTTCCCCCTCCTGTGATAAGTCCGAGGCAGCAATATCAGCCCCGGAAGCCTCCTCTGCCGGCGCCTGCTCCACCTGAGCAATGCGCCGCTTATACTTTGTATCCCTGGTAACCTTCTTGGTAGCCGCTGCCGGAAGCAAAGCACCCCAGCCAGTAGCAAAATACTGCATGACAATGGTGATGACATTTGACACTACCCAGTAGAGAGCCAAGCCACTATTAAATTGCAGCGAAAAGAAGAAGAACAGCATCGGCATCATCCACAACATCATCTGGCTCTGTTGCCGCTGCTTGGGGTCAGCGGTGACCGGGGTTACCATCTTCTGCTGTACCCACATGCTGGCACCAACCAGCAGCGCCAGGATAAAGTTGGGTGATGCCAAGTCCAGCCCCAGGAAACTGTTTTCTAACGGAAGCGCAGAATATACCACTGGCCAGGAATAAAGGTATCGAGATAGACCGAGGAAATCTTCCGGAGTTGCCCCCAGTACCCTTACGATTGACCAGAAGAGAGCTATCCATATCGGCATTTGAACCAGCATCGGAACCAGGCAGCCCGCCGGGCTTACCCCGGACTCCTTATACAGCCTCATCTGCTCCCGCGCCAGCTTATTCTTATCCTTGGCATACTTCTTCTGAAGCTCGGCAAGCTTGGGCTGAAGGGATTGCATGGCTTTGGTGGCGCGAAGCTGTTTAACGGTAAGAGGATACATCAAAACCCGGATAATAATCGTCAGGGCAATGATAGCCAGACCAAAGCTACTGAACAAGGTGTGGGACAGCACAATGAGGACATTTATCATTGGCTGCATGACAATTAAGTCCCATGGATTCACAAAATCTACCTCACTGACCGGTTAATGGAATTCTCCGGGATTCTCCCGTTTCTGGATTCAGGATATAGACAGCCTCATTTTGTGAGGTTTGAGTGTGAACAAAAACGACACCATCCCCTGTAGAAAGGGGGGCATTTATCACTTCCGCTTTGTCCTTGGGTGTCTTGAGCTCCTTTATCACACTTGCCTCATTGCTACCCGTATCGAGGGCGTAGATAACACCGTTCTGGGTAGCCACCACTACCAGATTACCGACCACAACCGGGGACGAGCTAATCGGAGCCCCAAGGTCAGGCCAGGCTATCTTCTTCCCCGTTTCGGCATCCAGAACGTAAACCCTGCCGTCAAGGCAGGGGGCATAGATGGCATTATTGTAAATCACTGCCGCCGCCCAGAACCACTTGTCGGCCACGAAGTCCGACTTCCATTTCAGACTACCATCGGCAGCGCTTAACGCATAAAGATGGCGGTCAAAGGAACTAATATATACCATATTATTATAGACGAGAGGCGTCGAAACGACCGCCCCTTCAGTGGAAAACTCCCACTTTTTGCTACCGTCGGCAGCATTCAGGGCATAAAGCTTCTTATCAAAGGAGCCGATGTATATCGCATCACCACTAATCGCCGGTGTTGACCAGATCTTGTCCCCGGTTGGAAACTCCCACTCCTTATCCCCGGTAGCCGCGTCAAGGGCATAGAGCTTGCCATCGGCGGAACCGATATACACCTTGCCCTGGGAGGCAGCCGGCCCACCAATAATGGACTGAAGTCTGCCCTCACGGGGATACACCCACCTCAATGCTCCCGAGCTGGTGTTAACCGCCCGAATCTTGCCATCATAGCCACCAACATAAACCAAGTCACTGGCTACTGCCGGGGTGCCATAGACAGCCACCGAGGTAGAGCCCGGTGAGCAGCCAAAGACACCGGCTGGCGCTTGAGCCTCCAGTGTGTAACCCCACACACGGGCACCACTTGATGTATCCAGAGCAACAAGCTGACCTTCCATAGAACCGACAAATAAGGTGCCGTCAACCACTACTCCACCCGACCATCCCTTGGGCACGGCACCAGTTCGGGTACAGCCGAAAATGGTGATGCTACCCAGGAGAATCATAAACAGCAACAGTGCCTTGGCCGACAAACTCCGCTTAAACCACACCTTCTTACTCTCTTCACAAATTAGAAATCATGCTCACCAGGAGGACAAGGGTCATAGCCACCAGCATGGAAAGGATGACAACGGGCAAGTCGCTTGGTGCCCAGCCAGACCCCCCTCAAAAAGCCAAACCTTGAGATAGCCTCAAAGGTATATTGTGAACAAGTAGGAGTAAAACGACAGGAATGGGGTGTAACCTGCGACAAGGTTAACTGATAAAGCTTAATGAACTCTAAGGCAAACCTCTTCATGCTCCTCCGCCAATAACCGTGCCCGGGATAGCAACCTCACCACTGACTTCCTGAGCGTGGCGTAATCGGCGGCGGCCGCTGCCGGACGCACTATGAGGACAATGTCCCACCCCGGCTTAAGCGGCATCACACGCAAAATTTCACGAAGCAACCGCCGTGTCCTATTCCTCACCACCGCCTTGCCAACTCGTCGGCTAACCGAGAAGCCATACCGGGACAAGGAAAGCCCGTTAGACAGAGACTTCATCACCACCAGATGATTCACCCAGGTTCTGCCCTGGTCATAAATCAAGGCGTACTGCCCCGGCTTAGTAATAAGGTGCTCACCCCGCATCGTTCCATTCCCTCAGACACCCAAGTCACACTGGGGTCAGCTGCTTACGTCCCTTGAGCCGCCTCGCTTTGAGAACAGCCTGCCCACCGCGGGTACTCATTCTTGCCCGAAAGCCATGCTTGCGCTTCCTGGGAATCTTTTTTGGCTGATAAGTCCTCTTCGGCATTCTAATCCCCTATTAGATTGAGGTGATTATACTTTGCTCATTGCCTAAGTGTCAATGTGGAAGACGAAAGACGCCTCTTCCCCGGGCACTGCAGCAATTATCAACAACATTCTCCCCAGCCCTACCTCTGTAAACCCCCGCCTGGGGATAAAGACAGGTAGAATTACCACAGTGGACTAACTGCTTATGCCACTACTCCCCGTCTTGCCAACATGAGCCGAGACATAGGGAAGAAGGGCTAAATGCCGCGCTCTCTTTATCGCCCCCGCCAGAATACGCTGATGCCGGGCACAAGTACCCGTTCTCCGACGAGGCTCAATCTTACCCCTATCTGATATGTACCGACGTAACCGAGAAGGGTCCTTATAGTCAATCACTTCAACCTTCTCGCTACAGAAGGAACAAACCTTACGCCGGGGCACATATCTCGCCCCACTCCACTTCCTACCCCTAGTTCCAGTCATCCTCGGTTTTGCCACTTCCACCAACTCCTGCCTAGTCTAAAATGGAATATTCTCTGGTTCCAACTCCCCGGTGCCAGCCTCCTCAACCTTTTCCTCCGGAAGAGGCGCTGTCGCCCGCCGATCGAGAAACAACACTCGGTTAGCCACGATCTCGGAGCGGTAATGCCGCTGACCATCCTGACCCTCCCAAGTACGAGTGCGTAATCGACCTTCGGTATAGACACGGCGACCCTTAGTAAGAAACTGGTTACACTGCTCAGCTAGCTTACCCCAAGCCACCACGGTAAACCACTCTGTCTCTTCCTTACGCTCGCCGTCAACGGTAGTGTACACCCGGCTGGTGGCAACGCGAAAGGAGGTCACCGGGTTGCCATTTGGAGTAAAGCGCATTTCGGGATCGCTGCCAATATTACCGATAATCATTATCTTATTTAAGCTCGCCATCTCTCAAGGCTCCTTTCCCGCTCCCGAACGTATCCGGAAAACAGGCATTTCACATCGTTAACCACTCAAATTTACCAGCAGATGACGCAGAACATCCTCAGAAATCTCCAAGCTCTTCTCCAGCCCCTTGGTCAACGTTGGCTTTAATTTGAAACGCGTCAAGACATAACTACCCTCCATAGAGTGGCCTATGGGATAAGCGAGTTTCCTCTTACCCCACTGTTCCACCGTGGAAAGAGAGCCACCCCCCTCCGTAATAAACTGGCTTACTTTGCCGATGGCAGCATCAAGTCCATCCTCAGCCAACTCCGGGTTGAAGACTAAAACCAGCTCGTAGTCCCTTAACAGCTCAACTCCTACCTCTGACGATTTTCCTTCTCTAGCCATAATTCACTTCCCAGGAAATTTATAGCTATTATAACACACCACCGCCGAGAGACACAACACTAACCCGAGAGTTCCCTAACAAGCAACTCAACAAGCAAACTGGGTTGACAGCTATTTCCCGCCTCTGATACACTCTAATTATCTAAGAATTCGCCCGCAGGCATATCACCGCCCCAATTAGCCAGACTGGCCCCGTGGTGTAGCGGACAAACATGCCACCCTGTCACGGTGGAGATCGGGGGTTCGAATCCCCCCGGGGTCGTACCTGCAACGCAGAGTGTGACACTCCTTCATTCCGCAAGTCAAAGAAAGGCTTGAACTAAGGCTGTGGCGCAACTGCCATGACCTTTTTGGCTTTAATCCAAATTACTTCAAACAGACAGCCCCCTTTAATCACATCATACTCAGCCAAATACTCAGGCCAACGGCAAGATGGAACGGCATCATCACAGTACCAAAGGGGAGGTTAATCTCGTGTCCCACGAGGTGCCAGGCGAACCAGTGAATCTAACGCTGCACAAAAACTTGAATTGTTAAGCAAGCATTCCGGAAATTATGTTATACGGGGGCAACATCTTATTATCTTTTTGTAGACATTCGATCGCGTTTCTCTTTTCATAAGTAGAGGCGGCGGCCTAATACTTTGTCCAGCGCGGAAATGCCATAGCCTGGCGTTTACTGCTATACCCATGTTAAACATGCAGAGCACAACACTATCATTCTGCGTTCCTCTGTTTGCATTTTTTCTGCAAGTGGGAAATAATATTGGTTAAGTATATTGACACAGCGATGCAGGGGGAAGTATGTGAAGAAGATTAAGATATTGCTTGCCGAGGACCATGTAGTAGTGCGCGAGGGTATTCGACACGTCGTGGAAAAGGAAGCGGATTTCGAAGTCGTGGCCGAAGCTAAAGATGGCGAGGAGGCAGTGAAGCTGGCTGCGGAGTGTTTGCCAGATGTGGCACTCATTGATATTGTTATGCCGAAGCTAAACGGCATCGAGGCTACCAAGCGAATCAAGGAATCTTGTCCCAGCGTAGCTGTGTTGGCACTCTCTGCGTATGACGATGACCAATTCGTTTTCAGTTTGCTTGAAGCCGGAGGTGCGGGATATCTGTTAAAGAGCGTTCCTAGTCGGAAACTGGTTGCCGCCATTCGAGCAGTGCACGAGGGAGAATCGGTTCTTCACCCCTCGATCATGGACAAATTCCTTAGGCGTTATGCGTCCAGTCCTAATAAAGCAGCGCCTCGTAGACAGATGAGGGAGCTCAGCGAGCGTGAGATAGAGGTGCTGAAGTTGGCAACCAGGGGCCTGAGCAACAAGGATATCGCTAAGGAGCTCGGCCTTAGTCTTCGTACCGTTCAGGCCCACTTCACACACGCTTCCAAGAAGCTGCAGGTCAGCTCACGGACAGAAGCCGTACTATGTGGACTCAAAGAAGGCTGGCTCAGCTTTGATGATGTGTCATCAGCAACTGGATAGCCGGAGGCTTGGAGTTATTGCAAAAAACGCTAATTAACCGGCTGATAGCGAATGGTCGCCGACCAAGTTTGTGGTTCTTTATAGCCCTGTTCCTGCTGGTTGCCTTCTTGCAGAGCACAGAACTTCTGAAGCATCCGACCCTTCTGGTTAACCTCGGTATAACCCGTTACACTATTGAAAGAATATTATATCTGTTGCCTATACTCTGGGCTGCCTTTTTGTTCGGGTGGAAGGGGGGAGCAATAACTTCATTGGTCGCTTTAGCCTGTATGTTGCCCCCCGCAATCCTTTCCTCACCAAACCGAGAGGACGCTCTTATCGAAACGGGCGCTATTTTCATTATCGGTTGCTTGATGAGCTATTCTCTTGAATCGCTGCGAAGGGAACGGGAGCGTGCGGCTAAGCTAGAGCTAGCTGAGAAAGAACTCCAGTTTTTCCTGCAACAGGTAACCAAGGCACAAGAGGAAGAAAGAAAGCGCATAGCCTTGGAACTTCATGATGATACTATACAGTCTTTGGTGGCTCTATGCCAACAGATAGACGAGTTAGCAATTGACGTCAAAGGATTGCCGCGGCAGGCTAGGTCCCGTCTGGAGGAACTGCATCAACAGGCGAACACGATAATGCAAGAAGTACGGCGCTTGAGCCAGGATTTACGGCCCGCGGCACTGGACAACATAGGTCTGGTAGCTGCTCTGGAATGGCTGGCGTCTGAAGTGGCCCGATGTTCTGGAGTAGCCACGAACCTGGAAGTAGTGGGCGCCAAACGAAAACTTTCTAGCGAGGTGGAGTTAGTGCTATTCCGCATCGCCCAAGAAGCACTGAGGAATGTCTGGAAGCATGCCCAGGCAAGCTCGGCCCAGGTCACTCTAGAGTTCGCGGAGGAGAGGACTAGACTCACCATTAGTGACGATGGCAAGGGATTTAATCCTCCGTCTGATGTAAACGCTCTACCGAGATTGGGCAAGCTCGGCTTGGCTGGGATGCTGGAGCGGGCTCACCTACTCGGAGGCACTTTGTCGATAAGATCCGAACTGGACAAGGGTACTAGTGTAATTGCCGAACTACCGCTGTAGGGCGCAAAATACTCCCAATTCAAATGCTTTGCCCTTTTCCTCGTCTGTGGTCACCGAAACTTAGCGGAATTATCCCCGTGATGCTCGGGCCTCCTTTTTGTGGTACTCCCGCTTTTCACAATTTTCAGACTAGTATTCACGATTGTGCCAGATCCGCAGATCTCCAGGGATACCAACCGCCATAGGGTGGCTACGTTCTTCGTCACACTCCTCTACGTTTTACGCTATAATGTCTAGATAAATACGCCATTTAGCGGATGCGTAATATCGCTACATATGCTATATATTAGCGTAATATGTAGGAAAGGCAACGGAGGAAAAAGCTGTGGATCATTTGCTTAGCTTTCTTTCTCAAGGCAGTCCCCTGCTCTGGTCTTTATTAGATGTGGCTATCATGTTGGTGTCCGGAGGAATTCTGTATCTCTTCTGGGAGAAAGTATTGGGGGGTTGGGGTATTCGGCACTAAATCGAGGGAGATATGGTCTTTCCCATCGGCAGCGCAGAAGTCAATGTTCTGCTCCTTGTTATCCTGGGCTTTAGCGTAGGAATACTCGGGGGGTTCTTTGGGGTTGGCGGAGGGTTTATCATCACCCCCGCCCTGAACGCCCTTGGTGCTCCGATGGGTTTTGCCATTGGCACCGGCTTAGCCCAGATTCTTGGGACCTCGGTCATCGCCACCATGAAGCACCGTAAGCTGGGGAACGTCGATATAAAACTAGGTATCATCCTCATCCTCAGTATGGTGCCCACCGTGGAGGTGGGTAAATATCTGGTCTTATATTTGACGAGACTCGGGATGGCGGGAGACTTGGTTCGCGATATTTATATTGTCCTGCTGGCCGGATTTGGCGCCAACATGCTGCGGGATTATCTTAGCAAGGGCAAGACTCTACGTCAGGCAACGAATGAACACAAGAAGTCCCTCTTTTCCCTGCCACCAACAATATCCCTGCCCGGATCAAGCATAGAGAAGATTTCCCTGTGGATGCCCGTTGGCCTTGGACTGGGAACAGGGATACTTTCAGGTTTTATCGGAGTAGGCGGGGGTTTCATAATGGTTCCGATGCTATATATGATGGGGGTTCCTACGGCCACAGTGGTAGGCACCAGCCTGTTTACCATTCTGCTGGGTTCTGGGATGTACGGGACTTTTACCTACGCCTTATCAAACGAAGTGAGCCTTGAGGCAGCACTGGTCATGCTGGCAGGCGCCTCACTGGGAGCTCAAATCGGCACCAGGGCGACTTTATATGCCAACGTGAAAAGATTTCGCTTTCTATTCGCTATTCTGCTGCTCCTAGTAGCCGTATCCGTGGTATTCAAACAACTAAGCACTCTACATGGCTGGTCTTTCTTTAGCGGCTATTCTACCGTGCTTCTCATGTCGGCGGCTATTGGAATGAGCCTGTTGATTACCGGATTTCTGCTCATGAGTGAAAGGCAACATGAAAAAGTTGAGCCCGCCAGGAAGATAATAGGTCTGGCCAATCACATCAAACATCTGGCCAAAAAGGCCGCCAAAGCGGACCTAATTAATGTGGATGCAATTTCCGAGTCGAAGGATTGGCCCTATTTGTGGTAGAGACGAACTTCCGGCTAGCGCCTTCCTGATCAAGACCGAGTGCCGTGCCGGCCTTATGACACTCATCGAGGCATTGGCCAAGCAACTCAATCCGAATCTTAACCTTCTGGTGACGAAATTCCGGTTAAGCCAAAGAAGCTGTGAGAAGGCACCCTCCAAGATTATCTGAATATAAAATAGCGTAAAGGCAAAGGGACTGAATTGTGATATAGCTTCTTCAGAATATTGTGAAAGTCTCTTCCCCCAATCAATCTTGTAACCATTGGACTCTCGTTGTTCAATAAATCAACGAGTTTTTCAAAGCTTTCATCGGAAAGCCTCTCGTATAGAGCCCGGTTTCGAGCAGAAACTCTTAATTGCTTGAGAAAGTCCCTTTTCCATAGACGATCATAATCAAGACTGCCAATAATACTCTTGGCGACGTAATAGCCTGATTTAAAGGCATAGGTCATGCCAAAGCCGGCCAGACAATCTTGAAATCCTGCGGCTTCTCCCACAAGGTATTGATCATTTATTCTTGCCCTATTGAGGAAATGGACGCTCACAGTTCCAGACAGCCTTTCGTTGATCTCCGATATCCCTATACGATATTTTTGCCTGAGGATATCAACAGCTAGAGCAAGGCGAGCTTCCACATCCTTTGTCCCAACAGGGTTTACGCATGCGATTTCTCCGATGTTGTCGCTCACTATCAAGTATGAGTAAATTCGAAAGGAAAGATCGTTGCTCAGTAAGATAACGGCTTTGTCAGGGTAGTCACAACTGAATTTGATTCCAATCGCGACCCAATCCGGTTTCTTTGGCCCCGTAGCAATAATGTTTGCCTCGTGATCCTTCAGTTCAGATTTGTATATGATCCGGATTCCATTGTTCAGGGCTTGATTCTCCAAACACTTATCTATAGAGTCTTCTGATTGACCTCTTTTTACCAGATACATGAAAGGTCTGGCCGATCTTCCAACATATTCCCGTAGAGATGGGCTCAACACCTCCAGAGAGAACCACGGCTTCAAATAGAAATCAGTTTCTATCTCAACGCTGTGCAGGAAATCAACCACGTCCTCTTGAAAAATCCAGTTTTCCAGGAATTGAAAGTCATTGGTGTCCTTGCCACAGTGGTCTTTTCTTTCATGCACCTCGACATTGAAGCCCGCCTTATGAAGATTGATCGCGGCTGTTAGTCCAGAGATACCTCCCCCCAATATCCTAATGATATCCATAACTTGCTGTCCGGGGCAATATTCCCTCATTTGACCTTATGGGGCATGATATCGATATTCACTCTTCCTTGGATTCCTATAAACATATTGAAATGAATTCCATCTAATGTCAACACCCTTGTCGAATTATGAAATGTATTGATTTTAACCGTGCTAGACCATAAAGCATCACGAAGGACCGGGCAATTTCACAACTTATGACATATACACGGGCAAACATTTTGAGATAATTCAGAGATGAAAGGAGACGGAAAGCAGACACTCCAGGCAAGAAAGGGTTATAATAGGGCCGTCAGGGAACAGGGCATGGCCTCTAAAGTGTCTGTTAACTAAATGGCCCGAACTGTCCTACTTTCACTGACTACAGACAAGGAAGGCTGATGGCTGGATATGACAATGTACACATCGCAGTAGCTCCACCAGGTATGCCTGAAGCGAGTCTCGTAAAGGAAGTTGCCGCCATACTCAACAAGAATTTTTATGAGACACGCCTTCTCCTAGCCGGAAAGATTCCGAGGGTCGTCGCCCATTATCAAACCGCGGAGATGGCGGAATCGGTCGCTCAGCGCCTTAAAGCCCTGAGCCTTGTGACAATTGTGTGCAGTGACTCCGAGCTTCGAAAACCTTCAGCAAGCTTCAGGGCGTACACTCTGAAACTAGAGAAAGGCAAAGCCATATTCACTAACAAGGGTACCGAGACAAGAACGATGAAGGCAACAAACGTATTTCTGATTCTCAAGGGAACGATACAAACTCACATTGAGAAAGAGACAACAAGGACTACGACAAAGTTTAGTTTGCCCGCAACAGTACTCACAGGCGGCATTCCTATCTGGCGCAGAGTCAAAGAAAAAACCAGGGACCTGTCCATTCAAACCGAATCTTTTGTGAGGCTCTATGACCGGTCATCGCCGGAGCCCAGCGTGGAGATCCTGCAGACTGACTTCGACTATTCGTTTCTAGGGACTAAGATGGCGCCCTCCTCTCTTACAAACCTGAGCACCACCGCTAAGGAACTCCAGAATACATTCCCAAAGGCAATTTTCGATAACAGGCTGACAGAACCCTTCAAGGCGGATGTACCTTTCACTACGCTGGAGGATGACATTGAGATCAACTGCAAGTTGATTTACCTGTACCATCGAGCCGTTAATAGTCTTGACTAGTCGATGTAGCTAAATCACGTATGGTGACCAAAGGGCTGGTAGAAATCCAATTGGGACCCCATCCGATTACACCTTTTGGTGTAATCCACGCAAATCTCAATATCCCTTCGTCTTGTCTACTACGTTGAGCAACCTCTCTCCATTCAAATAGCGTCTCAGGTTTTCGCAGAATAGCTCGGTTGCCATTACATCAACATTTGGCACCCTACCGGCGATATGCGGAGTAACAATCACATTGGGGAGATCCCAAAGCCTGCTATCAGTGGGCAGGGGCTCGGAGGCGAAGGTGTCCAGACCTGCCCCGGCAATCCAATTTTCACTGAGGGCACGGATTAGCGCGTCCTCGTCCACTATCTTGCCCCTGGAGACGTTAATGAGATAGGCGGTCGGCTTCATTGTTCGAAGCTCTCTTTCTCCGATCAAATTGATAGTCTCTGAAGTAAGAGGCAAAGTAAGCACCACGAAATCGCTCTCCGGAAGCAGTGCCGGCAGCTGTTCTCTAGGTAGCACTGCATCAACATACCTAGCCCGTGTCACTCGTTTAGCCGACCCACGGGTAGCTACCACCCTCATGCCAAAGGCCTTAGCTAATTGTGCCACCTCCTTACCAATACTGCCCAGTCCCACTATGCCCACTGTTTTAGAGCGAAGGGATACTGAACTGAACTTTTGCCACCGTTTCTCTTGCTGCAAACGGAAGCATAATTGTGCCTGTTTGGCAAACATCATTATCAGCCCAAAAACGAACTCACCCACTTGACCATGAATACCCCTTGTCTTGGTCAGTACCACAGGGCTTTGCGCAATATTAGCTAAGAAATAGTCCGCCCCGGCCAGCATCGTGTGAACCCAGCGCAACTTAGGAGCCCGAGCAATGAGGTCTCGGGGAGGTGCAGACCCGTAGATCACCTCAGCCTCAGCTAACAGGGCGTCAAGCTGCTCCTTCGAAGAGAAATCCCCCCTCCGCTCAGCAGCGACCAAATCCGAAACGTCTTGTAGTTTTATCCTAGGACTAACGGCGGTAATCCGGCCCAGGCACTCTTCACTTATTGGCAGATGCTCTCTCAAACTGATAACCAATACACTGACTGATCCCCCAGGCAAGTATAACCTCCTTACATTAACTTAATGACGCCCAAGTGTAAGTATATGCGCTTCCACTCTTACAATCAAGGTAGACCTTCAACACAGATTGCAGCCTTGTGCCTTTTGCAGCGAAAGCGGCGTCAGCGGAGTATCTCTGGGCCTAGCTTAAGGCACCAAGCCTTTCCAGAAGGGGCCAGCCTCCAACTTGAAGGCAAATCAAGCTTACCCCCAGGCCGGCAATGGGCAGGATTTTGAAGTCGGGCTCAAAACATAGTATTGGGCAGAAACAAAACCAATTGTGGGAAAATAGTTAGGATAACTATGGCAGCAAGCTCAAGGAAGACAAAGGGGAAAGCCCCCCGGATAATATCGCCCAAAGGAATGTGGGGGAGAACGCTACGAATGGCGAAAAGGTTCATACCGACAGGCGGCGTTTCTGTACCGAGTTCACAGGCTATCTGGTATATCAGCAGAAACCAGATGGGATTGAACCCCACCGCTATTCCTACAGGATAGAGGACAGGAACCGTGAGGAATACCATCGCCACGCCGTCCATAAAACACCCCAGGATTACAAGCACCAGCACTATCATGCCGAGGGTGACGTAAGGCGACACCTGAAAGCCGCCTATCAGAGCACTCAGGTTTTGAGGGATGTGCAATAGCGCCATAAGTTGTGCGTAAAGAAAAGCAAAAACAAAGATAGTAAACAGCATGGCAGTGCTTCTCATGGTATCCATAAGGGCCCGGGCCAGATTACGCCAGCTCAGCTTTCTCGTAGCACCACAAAGAACTATACTGCCGGCAGCGCCCACCGCCGCTGCTTCGGTAGGGGTAAAAAGACCCCCGTAGATCCCTCCAATAACCAGTAGGAAGAGTGCTATTACCGGCCAGGTTGTTCTCAGGGAGAATATTTTATCTCTCCAGGAAACCCGACTGACAGAGCTGGGGCCTAACCTTGGCTGCAATTTCACCCGTATTCCGATGTACATCATAAACAGGACAGCTATAACCACACCAGGTATGACCCCGGCCACCAATAGCTTGCCCGCGGATTCTTCTGTTAACACCGCGAGGATAATCAAGCCAACACTGGGAGGGATAATGAGGCCCAGACCGCCAGAGCCGGCAACCGCGCCCGTTGCCAGCCTGGTTGAGTAACCACGCCTTTCCATCTCCGGGATAGCCACAATTCCGATAGTCACCGCCGTGGCAATACTGGAGCCACATATAGCAGCAAAGAAAGCACAGGCGACGACGGCAGCCATCGCCAGTCCCCCGGGAAGGCGTCCCAGCCACTTCTCGGCAGAATCAAACAGGCTGGCCCCTACTCCTGCGTAGAAAAGGACCTCACCCATCAGTATGAATAATGGGATGGGGGAAAGATTGTAGTTGGTTACTGTGTAATACGCGGTGAGGGGCAGCATGCTCAGCGCATTGTGTAGCCCGTCAACAAGCCAGTAGCCAAAAAAGCCTATCAGCCCCATGGCAAAAGCTACTGGCATCCCCAATACCAAAAAGGCTAAAAGGAGACCAAAAATTATGCCAGTAGCTGCAACCCAGTCCATAAGAATACTTCCTCAATCTCCAATTCACATTCAGATGGCAAATGACACCACTAGCTCGGTCTCTTTGGTTCTGGTCCTATCAGAACGGCCTTCATAGGC
>CAZNSC010000081.1:0-14233 GCA_964575695.1 uncultured Dehalococcoidales bacterium
CGCTAACCCTGAACCGCCCGGAAAGGTTAAACGCCATCACGCTGCCAATGGCCGAGTCGTTTGGCAGAGCACTGGGTGAGGTGGAGCAAGACGACAGCCTGAAGGTGGTTATCATTACCGGCGCCGGCCGGGGCTTTTGCGCCGGTCTGGACGCCTCTACCTTCGACCCGGTGGCGAAAATGTCGCCCAAGGAGCTCAGCGACACGATGCACATAATCGCGCTCCCACTATATAATCTATCAAAACCCAGCATCGCCGCCATAAACGGCTTTGCCGTCGGCGCTGGCCTGTCAATAGCCCTGCTCTGCGACATAAGAATCGCCTCAGAAAAGGCAAACTTTTCTTCAGGCTATATCAGAATGGGCTTAATACCAGATATAGGGGCCACCTACTCCCTGCCGAGGGTGGTGGGCACCGCCAAGGCTATGGAGCTATTCATCACCAGCGATACACTCGATGCCGCCGAAGCACAGAGGATGGGTATTGTCAACAGGGTAGTGCCTGAGGAAGAGGTAGCGAAGGCAGCCAGAGAGCTAGCCTATAGAATAGCCAGAGGGCCGTCCGTAGCCATTGGGCTAATCAAACAGGCGCTCCGTAGAAGTCCGCATAACACCATCGAGCAGCAAATAGAGTTCGAATGCCTCGGTGAGTACATATCCTTTAGAACGGACGACCACAAAGAAGGGGTCAGGGCGTTCTTTGACAGGAGACCACCCGAATTCACAGGTAGATAAGGGTATTGAAAATTACATGAATAAGACTTGATTCATGCTAACAACCTCTGGACGAATCAGCCACGGGCTTTGGAGAGGCAACCCCAGCCGTCAGACTCAAGCAAGCCGGCAGCAAGAGGCAGAGCACGAATGACCTGGCATGGCTAGAGATACATTATGCCCCCTACGGATTCAAGGCGATCACATATTGTGATGTATCGTGCCGCCGAAGTTGGCCCTTTTTGTGACTGCCTTCGCAGGTTGCTAGGCTAGAACCGCCCTCCCCACTCATTCAAGTAGACCATCTCTTGCAGGTCTTTCCTGGTGCGCTGAGACAATCTCTCTTTCGCCACCTCATCATAGACGCCCTCAGCCGGATACGCCAGAGGGGTCGCGAGCACAAATCTCACTTCATGGGGGATGCCCAGTACTCTTTTTAGCTCACCCTCGTTAACACCTGCCATCGGATGGGTAACCAGCCCGAGGTCGGTCGCCGCCAGGAGCATGTTTTCCACCGCCAGAGCCACATCAAATAAATAGTATTCTCTTCCACCGATAACCGTGTCATCACTGGGATTGGCGCAGGCAACGATGATAATAGGTGCCTCCATAACCACACGATTTGTTTCATTGAACGCTCTACTGACCAGAGTTTCAACCGCCTCCCTGCCCCTGACCACGATAAAGCGCCACGGCTGTCTGTTGCGCGCCGAGGGTGCCAAGCTGGCGGCATGCAAGACCTTATCAATTTTCTCCGATTCAACGTCGCGCCCCGACAGATGCGCCTTCAGACTTGCCCTCTTTTTGATTGCTTCCAGCGTTTCCATTCCGTCTCCTTTCCGAGGTGGTCTAGTCTATCCATCTCACCAGTCTGCTCAGATCGTCCCTTGAAGACCGGAACCGACTTACAGGGTTGTCCGGGTCCGGGTAACCCAAGGCAATTCCTATAACTACTTTCTTGTTCTCCGGGATATTCAAGAGGTCCTTTATTTCATCCCCGTACTCAGCAATTAAACCGATGGGGCATGTCGCCAATCCAAGAGCGTGAGCCGCCAGCACCAGATAGCCTACCGCCGTACCGACATCAACCATCTGTCTTGCGGAAAAGCAGTCATCAAGACAGATAATAACGGCGACGGGTGCCCCGTAGAAACTACAGCTTCCCTCATTGATGAAGCTGTCGACAGAAGTCCCGATCCTGTCAACATATGGTCTCATAGACTCCGAGTTCGCAATCCCTCTTTGCCTGCAGGCTTCAGGGAGAGGTTTTACGGCTCCCGAGCCACATGATATCTGTTTCTCTCCATAGGCCTTAATCAGGGTGCGGCTCAGCCGGTCTTTCTCTTCACCGGCGACCACGATAAACTCCCATGGCTGGAGGTTATTTGAAGAGGGGGCATTGACTGTCAGGCTTAATACCTCTTCAATTGTCTTTCTGGGCACGGGCTCAGCCCTGTAAGCCCGGCTGCTCCTTCTTTCTCTAATCGCCGTCATGAGATCCATTGAACCTTACCCCCGTCCTCGATTTGCTTTCATGCGAAAAATACATTATATTTCTTATAATTGAAAATTTCGGGTTATTTTTTTATGTGAGCACCCATCTGGATTATCGCTCAAAACAGAAGGAGTTGTCCACAGATGATTCGAGCCAAGATATGGTTTCGCTGTGCCGCGGTTCATGACCCTATCACGCCGGTGGTTGTGAGACCGGCTCTTATTGGCTGGGAAGCCAAGTATAGACGGATAGACCTTACAATTGAGAGAGCTTTCAAGGGTGAAGAGCTGGTGCGCCGGATGAAAGGCTGGATAACCGTGGACCCGGCCAAGGTAATCGAGGTCGTCAGCGAATTCGGCAGACTGAAGATCCTAGATGATAAGGAATTAGTCATCGAAGTGGAGGACATGGCGAGCTTTAATGACCTCCAGGAGACTCTTGGTGACACCTTTGGTAGTGAACTGGATGTGGAGTTGATTCCGAAAAACTAGCCGGAAATAAAGGAGGCAAAATGAATGGGAAGCCGGAATTTGAGCGCCTTTTGCAGCCGTACAAAGTAGGCCAGATGAACCTGAAAAACAGGATAGTGCTGACGGCAATGTCAACACATTTTGCCGGAGAAGACGGCGAGGTAACTGACACCTTAATCAACTGGCATGCGAGAAGGGCTAAGGGGGGAGCCGCCCTTATAATTGTTGAGCCCGCTTTCGTGGCCACAACCGTTGACCCCCTGAGAATGTTTGGTGTCGCCTTGAGGGCTGACGATGCTCGCTTCATTCCGGGACTGGCCCGTCTAGCCGAAGCGATTCATCAAAATGGCGCCAAGGCAGCGCTCCAGGTGATGGCTGGCGGTGGGGCTCAAGCCGTGGGCGAACCCTGGATACCCGGCGTTCAACCACAGGGAGTATCACCCTCTGGAGTTCCCGGCCTTCGGAATCCCAAGGTGCCACGGGTGCTGTCAATAGACGAAATAGAAAAAATCGTAGAGTCGTGCGCAATGTCCGCCCGGAATATCAAAGACGCGGCTTTTGACATGATAGAGATAAATGGGCATGGAGGATATATTATAGCCCAATTTCTGTCTCCCTACTTCAATAAAAGGACAGATAAATATGGCGGCAGCCTGGATAACAGGTGCCGATTCCTCCTGGAAATCGTGGACGCCATGAGGAAGGCAGTCGGCCCCGACTTTCCCCTGACGGTGAAGTATTCAATTGATGATTTCCTCCCGGGTGGCTGGGAGGTGAAGCAATCTCAGGTTCTAGCCCAAAAACTGGCGGCGGCGGGGGTTGATGGCATTGGCGTCTCGTCTGGGGTTCATGGCTCCAAAATGCCGGCGGTGCTACCATATTTCTACCCCAGAGGCGTTTTTCTACCCTTTGCCAAGGCTATAAAGGAAGTGGTAGATATTCCTGTCTTTGTTGGCGGGAGGTTAGACGACCCCCGGGTAGCCGAGAAGGCGTTGGAAGAGGGTAAGACCGATTTCATCTACCTGGGAAGAGGTCTGATCACCGACCCTGACTGGCCGCAAAAGGTAGCCAGCGGGCAGATTGAGGAGATCCGGCCGTGCATAGCCTGCAACGAATGCCGGCAGCAACTGGTTAAGCTACAGCCTGTGAGATGCACCGGAAACGCTGTGGCCGGAAGGGAAGGCGAGTATGACCTCATCAAGCCCGCCGAAGTGAAGAAGAAGGTGATGATAGTCGGCGCCGGTCCCGCTGGAATGGAAGCGGCACGTATTGCCGCACCGAGGGGTCACCAAGTGATACTTTATGACAAGCGCCGACGGCCGGGGGGCCTCATGGTGTTAGGCGGTGTCCATAATCAGGAAATCGACGCCTTACTCAAATGGATGACTACCCAGATTAAGAAACTACCTGTTGAAGTCAGGCTGCAAACTGAGGTAACTCCGGCTTTGGTTGAAGAGATGAAGCCGGATGTAGTCATATTAGCCAGCGGCGGAACCTTTGTCACCCCTAAAGTGCCGGGCATCCGCCGGGACAACGTATTCAGCGGTCAAGATTTTGTGAATCTCCTGAATGGCATCCCACTCAACAAGGGCATTTTCTTCCGTTTGCTCTCCCCACTGGCAAAGTACCTCGTCACCACATCGAGAATGAGACGCTTTTTGGGATTCAACTTCCCCATCAAGAAAATAGTCGCTGTCATAGGCGGCCAATTTGTCGGCTGTGCGCTGACGCTGGCTCTGGCGAATAAGGGGAAAAGGGTGACCGTTATCGAAGAATCTGACCAGTTTGGCTCTGACATTGAAGCGAATACCATGGTCACTTTAAACGATGAAGTGGAGAAGGGAAACGTGAAAATACTGACCTCAACGAAGCTGGAAGAGGTCACTGATAAGGGTGTTGTCGTTACTGATAAGAACCGGAATAAGAGCCTGCACAAAGCGGACACGGTGTTCCTGGCTCTGGAGCTAGGGCCGTCAAACAGTAGCCTAGCCGATGATTTAAAGGGTAAGGTCACAGAAGTCTATACAATTGGTGATGCAAAATCGTTCCGGCGAATAATGGAGGCGGTCTCTGAGGGCTACGTTGTAGCCCACAAGTTATAGTTGTACCGTTTTCGAACAGAACCGGTGCCATGGTACTCTGGCAAAGGCTGTAGCATGCTGACTGGCGTAAGATGCAAGCCGATGGCTCTCCTGATGTAGGACATCAGACAATACCAATCAGGACCTCCGCCTCTCTCGCTCTCATCCGGCGCTCCCGCTCCGGCTCATCATGGTCGTAACCCAGAAGATGGAGCACCCCATGAATGATAAGGAGCGCCACCTCTCGCCTCACAGTATGCTGGTGCTCCGCCGCCTGGATAACCGCCTGAGGGTAAGAGATAATCACTTCTCCAAGGTGCTGCACCCCATCAGGAGGGATGACAAAGCGGGGAGAGCCTGCCCCTATTTCTTCCGTAGTAGAAAAGGCAAGCACATCGGTGGGCTCATCCAACCCGCGGTAGCGCCGATTTAACTCCTGCACCCTCTCCTGGCGGGCAAGGAACAGACCGAGCTCCGCATGAGAGCCGACCTTTTCTCCAACAAGGACCTGCTGGGCTACGCTCCGCAGCCAGTCTACCTCAAGCGGCACCCCGAGACCTTCATCAATTAGAACACCAATCTCCATCGGTGGCATACATCATAGCATAGCCCCGGCAAAGCCCTCAAAATATGAGGTCGCTTATCAACCCCTCTCCCTTTATCAAACAACCTCAGCGCACAGGTTTTTTGCAAATGCCACCGATGTTTTGTGCCTGAATAGAAAGGGAGAGACTGGGGGGCGGAACCGCCAAATGCGCCTGCGGGTGGGAAGAAAGAGTTTGCTAACCATCTATAGGTTTGAGGAAAATAAAGGGTTATGGTATAGTAAACATGCAAACTTGCCCGAGTATAGGGAGGTGGAGGGATCGCATAGAGGCCTAGTGCGGGCGCCTGCTAAGCGCTTACCCTGGTAACTCGGGGTCGTGGGTTCGAATCCCACTCCCTCCGCCGCCATTAACAATACGTGACATGCCCCTTGAAAAAGGGGTATATTTTCAATACCATTAAAGAGTGGAAGACAATGCCTCAATATCATGTCTGGACTATCGGTTGCCAGATGAATAAGGCGGAATCGGAGCGACTGGGCGGCTACCTTGAGGAACTGGGCTACCTTCCGACGGCTACCGCCGATAAGGCCGACCTCATCGTGGTTAACAGCTGTGTGGTGCGCCAGAGCGCCGAGAAGCGCGTCCTGAACAAGCTCAATGCCCTTGGATCACTAAAAAGAGCAAATCACAACCTGACCCTCGCCGTAACCGGCTGTCTGGTAAACTCAAAGACCGACGAGCTCAGGCACCGCTTTCCCCACGTTGACCACTTCTTCAAGCCCGGGGATCGCCCTCAATGGCTGGACAAGCAGGATAAACCAAGTTTTCCCCGGCACCTGTCGGCCAGTACCTTTGTCCCCATTATTCAGGGCTGCGATAACTTCTGCTCCTACTGCATCGTCCCCTACCGCCGTGGTCGAGAGAGGAGCCGCCCGGTGGCAGAAATAGCCGGCGAGGTGGGGGGGCTGGTGCCGCGCGGTGTGAAAGAGGTTATCCTGCTCGGGCAAAACGTGGACTCATATGGACACGACCTGCCCGATACGCCAGACCTGGCTGACTTATTAAGTGAGCTGAATAATATCCACGGCCTGGCTCGTATCCGTTTCCTGACCAATCACCCTAAGGATATGAGTCCCCGGCTTATCCAGGCGGTGGCCTCACTGGACAAGGTCTGCGAACAGATAAGCCTCCCGGTTCAATCCGGTAGCAATGATATTCTCAAAACGATGAGACGGGGCTATACCGTTGAGCACTACCGGCAGCTTGTCACGGAGATACGCCACAAGATACCCGGGGTTGCCCTGAGCACCGATGTTATTGTCGGCTTCCCTTCAGAAAGTCCGGAACAATTCCAGCAGACGGTTGACCTGCTGTCTGAGCTGGGTTTTGATACCGTCCATGTGGCGGCTTATTCACCAAGACCGGGGACTTTCGCCGCCAGGAATTTCGAGGACAGCGTCCCGCCCGACGAAAAAAGGCGGCGGCTGGACAGGATTGAGCGCCTCCAGGAAACAATTGCCGGTGAAATCAATGCCCGTCTCTTGGGGAAGACGGTCGAAGTTCTGGTCGAGGGTAAGAAGGGAAACAAGTGGCACGGTCGAACCCGAAGTGGTAAACTGGTATTCTTCAGTGATGCCAGTCTTTGCCTGGGAGAACTGAGGAAAATCGCAATCGGACACACCAGTCCGTGGTCACTACAAGGTAGCGTTGAAGTAAGCGCCATCAACTAAGAGAAGGAGGAGAAATGGGGAAAAATAAAGCCCTAATCCGGGGGTTAATCGCGGCATTGATTGTCAGTGTCGTCCTCATCGGCGGCTGCGTTCCAGAGGCGGCACCGGCTGAGGAAGGATCAAGCAACTGGATGTTGATTGTCTTTCTGGTTCTGATTTTTGCCATGTTCTATTTCCTCATGATCAGACCACAGCGCAAGAGGCAGAAACAACACCAGCAACTGGTGGAAGAACTGAGAAAAGGAGACAAGGTAATTACCGCCGGCGGCATCTACGGAGTGATTGAAAGCAGCAGTGAGGATAGTATCGTCATAAAAGTAGAGTCAGGGGCGACACTTAGGGTGGCAAGAGGCAGCGTCGCCCTCAAACGAGAGGGATAGAAGATACTTATCAACCTCTCCCCGGTGCCCCCCTCTCCTTAAAAAGAAGGGGGGAAGATAATCTGCAAAGAGGGGCGTTGTCCCAGAGCCTATCCTTGACGGCTCTATATCACGGTTGATTTAATATAAAAACTCAACTAATTAAGCAGCAGTCCAATGAGCCAATATGACTACGCTATAGTGGGAAGTGGTATTGCCGGGCTATACAGTGCCCTGCTGGCTAAAGAGCAGGGCACTGTGCTCATTCTAACCAAGGGCAGCATCGATGACTGCAACACCAAACATGCCCAGGGAGGTATTGCCGCCGCTATCGGCAAGAACGATTCTCAGGAGCTTCATTTCCGGGATACAATCGCTGCCGGAGACGGCTTATGCGATGAAGAGGCGGTGCGGATACTGGTCGACGAAGCCCCCGACCGCATCGCCGACCTAGTCAACTTTGGTGTACCCTTTGATACTGTTGACGGGGAGATTGCCCTGACTATGGAGGCAGCTCACTCCGTACCCCGTATCCTGCATGCCGGCGGCGACGCCACCGGCGAACATATTGAAGTTACTCTGAGTAATATGGTCCGTTCGTCCAAAATCCAGGTGCTTGAAGATTGTCTGGCAACCGAGATTCTGGTGGAGAAAGGACGGGTCTACGGGATCAAAGCCCTTGATTGCCGCACCGGCTCGATTGAAGAATTTGAGTGCCGCTTCCTGATCCTGGCTACTGGAGGTGCCGGGCAGCTATTCAAGTTCAATACAAACTCTGACATCGCCACCGGTGACGGCATTGCCCTAGCCTACAACGCCGGGGCAGAGATCATTGACATGGAATTCTTCCAGTTTCACCCCACTGCTTTACGCCTGCCCGGGGTAACCCCGTTTCTTATATCGGAAGCAGTCCGTGGGGAGGGTGGGGTGCTGCGTAATGTGGACGGCTATCGCTTCATGCCCGACTATGCCGCCGAGGGTGACCTGGCACCACGGGACATCACCGCCCGTAGCATTCTATACGAGATGAAGAAAACAGGCTCAGACAGGGTCTTTCTTGATGTAACCCATCTACCTCCTCATGTTACCACCACCCGTTTTCCCCACATCTACCGTTTCTGTCTCGACCACGGTCTTGATATTACCAAAGGTCTGATACCAGTAGCGCCAGCTGCCCATTACATGATGGGTGGCATCAAGACCAATAGTTGGGGGGAGACCAACATAGCCGGATTGTTCGCCTGCGGTGAAACCGCTTGCACCGGAGTCCACGGAGCAAACCGCCTGGCCTCAAACTCAATGCTGGAAGTGGTCGTGTTCAGCAAAAGAATTATGGAAAAAACAAAAATGGGGGCTGGGACAAAGGCACCTGCTACCAGCAAAGGCACAGAGGTTCACCACTCGCTTAGTCAGAGGGGTGCCTCTAAGGCTGTGCCCGCACCCAGCCTTTCTGCCTTACAGCAGCTCCTCTGGGATAAAGTCGGCATCATACGAAACAAGAAAAGCCTGACTGAGGCAGCCGATGCCCTGGCAGCCTGGCAGAAGTCACTACCCCGGCCTACAGACCGACCTTCCTACGAACTGAACAACCTGACACTAACCGGGCAACTGGTAGCTGAGGCCGCCCTGCTCCGGGAAGAGAGCCGTGGCGCCCACTTTCGCTCTGACTTCCCCCACAGTTCACCCCAGTGGCAGCACCATATCGTGTTCACAAAGTAAGAACATTGCCGGTTCAAGACACAGAAAGACATACCAAACAACCCTGTTATTGGTATAGAAAACGGAATTCCGTGCGAGAGGTTTACAAATATAGATTTCTACAGACAACATTCATAGATTGCTTACTGTAGGAAGAGTAAAGGGGCTTTGCCCCTTTACAAAGTAACTTTCCCCTCTCTTTGAAGGAGGTTAAACCAACGGGGTGTTGAAGAGGGGCTAATGCCCCTCTTATAATATAAGTATCCCCTTCCCCTTGATAAGGGGATAGGGTTCTATAATAAATAGATAAGGGGGGTGAGGTAGGTGAGTCAACAGCCTTCTGAAGAACAGATTGATAGTATCATAGATATTGCCCTCGCTGAAGATATAAGCCATGGGGATGTCACCAGTCAGGCAATAATACCCGCTGACCTGCAAGGGAAGGCATCGCTACTGGTCAAGGCAAACGGGATACTGGCGGGCGGGGAGATAGCCAGGCGGGTCTTTCTCCGGCTTGACCCATCACTCAAAGTGGAAGTCCTCATCAAAGACGGGACAAAGGTTCAACCCGGAGATATTGTGACCACTATCTCCGGCAGCGTAATGAGCATCCTCAAAGCGGAGCGGGTAGCCCTCAACTTTTTGCAGCGACTCAGCGGCATTGCCACACTGACCGCCCAGTATATTGATGAAACTGAAGGCTACGATGTCAGGATTACCGAGACCCGTAAGACCACCCCGGGCTTGAGGCTGCTGGAGAAGTACGCGGTGCGCATGGGAGGCGGGCAAAACCACCGCTTTCACCTCGGAGATGGCGTCCTCATCAAGGATAACCATATCGCCGCGCTGCGTGCCCTGGGCATGGGCCTGAAGGATATCGTTGTCAAGGCTAAGCAGAATGTCCCCACGGGGCTGAAGATTGAGGTGGAGGTGAGCTCTGTTCAGGAAGCCATCGATGCCGTTGACGGCGGGGCAGACATAGTCATGCTGGACAATATGAGCCCCGATGAAATGCGCCAGGTCGTGAGCCTGATTCCACAACATGTTAAGACCGAAGCCTCAGGAGGTATCACCCGGGATAATATCCGCGCGGTAGCGATGACCGGGGTCAACATCATCTCTATCGGTGCTCTCACCCATTCCCCAAAAGCGCTGGATATCAGCCTTGAGCTTGAGGCACAGACCCTCAAAGCCTTCTAGGCTGCCTGGGCAGGAGCCAGCCTGTGGGTGACAAGCAGGGGCTTGTCCGCCAAAATGCGGTCGGTAGCACCATCGGTAACCACACAGCCATCATCAAGCACAACCACCCTCGGGCACAGAGCTTGTACCAATTCAAGGTCATGAGTGGCGATTATCTTGGTTACTGACAAGCCCCTCAGCAATTCGATCAAAGACCACTTGCTACCAGGGTCAAGATTGCTCGTGGGCTCATCAATCACCAGGATCTGCGGAGTCATAGATAGTACAGTAGCGATGGCAATGCGTTTCTTCTCGCCAACACTGAGATGGTGAGGTGAACGCCGCTCATAGCCGGTCATCCCCACCGAATCAAGGGCTCTGGCCACGCATCGCCGAACCTCAGCCTCGGAATAGCCCATATTAATCGGACCAAAGGCAACATCGTCAAAGACAGTGGGCGAGAATAACTGGTCGTCGGGATTTTGAAATACCAGCCCGACTCTGCTTCTGACCCACCTCAGGTTTTTATCGTCAACCGGCCTGCCAAAGACCTTCACCGCCCCATCGCTATGCAGGATGCCGTTCAGATGGAGCAACAGCGTGGATTTACCGGCGCCGTTGGGCCCGATTAGCGCCACTGACTCCCCGTGATATATAGTCAGGCGAATATCAGTCAAAGCTGGCTGACCATCGGGGTAACGGAAGGAAAGGCCGTCAACCTTTATAATCTCTTCCACGCCTCCTCCTTAGAGCAAACTAAGACAGCAGGTTAATCAGGTAAGCCAGACTAAGCACCAGCCCGCAGCCTATCCCAAAGCAGGCATCCGCCAGCCTGAAGTTCAAGCGGTTCAATGTGCGCACCTGACCATCAAAGCCCCGAGCCACCATCGCCACATAAACCCGCTCACCCCTCTCATAACTGCGCATGAACAGAGTGCCCACCATGTTACCGACAGGGCGAAGTTGCCACAGCCAGCTACCGCTGAAGTTACGGCTGTCCCGTGCCTGCCTCATGCGCATCGCCTCGTCAACCAGAAGAAAGAGATAACGGTACATGAACGATAGTATCATTACCATCACCCGGGGCATACGCAGTTGCTCCAAGCCGCGGAGAAGATCGGGCAACTTCGTGGTCGAGGTCAGCCAGATTAAGATAAGAATGGAAAGCCAGGCCTTGATAACAATATTTGCCAGTACCTGAAGGCCGCCGTAGGTAACCGATACCTGCCACAGCCATATATTGTAGCTGCCGGCTACCTCCCCCTCCTTGAAGAAGGGGATAAAGATGGCAATCATCACCACGAAAGGCATGATTACCAGCGACCGCTTCAGAAAGTGAGAGATGGGCACGGTGGACAGGAGAACTAGTGCCGCAATGATAATAAAATACAGGGCAAACGCCAGCCACTGGTTAAGCGGAGTCAACACCACGGTCAGTATTAACAGTAGCGTCGTAATAAGTTTGGTGCGCGGGTCAAGCTTATGAACAAAGCTATCCCGGTCACTATACTGGTCAAGAAAACTGTGCTTCATTTCCGCCGTCTTTAATTGTGAGATACTATCAGGTCTTCCGCCCCAGCACAATCAGCCGGGACAGAGCATACACCACACCGAACAGGACAAGGGTACCGATCAGCCCCGCTAGTATTGTCGCCAGTGCCTCGTTCTGTATTCCCGGGAAGACATAATCGGCAATGACCTGAAAGGGCGCCTGCCGTGCCAGGTAAATGAACCCCTTGTTCTCAGCCACTCTCTCCAGCCCGTCAGGCGAAGATGACGCCAGAGGTGATACCGAGGCCACCGCCAGACAGGCAACCAGACCGATATGCCACCACTTTATCTTCATCTCTGTGCCTCCATCTACACCTTCTGCAACTGTAGCAGGTCAGCCCTGGTTGCCAGCACGAGGCTGAGCACTGCCCCGGTAATCAGGCCCTCCCCGATGCCAATCAGGGCATGGAAACCAGCCATAGCCGGTAGAACCACCATCATTGGCGATGCCCCGGACACGGCCAGTTCAATAGCACAGGCAACGGAAGCCAGAATAACCGAGCCCCAGGCACCGATAAAGCCGCCGACCATCTTGCCTTTCTTACCATCACCCAGGTAGAGGGTAACCAGGCGGTAGAGGTAGTAACCACTGAAGCTGGCAACAATACCCATATTGAATATGTTTGCTCCCAGAGCCAGTAACCCGCCGTCCTGAAAGATCAGGCTCTGACCGATGAGCACACAGCTCATTATCAGCACCGCCGCCCATGGGCCGAGCAGTATTGCCGCCAGAGCCGCACCGATAAGGTGCCCTGAGGTGCCGCCCGCGATGGGGAAATTGAGCATCTGGGCGGCAAAAATGAAGGCCGCCAGCACCCCCATCAGGGGCACTTGCTTCTCCCCCAGCTTCCGGTTGGCTATTCTCACAGCATTGCCGACACCACCAGCGGAGACGGCATAGGTAGTTGCCACCGTAGTTATATTCAAAAAGCCGTCGGGAATATGCAAGATACCCCCTTTCCTAATAGTTGCAACTTGATGCAACTGCAACTACACGAAATAACTGCCGAAAAATTTTTACTTTTTGCAGTTCACACAGCGACCAAAGATAGCCAGGTGCTGTAAATCGGCAATAAACCCGTATTCCCGAAGCAGGACATCCTTCACCGGAGATAGCACTGATTCATCGAGGTCAACAACCAGGCCGCACTCCTGACAAACGAGGTGATGATGACGCCCCTTGTCCGCCGGATGATACCTGACCCGCCCCTCCCCGAGGTCGGTCTCGGTTACCAGCCCCAGTCCTTTGAGCAACTCCAGGGTGCGGTAGACGGTTGAGATGTTAACATATGGGTATTTGGCCTTGATCTGAGCATAGATTTCCTCAGCGCTGATATGGTCATCACTATTTTCGATCGCCGTCAGGATCATCAGCCGCTGCGGTGTCAGCCGATAGCCCTGCTTGCTCAGCTGGCTAACTATACCCCCGGACTGCTTCACGTAACAACCCCCGTGTTGGAAAAGCTAATAATTATTGTATCAGAATCAGTTACTAATTGCAACCCATTATTTCTGCAATCAGTGGCAACAAATACCAAAAAAATTTTTACTTCCTGCTATCGAGCAGTATTGTCACCGGCCCATCATTGTGGATCTCTACCTGCATATACTGCTGAAAGCGCCCGGTTTCTACCTTTAGCCCGGTAGCCCGAGCCTGCTCCACAAATTGCACAAACAACGGCTCAGCCTGGTCGGGCAGCGCCGCCTCAACAAAGCTGGGACGCCGCCCCTTCCTGGTGTCCGCCAGGAGGGTGAACTGGCTCACCACCAGCAGCTCACCGCCGATATCCAGCGCCGAGAGGTTAAACCTGCCCGCCTCGTCCGCAAAGATGCGAAGGTCTGCCGTTCGCCGGGCCAGATACCGTGCGTCCTCAGCCGTATCTCCGCGGGCAATGCCCACAAAAACTACCAGCCCCCGGCCTATTTCCCCCACCACCCCACCATCAACGCTAACCAAGGCGCTGGTGACTCGCTGAAGTAATGCCCTCACTCACTACTTCCCTTATTCCTTGTGAGACGAACCTTCCGCGGCTTTCTCAACGCCGCTTCCCTTACGATTATCGGTAGTATAGAAACCGCTCCCCTTAAAGATTATAGGCACGGAGTGGATAACACGACGGGCTTTTCCCTCGCACCGGGGACAAATAGCTATCGGCTCCTCATCGAACCGCTGCCTTCTCTCAAAATGACAGTCGCAAACACTACACTCATACTCATAGATAGGCACGATGGTCACCTCATATAAGCTTTCTAAATATATTTTAAAGGAGACGGGGCGAGTTTATCAAGTGCGCTCCTTCCTGGCGAGGCTGGAGATGAGGCTAACCCACTTTATTTACTATACCCGTATCTCTCCCACCTGCTCAACACCCTTTCCTGAACCTCCTCCGGCCAGAGGGAGTCAAAGGA
>CAZNSC010000082.1:0-13839 GCA_964575695.1 uncultured Dehalococcoidales bacterium
TCGGCGTAGTGCTGGCGCAGTTGGTTCAACTCGTCCTCGGTTTTGTCCTTCCAGTCGGGCCGAATCTGGTGGCTATCAATGTGAATGGTGAAACCGGCCAGCCCAGCCTTTTTCAGTTCTCTTAGGAGTTCTGGCGTAAGAGCCGCAGCGTTGGTCAGAATGATGGGTTTAATCCCGTTACCAGAGATGAAAGCCACAATGTCCAGAATTTGCGGGTGGATCAGGGGTTCCCCACCAGAGATGGAAACGTTATCGGGATTACGCCACTTCTTAAAAAAGAGAACCTCCTCTTTGACCTGATCGATGGGTTTGTGGCCAGTCATACGTTGCCGATAACACCCTTCACAATTGATATTGCAGATGTCGGTGATTTCCAGCCAGGCAATAGGATTATCGTTCATGGACCACGGCATACGGTACAGGTTGCGCTTGTCGAGCATGAATCCACCTCCTTGATTATTATAATATCTCTCATTGCTTCAGCTAGCAAGAAATATTTTCTCTAAAGACCCTAAGCCAGAGCCGCGAATGCCCTCAACTGGGCTTGAGCTTATTGTGTTATATGAGAGTGCTGAAAAAGCAGGTTTCTGTGGCTATCTCCGAGCTTTGAGTTCAGACATGATGGAGCCAAAAGGTTAGGGGGGAGAGTACATGCTCGGGCCAAAGTCAGCCCGGATATCCTTTCTACAGTAACGATATCTATGATCGAGTAATCCGTGAGGACCACTTCCTCAAGCTCCTGAATAAGGCGTTCGACTTCAATCTGGTTCTAGAGTGGTCTACCAAAGGGATGAAGCCTGAAAATAGGCTTTTTCATTGATCTCTTCATGGTATAATATATGCAATTCTTTTAGGGAGGTTTACCGTTTCCCAATCACTTCTAACCGTCGAGGAGATCCCGCTGGGTAGCCCTCGCATTAAAGTATTTGCCAATTTCCCGTGGCGGCTGTATCGGCATGACCCCTGCTGGACACCACCGCTCAATGGTGACCTGGTCGGCAATCGCTTCCTCGGTTTGACTGGTCTCCTCACCCCAAAGCATCCTTACCATCGTCACGCGGAGGTTTCCCATTTTCTGGCGTGGCGTTCGGGAGAACCTGTAGGCAGGATCTCGGCGAGCGTCAACCACCGCTTCAACCAGCATTACAACACGAGCATTGGCTTCTTTGGCTTTTGGGAAACTGTAAATGATTATCAGGTGGCCAGCTCTCTGCTGGATCGAACACGAATCTGGGTGAAAGAGCGCGGGATGACTATCCTGCGTGGCCCGGGGGAATACTCCAATGCTACGCAAGAACGTCAAGGGATCTTAATAGAGGGATTCGAATATCCCCCTACAGTCGAGGTAACACACAATCCTCCTTACTACGGCGAGTTTTTAGAGCGATATGGTTTCCGAAAGGCGAAGGATTACTATGCCTATACGCTTGACATACATACGCCTGCCCCCATCCGGCTTGAGAGGTTGCAGAAGGTAGTACGCTTGCATCGAGATATCAAAACCCGTGCCATAAATATGAAAGAATTAGGCAAAGAAGTCCGCCTGGTAATGAAGATTTACAATGATGCCTGGGCCCAGAATTGGGGATTTCTACCGATAACCGATGAGGAGGCCGATATTCTGGCTGACTCCCTGCGTATAGTTGTTGACCCAGGTTTAATCCGATTTGCTTTTGTCAGAGATGAGCCAGCCGCTGTTCTCGGGATGTTCCCCGATCCATACTATGCGTTGCGGCCGCGCTGGCGCTGGTATGGTGACTCGGATCTGGTGCGCATCTTGAGGCTGTTATGGATGCGCCGACAGCGGACTCCCCGTACCCGGCTAATGTTTTTTGGAGTGCGACCGGGTTTCCGGCGCCTTGGCGTAGACGCCTTACTCTTTAGCGAAGTGAAGGAATACGCAACCAAAAGAGGCTATCGCACCTGCGAGGCCTCATTACTCTTGGAGGACAATCACTTAGTCGTGAGTCCCACAGAGTTTATGGGTGCTGAACGCTACAAGACCTGGCGGATATATGACCTGCCATTGACCTAGATTTCGAGGAGGGGTGAGGGCACTCCGAAATGCTGCATCGGACAACTAATGGCTTTGTTACGAGAAAGAACTGCGGCATCAAAAAGGGACGAATACTTGGCTCGTATGCTGGCAGGCTAGCTACTGTCTTCTGCACAACTTGACAACTTCGGGCAAGAGATTCATAATCGTTGGAAACACGAAAGATTGCTCGTCATCGGCTTATCAGAGTTGAAAATGAAAAATCGCTCTGAATTCAACGGTAGAGTAGTCATTATCACGGGTGGATCAAGCGGGATCGGGCTTGAGACTGGCAAAATACTATCGCAACGAGGGGCCAGTGTCTGGTTGGCAGCGCGCAACAAAGACCGTATGGAACTAGCGCTACACGAGATCAAGAGCGCCCGTTGCAGTCCAGAACAGCATTTTGGTGCCGTCGTCGCCGATATCACTGACATAGGCCAAGCGACCACAGCAGTGGCCAGAGTGACAGAAACCTGTGGCAGTCCGGACATACTGATCAACTCTGCGGGAGCTGTCTATCCAGGCCTCTTCCAAGACATGGAGATCGGGGTTATGCGGCACCTTATGGAAGTCAACTACTTCGGTACCGTGCACATGACCCGCGCCTCTCTACCAGCTATGGTGGCCCGCCGGCAAGGCTACATCGTCAACATCTGCTCGGTCTACGGCTTCATAGGCGGCTACGGCTACTCGGCCTATTGCGCCTCCAAGTTCGCCATTCGAGGTTTCACAGATGCGCTAAGGGCTGAACTGAGACCCCTCGGCATTGGTGTTTCAGTCGTCTTTCCCCAAAACACGGCAACTCCCCAACTAGAGTATGAGAATAAGCTCAAACCGGACATCGTTCGGAGTTTGGACCATACACGTGTCATGAGCCCTACAGAAGTTGCCAGAGCGATTGTCCACGGAATTGCCCGTCGTCAGTATGTCATTATCCCAGGTACCGAAGGTAGGTTGCTTTTCTGGTTGAGCGGCCTATCGGGTACCGCGCTGTATTGGGCCGTGGACCAGTTAGTGGGCAGAGCGTTGAAAAAAGTGTGATATGGGCAGGAAGGGTAGGCTATGGATATCTTTGACAAGTGCGTCCAGTATACAAGAGCCAAGGAAGCGATGCGACTGGGCGTGTATCCGTTTTTCCTGCCACTGAGTGAAAACGAGGGTACGGTGGCACAATACAATGGCCGCAAGCTGGTCATGTGCGGCTCGAACAACTACCTGGGCCTGACCACTCACCCGAGAGTCCGGCAAGCGGCAAAGGAAGCTATCGACCGCTTTGGCTCCAGCTGTACTGGCTCTCGATTCTTGAACGGCACCCTGGAACTGCACGAGCAGCTCGAAAGGGAACTGGCAGATTGGGTAGAAAAACCAGCCGCACTGGCCTTTTCAACTGGCTTACAAACCAACCTCGGCACTATCAGTGCTATTGTCGGGCGAGGTGATGTTGTGATTCTGGACAAAGAGGATCACGCTAGCGTTGTCGATGGTGCGAGGTTATCTTGGGGAGAAACCAAACGGTTTCGACACAATGACATGGCTGACCTTGAGCGGCTGCTGTCAGACATACCGGATGGCAAAGGCAAACTGGTCGTTGTCGATGGTGTGTTCAGCATGGAGGGAGATGTGGCACCTCTGCCTGATTTGGTGAAGATATGCAAGAGATATGGAGCGAGCTTAATGATTGATGATGCTCACGGGATCGGGGTGCTCGGAGGCGGCCGCGGCACCGCCGCGCACTTCGGGGTCACCAGTCAGGTGGACCTAATAATGGGAACCTTTAGTAAGTCCTTAGCTTCCCTCGGTGGGTTTATCGCTGGTAACGAGGATGTCGTTCATTATATCAAGCACCACGCACGAGCGCTCATGTTCAGTGCCAGCATTGCACCTGGAAATGCTGCGGCAGCTCTGGCAGCTCTGGGAGTCATGCGTGAGGAACCGGAGCGCATCGAAAAGGTGAATTTCATTGCCGACCGTATGCGCAAGGCGATTCAAGAACTGGGTTTCAATACCGGAAGATCCGCCACACCGATAATCCCGATCATCATCGGCGACGACTCCCAGACGCTGATAGCCTGGAGAGTACTCCTCGATAGCGGTGTCTTTGTTAACGTTGCCATCCCACCGGCCGTAGCCGACGGTCGGCAACTGCTTCGTACCAGCTACATAGCCACTCACACCGAAGAGCACCTCGACTTCGTTCTGGAAGTGTTAAAGGCTCTCAGTGAACAGTTGCCAATGTTTCCGAAAGGCAACTTTCGGAGGGATCCCAATGTCATAACCGTTATCAAACGCTAATGCAATTATTCCAATAGAAGCCTGTGTTTTCCCACTTTGTATTTTACCTAATAGCATGCCAGGTCTATTCACGTTAGTGTCATTTTCTAATAATTCTTGTACCGTATCCTCAATACACAACTTCAAATCGTCTGGGTCTTGTCTTTTATTAGGCAGGGTTTCGTAGAATTCACCTTTCAAATAAAAACCTCGCTTAACCTAGCTTAATTATTGCCGATTATAGCAAGTACAATCAGGGTGTCGGTTTGACTCGTGACTTGACACCCTGATTCTTCCAATAACTCCACAAAAGGGGTTGCCTTCTAGCTTTGGTAGGCCGTGCAGGTCTCGAACCTGCGACACCCTGATTAAAAGTCAGGTGCTCTGCCAACTGAAGAAGACCTGCACATATGGGTACGGGAAGATCACCCTTGGCTGTAGCGAAGGTGATCTTCACCCCGAGTCCTGCCGGTTATCTTTCAAGCTCACTCAAGCACACGCGTGTGTAGCTACTACCCGCGAACTCATTCCAGTAAGAGCGTTTGGCCAGCTACTTTGTGTTTGTGGACATCCACGGTAATGAGCACATGTAGCTTCCCATGGTGTTCAGTCCTCCTCCTTAGCCAGGAGAGGGGGAAATTGAATATGGAAGAGAGGCGAAGCCTCTCTTCGACTCTCCTTACTATTCACTCCTTCGGGCAAAGGAGAATAGACAGTGTTGCCTTTGAAGGGGACTTTCACTCTTCAAGCTGCCCTGGCAGAGATTTCAAGGCTTGGCTTAAAGAGAAAATGCGAGTTTCAGGGAGACATATTCCTTGAAGTAACTGCCCTCGCTTGCCGGAAGACCTGGCCTGATAGTGTCTAAGGCGCGCTAGCCCCTCTTTTCAAAATCTTCCCCTTGCCAAGGGGAAGGGGATACAGGGAATGGGGTTAATAAAAACTCTCACCTATGCTATAATCTCCAAGGTGTGGGGATATAGCTCAGCAGGGAGAGCGCTGCGTTCGCATCGCAGAGGTCGGGGGTTCGAATCCCCCTATCTCCACTTAAGGGGACGATACCTAGAACCATCCGGAATCGTCGCCGTCTGTTTTCAGAAAGAATCTTTTCAATTACCTTCCCGTGGCCAGCACCGGGGTCAATTCAAGATCTTGACAATTGCAGGAAATTGGGATACATTGATGGATAGATACATAGATGGATATATAAATAGATAAATGGTTAACAACAAATTGAAGCAGATGAGGGAAATTGTGCTGGCTGAATTGAAACATATTCCAGAGTGGCCTGAACATCAGGGTGAGTTACGTATGCAGTATTGGAGCCTACGCATGCATAGTTTGGGAAAGAGAGTTAAAATTAGGAAATCTGCCAAGGAAGTCTTGGATGAATGCATCGCTGATTTGGGTTCACAATACCCAGGCGTAAAATTCGAATATAACAGAGACTTTTTTAAGTTATTTTGAATAACTCGCGGGGGTTAGAAATTTATGCGTGACTCTGATATCCGCTTTGCCCTTGATGCTTCACTCAGGGAGCGACATAATGGTGACCCGGATACTGTTATTAGACACGAAGTGGGTCTTTGTACGGGGAAAAGGCGGATTGATATTGCTATCATCAACAGCGAAATAATAGGATATGAGATAAAAAGTGATGAGGATAATTTGAACAGGTTAGCAGGACAGGCTCAGGTTTATGGAGATGTGCTGGATAAAGCCGTTTTAGTTACGACTGAACGCCATCTTGATAGAGCTTTAGATAAACTGCCCGACTGGTGGGGAGTAACAATTGCCTTCACCAAAAAGGGTTGCATCTGCTTAAAGGCTATACGTGAGCCTGGTTTTAACAATCGATTGGACGCATTCTCCTTAGCGCAACTTCTTTGGCGGGCAGAAGCCTTAGAAGAGCTACGTTTAAGAAATAAAAGCCAAGGCCTTTCTAAGAAGGCAAGGCATTACGTATGGGCTGCCTTAACTGATGCTGTTTCGCTTGACGAACTACGTTCAATTGTGCGTAGTCATCTTAAGGCACGCCAAGTGTGGCCAGGCGGGCAACCACGTGGGCAAAATGATGTGACCCTCCCCACGATAACCAGCTAGCTGCAGTACCTGGGCTACCCGTACTAAGTGAACAGCGTCTAATTTCTGAGTCCCCTGCAGAATATCTTCTTCCTGCCCAATATGGTGCTTGAACCACTCTTTGACAAAGCGTACAAAACGACAAATTTCCTGGGCGCGTCCTTGCCTCGCGCTCCACAATCCAATGCAGGCCATGAGTGTATCGCAAGTTGGGATTTGGTGCACGTGGAGGTGTGGGACCAAATATGGGATAGTTGATGCAATAATCACCGAAGTCTGGAGTGATTACTGGGTTGCTCTGAATTACACTGGCAAAGAGAATAGCATCATGACGGCCTAGTTGTGTAGCTTGCCCAAGGGCTAGGTCAGAAATTGATCTTGGGAAAGCGCCACTGGCAACAGTAACACTTCGCCACGCATCAAAATTTGTCGCCCACGTTAGCATGTTTAGTGCCAAAGGGACGCTTCGATGTGCATCTCTCGATGACTCTACAACTTTGAAATCTATGACAAGGTCTATCTGGTTAACGTGAAGCCCAATGTATTTTATGATCTTGGCAACAGCATTAGAGGATACGTTGGGGTCAGGGTCTTCGTCATCGTTCCCAAGACGGAGACAAGCACCTTGACCATGTAAAGCACAAGCTTGTTTTATTTGGTCAAGTATGGCCGGTGTATCATGAAGATGAAATACTGGTCGCTCAGATATATTGCGTCGGTGTAACGCTTGAGAAAGATCTGTAATAACCCTCCCTCTTTGGCCGAAAAGGTCACAATCCACTGTTATTATTTGTCCAATTGGATAACTCTTAGTCAAACGGCTGACGAAGTTTGTAACTGCGGGGTTTATCGTTTCAGTAGGAACTAACTCAAATAGCACACGGCTAGAAGCTAGCACGTTGTTACTGGCATTTGTCCAAGCCCAGATTTCAGCTGGTTTACTTTTAAGTATAGGAACATACGATATCATTGTATCCTCCTTTAGGCAATATTATTGGCTGGGAATAGACAATTGTCAAGGTGACAATACCGAGAACTCTACAGCATTCCAGATATTGGCACTGCAGAGTCTTTTCAGTAACTTTCCATGGGCTTGAATAGATAAATTAGGTCGGCGGGTTTTTGAAAATTGAGTGAGACTCGCCGACCATTGTTATAGAACATTCTTACTCTCGGGAGCCTATTTTTAATGCCTAAAGAACTTGGCGAAGAATGCTATGCCGCCAACAGCGCCGAAGAGCACAATCGCCGGCACGCCGAATAACTGGAAAATCGTGGTGCCAACGACATACACTCCTATGGCAGCAATTAACGGCACTACCACATACTTGAGAACTGCTTCTTCCATCTTCATCACCTCCTTTTGACGTTTATTTTTATCCTACAATCCGGATAATCTGAACTTCTTTGCACCCTTTCCTAATTCTTCACCATGAATGGCAAGGCTGCGTCGTCTCCATAACCAATGCCTTGTCGGCACCTGCATAGTCGCTCCGGCATCTTGGGCCTGGTTTCGAACGAGTCTCCAAGCAGTCCATCAATCAAATATCCGCTAGGCGCGACTGCGCCCTCTTCTGATAGTAGGCCGATTAGAGCACAGGTAGCCAAACCACTACCCAGTACTGTGAGGGCAGTTACGCTTGGCTCCGGCTCACCTACGCCATGCAATACATAACCTTCTTTCACTAACTGACCACGCTCTTCGGGAGGAAGGTTTTCAGCTCGAACTGTATCAGCACTTAGGGTTTTTCGGCACCAAAGACAAGGAGTGGCAGGAGTGAGAATACGCGTCTCGGCTACTAAGCCGCTTAGCGTACCATCGCTTTTTGACCCAACACGCACACCAACATCGATAACTGGCAATAGGTACTTGCTCGGCAATTCGTTCACTATGGCACGGCTGCCGTGCGTATCTGTAGCCAGAATCACAACATCGGCGTCGATCAGGTTTCTGAATATTTCCTCTAATCGGACGTCGCCCTTTACTTCCCTGACCTTGACACCAAGCCCGAGTTTCTTTAGATGCCCGCCAACGATGTCCACTTTTGAACGGTAAGGGGTTGCCTTGACGTGATTCAACTTAGCTCCAAACACTCTACGGACATTTGAAGGAGTGTCTAGAAAGTCGTTATCAATCAAGATAACTTCATTTATGCCCATACGGACGAGCTGCTCCGCCACAGGAGAACCCAGGCCTCCACAACCGACCACGGCAACACTTAGGGTTCTTAAACGGTCATGTATCTGTCCCAAGGCATCACGCTGGCGGTCATCCAGTCTGTCACTGGCTACTGCGGGTAATGGGCTAAGCAAGCGCAAGTTACGCCCTAAAGTTACTATTTTTTCGATAGGAACTACTTGGGTTCCTGACCACAACACGCCTGACCAACCGCTAGGATGTATTACGACTGCACCAAACGGTCCGTCCAGCATAGGAGCAATTGTAGCAGCAAGCGAACTGAACGCAATGCTGTCGGAATAACTCAAGCCTACGGGGTGGCTCTTATTAGGATGAGAGTGAATAAATAGCAGACCGGCCTTGTATTTTATCGCGTAACTGATAGCTGCGGAGACCCATTTTGCCGAAGGTCGCAGATTATACTCAGATTGAATCTCCCACGCGGCGGCCGTGGCTGGAAAAACATCCGAAACCATCAACCGCATCCCGGAATGTCCTTTACCTTTGTGAAGCAAGGCGAAAGCCCCTTGCTCAAGAGGACGGCGAAGCAGCAAATTGCCTGCCAGGGCAGTAGCGAGGTCTTCGGTAATTACTAATCTAATCATCGTGTTGCTTTCGCTGTCCAGCGAGTCTCCATAAAAGCATAATGGTCCATTAATGGATTCCCACCCGGGTTCCATATTGAATTCCTGTGGTAGCTGAAGCGGCGCCAATTTCTGTTCAGGTATTGCCCGAAAGTATCTGAGCCTTCATAGGAGGTCCCATCAGGACGAACCACCCCAGTTTCAGTCCAGAACATATCCATTGCTGACAGCGGATATTGCGTATCAGTGATGAAAAGGACATCCGTAGACTCAAGCTTGGAGGCGCCAATAGGCAAACGATATTTATGAAGAATGACGAAGAGCCTATTCCCGTCCAGCAAAACCTCTACGTCAATTCCCATTGATAGGCTTAGTTCTTTAGCATGTTGTTCCAGGATTTCTTTTCCTGACACTCTATATTATCCCGAACGTTCTATTTCCCGGAATTACCCGGAAGTGGTCACCATTCTTAACTGAGATAATCTGATTAAACATGATCAAAGTGCCCCCGCTAGGGTCTCCTTCTCCCTGAAGCCTCAGAAGGTCCCACTGGTTGCCAGAAAATCCGGCCTTTGCCAAAAGCTGTTCTCCGGTGAGTTCCGTGACCTCCAGCTCGACCTTCCTGCGGTTAACGAAAACATGGGTCTCAACTTTAGTACTCATCATATCCTCCTGTTTCACTATTGCAAACTTGTTTCATCTTTGGTATACTAATTGTAAAATAAAAGTGTATTATTTGTCAAGCATTGTTTCACTAATAATACAAAAAGGAGGTGAGTTAGTGGCTAAACCAAGTTTAAGCAGCATCGGTCCTTTGCTTAGAGAAAGACGAGGAGCAAAAGGGGTACGCGAAGCAGCACAGGAGATTGGAATCAGTTCGGCCACATTATCAAGGGTTGAAAACGGAAAACTCCCGGACTTGGATACCTTCTCAAAAATATGCAGGTGGCTCAAGCTAGACCCTGGCGAGATTCTTGGCTGCGGTATACCTGCTGCAAAGGGCGGCATTCAAGGTCAAGCGATGGTTTCTGCTCATCTACGAGCAGAAAAGAACCTGAGTGCTGATGTTGCCCAAGCGCTGGCAGATATGATTCTAGCGGCCCAAGGCATTATTTCCGAGAAGATCAAATAGGCGGAATCAAAGTATGTTGGCTAGGGGCTTCAAGTCAAGAGCAGAGAATATGTCCCTTCAAATTCGCCGGGAACTCCAGTTGACTAAAACTGACCCACTTGCGTGTGAAGTTTTCGCGGAACATCTGGGCGTTTTGCTCTGGAAACCTTCTGATATAGCTGGCTTAGCTACACATGTAATTACGTTACTGCTTCGAAAGGCGAGGGATTCTTGGTCAGCAGTCACCGTATCTTATGGGGGAATAGACGTAATAATCTTTAATTCATCACATTCCAAAGCACGCCAATCCAGCGATATAATGCACGAGCTCTCCCACATTCTGCTGAGCCACGAACCAAGCAAGATCATTCTTTCCCCAAAGGTCAGCATCGCTCTAAGAGACTATAATGAAGACCAGGAAGATGAGGCGGCTTGGCTTGCTGGTTGTCTGCTTTTGCCTAGAGATGCCCTTCTCTACATTACTAGGAATGGAATGAGTGAAGATGAGACCATGGAAAAATACAATGTCAGTAGGGACCTGTTAAACTATAGAATTAACGTGACCGGGGTAATTTATCAGGCGAGAAGGTATAGGTAAGGCCATCTTGGAATCTTGAATCAGATATCACGATTAGAGAAGAGGGACGCTATGATTACGAATACAAATATCCCAATTCAGAATGGTAAGACACGAAATGGAAAACCACCGGGAATAAACCATTTACGCGGGGAGAAATTAATCGCCTTCGGATGGTACGGGGGAAAATTCTCACATCTGGAATGGCTACTACCATTGTTGCCTGAATGTTATCATTACTGTGAACCTTTTGCGGGATCCGCTGCTGTTCTGCTGAATCGCGCTCCATCACCAGTCGAAACGTATAACGATGTTGATGGCGAGGTGTGTAATTTCTTTCGTGTCTTGAGGGAGCATAAGGATGCCTTAGTAGAAGCTATCGGGCTTACCCCATTTTCTCGCGAGGAATTCGCCACTGCTTGTAAGCTCGATTCGAACGTCCCACCTCTTGAACGGGCACGCCGATTCTATGTAAGAGCTCGACAAGTTAGAACTGGTTTAGCACAAACTGCTTCAATCGGCCGGTGGGCCAACTGTAAGAATACGAGCCGACAGGGAATGAGTGGCGTCGTTAGCCGTTGGCTTGGTGGAGTTCAAATGCTACCAGATATAGCCGAACGGTTGCTCCGAGTGCAGATCGAAAATAGACCGGCAATAGACGTTATCAAGCTATACGACTCAAGCGAGACTCTATTTTACTGTGACCCGCCCTATGTTCATGCAACCCGTGGCGATTCAAATGCTTACGGATATGAAATGTCTGATGATGAACACAAGGAGCTGGCTGACATTTTGAACTCGGTGAAAGCCAAAGTTGCGTTAAGTAATTATGATTGCGAACTGATGAATAGGCTCTATCCTTCACCTAAGTGGCGTAAGTTCGATGCCCCGGAACGTACCATTCATTCAACTAAAGGCAAGAGAGCTGAAGTGCTCTGGACGAATTATGACTTAATTAACGTGACGAACTGCTTCGATTCCATGCTTAATCTGTGAGTTTGTTCCAGAGTTCCGCAGCTTGATTAGCGCTTTCGAATTTTCTCATTGCCAGTAACAACTCAACAACCTTATCGCCAAACCGAGCCCGTCTAACCGGATTCAATATACCAGCGAGAAGGGTCTTTGCATGCCAGATATCCACTAAAAGTAAATCAACTTCAGGAGAGTGAGCATTCAACTCCTCTTTTATCAGCTTCTCTTGTCCCGTAGCTAACCCGGCAGCAATCACAAAGTGATACTCGGGCACTCCGTTCTCCAAGGCTTTCCGTATCCCATGTTTAACGTCATCTAAATTCAGTGGCCTATGCTTACACTCTGAGGCGGCAACAAGTGTTTCGTTGTAGAAGACTTGTACATCACCAGCAGTTTTACCGAACATATCGGCAGTATTCGGAGAGGTAACTGACACCCTGCCGTTCTCCGAGATCAAAGCTAAAATCGCCCCCCACACACCAACCAACCGAGAACCCCCGTCAGTTTCTTGTAGAAACTCTTCAACGAATTGCAGAACGGATGAAAGGTTGGCGCGTTCTTTAATTCGGGCTTCTTTTTGTTCAGCTACGTGTTTAGCCCCAACGCGTAGGATATGTACGAGTCCTAAGTAAACGTCTTCAGGCTTAGCAGAATTGGCTATCTCCAAGGCGTCGTGAAGCTTCTGGGCTAGCACTTTGTTTCGGAGTTGAGGGTTCCCTCCATCGTGCTCTGGATGCCGTGCGGGCTTATTCACAAATGGCTCATTTGAGAGTCCAAATAGATTTCCTTTGGTTTTCTCAAATCCAACGACCACTTTATGGCACAGACTACGTGCATCATATGCCTCTCTGAGTTTGCTACCGACCTGAAGAGCCCGAGCATTAATAGATGGATTGACATGCTTCGCTAGGTACCCGGTTACAAGAATGTACTTGAAAGTGACATCGGTTGCCGAAAGAACTTGCTCGACCAATTGCTGCATTCTAGCAGGCGGACGCTCCGTCGACTGCTGGTCTCTCCATGCGTTATTTAATGCCTGAAGCGCGATTTGGTGGTCTACAGTTGTTGCCATTTTCTTCTGTCACTGGTCCCCATTAACCTAGGGGAATTTTATCACTCGTGTTGTGCTTGGTGCAACAATGAGACGCATTGTTGGTAATGAAATCTTATATTGTTGCCCTCGGAGAAAAAAGAAGTGGCTGGGCATCCCGATATCAGGAAAACCCAGCCCTTTCTATCCTAATGGCTATGTCAGCAAAGACCTAGCTCTTGCCGATTCTGAACATCTTGGTGCCGCATACCGGACATGTGCCTTGAGTCGCCGGTCTACCGTTCTTCATGGTTATACTCTTGGCATCCTTCATCTCCCTCTTAGTGCGGCACTTTACACAGTAAGCTTGCATGTATCACCTCCTTCGCGGTCATTGTATTGAGGCTAACCTATTCACCCCATATATGTCAATATGCGGCCGAGCTGAAGACAAAAAAATAGGCCGTGGATTTACCCACGGCCTATTTTCACTAGAGATTGGATGTACTAAAACTCAAACAACGCAGGCTGTTCTTCCTTAATCTTTGTCTCTTGTTCTTCTTTCTTCTCCCTTCGCTCCGCTCTATCCTTCTCTACCCTAGCTTTAATGCGCTGCCGATAAAGCCAAACCTTAAGCCTGTTTAGTTCTCCTATCTGGTAGTCGCTGATTGAGTCTATGGCAATATCAGCCGGCATTTCACTTTTGTTCCATCGCTTGTAGCTCTGGCCAGCGATATAGAGGTAAATCTGGGTCCAGTCGCTGTCCATTGGCTGAGTCAGGGATAGCGTCATGAGATAGGCACAGGCTTCAGCATCAGTGCCGATTGGCTCCTCACCTTTCAGCGCTTTCATGTCCTCCATCATTCTTTCCAGGGTAATGGCTGTCTTAAGCCAGTCCGGCAAGGTGTCTCCCCAGCCACCCGGGAACACAATAATGGGGTCGGTAAGGCATCCCACAATATCGGAGATGCCTTTCTCCACTGTCTTATTCAATTGTG
>CAZNSC010000083.1:0-2841 GCA_964575695.1 uncultured Dehalococcoidales bacterium
ATGATAATACCTATAGACAGAGGTATGCCATCCTGTCCCATTGATAACCTCCCCGTTTATTAGCCTTACACAATCATCGCCAGGATAATGGCGACAATCAAGGCGTAAATGCCGATTGCCTCGCAGAAGGCAGTAACCAAAATCATATTGGTCATTATCGGGCCGCTTGCCTCAGGGTTGCGGGCCAGTCCCTGCAATGCTGAAAAACCAATAAGCCCGATCCCTAATGCTGGTCCCAGCAGCCCCAGTCCAGCCGTCAACCCCACTGCCAGCATCTTCATCATTTCAGCATCCATTCTGTTCCTCCCTTTCTAGATATTGTATATCGGCGCTGTGTTGGAACAAAGCGCCCCCGACTTAAGCCGCCTCCGCCCCGTGAGAGGCGGTGGCAACAGTAAGGAATACCAGGGTCAGCCCGGCAAAGATAAGAGCCTGGACAAAGCCAACGAGCAACTCAAGCCCGTAGAACGGCAGGGCAAATATCCACGGCACAAGAAAGGCGGCGATTAAGAGCAGTATCTCGCCGGCCGTCATATTGCCGAAAAGACGGAAGGTGAAACTGACGATGCGTATCATTTCGCTCAATGCCTCCAGCAAACCGACAAAGATGTTAATAAACCCGGTGATCAGTCCGCTAAGCCCGGCACGGAGCCTTCCTCTGACTATCTGACCAAGGCTGCTAAAGAACTGCCCGACATTAAAAAACTTGCCCAGATAACGAATGCCAAGTGACCTTAAGCCAAAGTACTCGACAAAGACGAAGGACATCAGCGCCAGAGCCAGGGGCAAGTTAATATCGGTATTGGCCCCTCTGAATAAATGCACATGAAGACCCTCTGGGTTGAGAATTTCGATGGAGCCAAACCCGGGAATAAGACTCAGCCAGGCATTGAAGGCAACAAAGAGAAAGATAGTGGCTACAATGGGGAAGAAGCGGCGCCCGTTATGCTCGCCGGCGACACTCTGGCAGAAGTTATAGAGCGAGCCAAACAGAAATTCAAAGGCGCTCTGCAGCCTGCCCGGAATAAGTTTGATCCGGCGAGTCACCGCATATGAGAACCCGACCAGGGCGATAATGGTAATCCAGGCGCCGATAATACTGTTGGTAATGGGGAAGCCAAACAGGTAGAAAACCACCTCAGGCGGAAGCTCGGGGCGGGGGCGGGGGACATTAAGCCAGCTTAGCCCTAGATCGCCGAGCATATTCCGACCGAGAGCGCCGCCGACAAAGCCAAGTAGAAAGAGAACAAGGAAGATAAGCAAAATTCCGATTAAGATGGGGAAAGAACAGCCCAGGCAGCCCCGTTTCGGCACTAGCTACTCTCCTTGTCTTGCCGGTTAGTCATGCTGGGTAGAAGCATGCGATAAACACCATAAAAAGCGGCAGCAACCCCGATGAGCAATCCCACTATCACCAGAATAGGTTTAGTATTCAGCTTGCTGTCAAGCCAGAAACCTCCCCATACTCCCCCAAGGATGCAGAGCCCGATATACCACCCTACACCCACCAGCCTCATCGCTAATCGCCACCGACCCATACCCTGAGGAGCATACCAAATCTGCTCCTTTAGGTCAAGTCTATCCCCAGTCATTAAAAAGCCCTAGTCTCCTTTTCCTTCTAGGGCTATCCCTTTTCAAACCTGTGGAAAACACAGGGCTGGCCATCACCAGTGTGACAAGAATGTCTTAACCGATTCTGTTCTTAATAAAGCCAGGGCTCAGGATTTATGCTTGTCAAAGTCGTCTAAATCCAGGTTATTGATAAAATCGGTGAAAGCCGACAGCCTTCTTAACTCTTCTTCGGTAAGCGTCTTGGCCTTGCCCGCCTCACCGCCTTCGCCTTCCGGGGCGATCGGTTTACCCGTTTCTTTGTCCAGCAGGATACCGGCCCTATCTAAAACTGACTCTTCAGCGAAAATAGGCGCCTCGGCTCTGACTGCCAGTGCCAAGGCATCGCTGGGGCGGGAATCAACCTCCATTTGTCCGCTGTCTACGGTGAGGATAATTTTGCCGTAAAAAGTATCGCTCTTCAGGTCATTGATAATAATAGAGTTGACCGTTGCCCCTAAGGCGTCAATGACTGAGTGTAACAGGTCATGGGTTAAGGGTCTCGGTACCGTGACCCCCTGGAGTTTCAGTCTGATGGCTTCGGCTTCAGAGGGACCAATCCAGATGGGCAAATATCGCTCGGCTAGTTTCTCTTTTAGAATCACCACCCGTTGATAGCTCATCAGGCTCTCCCGAATGCTATCAATAATCATCTCTATCATCCTGAGACCTCTTCTATTAATCGGCTGGCATTTTTAATTCTACTCCATAAAGCTGTTACTGTCAACTGACCTTGGTGAGCTTGCTTGGCTGGTTATTTACCAAATTATCCATTATGGTATAATAACTTGCTGACCAAAAAGAACTCTCGATTGGTTCTTCTACAGACAGCGAAGATAGGCATTAAGGAGGCGATGATTATGGACGAAGGCGGTAGGGTTATCGTCTGGTTCAATGAGGTCACTAAAAAGGATATAGCTACCGTTGGTGGTAAAGGGGCAAATCTGGGTGAAATGACGAATGCAGACATACCGGTTCCCCCGGGCTTCATTGTAACCGCTAACGCCTACTATGACTTTCTAAAGAGGTCAAAGATCGCTGACAAAATCCGTGGTCTGCTAGAGCCACTGGATACCAGTGATAGTAAGCAGCTGCAACGAGTTGCCGCCCAAGTCAAGCAATTGATTCTAGAGGCTACTGTGCCCCCGGAGATTGCCCGGGAGATTAAGGCAGCCTACACCAAGATGGGTGGGGGTTTGGTTGCCGTCCGCTCCTCGGCGACTGCTGAAGACC
>CAZNSC010000083.1:2851-13548 GCA_964575695.1 uncultured Dehalococcoidales bacterium
CGGAGGCTTCCTTCGCCGGTCAGCAACGCACCTTCCTTAATGTGCAGGGTGAGGAAGAGGTCGTGATGGCGGTTCAAGGATGCTGGGCATCCCTCTTTGAACCGCGCGCCATTTTCTACCGGCAGCAGCAAGGCTTTGACCATTTCAAGGTTGGTCTGGCGGTGCCGGTTCAAAAGATGGTGGAGTCTCAAACCTCTGGGGTTATGTTTACTTTAGAACCGGTAACCAGTGATACCAGTAAGATTGTTATCGAGGCTGTCCTGGGACTGGGTGAAGCTATTGTCTCGGGAGAGGTGACCCCCGACCTTTATATTGTTGATAAAGAGAGCCTGAAAATCGTTACCAAGAAAATGGGTAAACAAGAGTGGCAGCTAATCAGGAATACCGCCGCCGATGACAAAGAGGCTAATATCTGGGTGCCACTGGCACCGGAGATGCAAACTCGGCAGAAGGTAACCGATGGCGACATCATCGAGATCGCCAAGCTGGGGAAACTGATCGAAGACCACTATCAGTTTCCCCAGGATATTGAATGGGCAAAGGAAGCAGAAGAGCTGTTTATTGTCCAGAGTCGCCCGGTAACCACGATCAGGGAAGTGACTGAGTTTGAACCTGAAGTCAAAGCCCCGGTGCTCCTTACCGGGGCACCGGCCAGCCCGGGTATGGCCTCAGGGCCAGTCAAAATAGTCCGTGACCCCTCGGAAATAGACAAGGTAAAAACCGGCGACGTCCTGGTGGCGGAAATGACCACCCCTGATTTTGTGCCGGCGATGAAACGAGCGGTCGCCATTGTCACCGACCGCGGCGGTCGGACTGCCCATGCCGCCATCGTCAGCCGGGAGCTGGGAATCCCGTGTATTGTCGGCTCTGAGCAGGCGACCACCACCCTGGCCGATAGGCAGATAATCACGGTCGATGGCTCGCGGGGTAAGGTGTATCAGGGCAGGGTGGCTAAGGAAAAGATGACTGTTGTTACCGATATCCTCAAGGAAGGGATTGTGACTAAGACCAGGGTCTACGTCAATCTGGCGCAGCCCGAGTTAGCCGAAAAAGTGGCGGCACGTAATGTGGATGGTGTCGGCTTACTCCGGGCCGAGTTCATGATTGCTCAGATTGGGGAGCACCCCCAGTATATGATTAGCCAGGGCCGGGGTCACGAGTTTGTCGATAAGCTGTATCACGGGATTAATACCTTTGCCAAGGCGTTCGACCCCCGCCCGGTGGTCTATCGAACCAATGACTTCAAGACCAATGAATACCGAGAGCTCACCGGCGGCCAGCAGTACGAAGAGGTTGAGGAGAATCCGATGCTCGGCTATAGAGGAGCTTCACGGTATATCACCGACATTGACGTGTTTAAATTGGAGATAGAAGCCATAAAGAGAGTGAGGCAGGACTACAAGAATCTGTGGGTCATGATTCCTTTCGTCCGCACTGTTAATGAGCTGGCGCGGACAAAAGAACTCATGGAATCCTTAGGGCTGAAGCGCTCTGAAGACTTCAAGCTATGGATGATGGTTGAGGTGCCGTCCAATATCTTCCTGGTGGAGAAATTCCTTGAGGTTGGTATTGACGGCATATCCATTGGCTATAATGACCTGACCCAGCTTATCCTGGGAATTGACCGCGATAGCCCCAAATTAGCCGAGGAGTTTGATGAGCGCAATGAAGCCGTCATGGTTGCTTTAGAGCGAGCGGTTAAGGTTGCCAACTCCATGGGGGTAACCTCATCTATTTGTGGGCAGGCACCATCAGTCTATCCTGAGCTTACGGAAAAGCTGGTGGAGTGGAATATCACCTCAGTATCGGTTAGCCCAGACATGATTGGCACCACCCGGGAGATAATTGCCAGGGCCGAGGCTAGATTCAAGACTTAATGGTCAGCCAGCTTAATGTTCGCCAGATGGTTGAGGCACGGGAGGAGAGCCTCTCCCCCTATGCAGTGAAAAGCAATATGTCGAGGGGCAGGCAGAGGTACGAGGAGCCGTGCCCGATTCGCACCGCCTTCCAGCGTGACCGGGACCGTATTATCCACAGCAAGGCCTTCCGACGCCTCAAGCACAAGACACAGGTGTTTATCGCCCCGCTCGGTGACCACTATGTTACCCGGCTTACCCATACCCTGGAGGTTTCCCAGATCGGCCGGACTATTGCCCGGGCTTTGAACCTTAACGAAGACCTGACCGAGGCAATCACCCTGGGTCATGACCTGGGTCACACCCCTTTTGGTCATGTGGGTGAAGATGTCTTGGATGAGCTTTATCACCGGGGTTTCAGACATAATGAGCAAAGCCTGCGCATCGTTGACCTCCTCGAGAAGGATGGTCAGGGGCTCAACCTTACCTGGGAGGTGCGGGACGGTATTGTTAATCACTCTAAGACCGGGGTGGATATTCTCGGGGAGGGCTGGGGAACGGTGAACACTTTAGAGGGGGAGGTGTGTAAGATTGCCGATATCGTGGCTTACATCAACCATGATATCGGGGACGCGGTGAGAGCCGGCATCATCACCGAGAATGACCTGCCACCCTCAGCTATTGCCGTGCTCGGTCGCTCCCATTCACAACGGATCAATGCCATGGTCTGTGATATTATTGACTACTCGTGGCCAGCGAGCGGCTATTCTGCTGGTGGTGAGCCAAGGATTGGTATGAGTGCCCCGGTTCTGGAGGCCACCAACACCCTGCGTCAGTTTCTCTTTGAGCGGGTGTATAACCTGCGCTCTGCTGAGGCAGAAGCCGACCGGGCGAGGCAGGTGGTTCGCTCCCTATATAAATACTTCAATAACCATGAGGATAGGCTGCCACCGGAGTATTCTTTCTATAGTGATGAGGTAGAACGTAGGGTGGTTGACTACATCGCCGGCATGACCGACCAGTATGCCCTGAGGACCGCCGAAGAGCTTTCGGGGTAAATCCATCCCCCTTTCCCCCTTCCCTTCGCAAGGGAAGGGGGAGGAATAAAAAGAGGGGCTAGGCCCCTCTTAGACACTCAATAAAGTTAATCCCCTCCCCAAGGGGGAAGAAGAGGCGGAAGGAGGAAACAATGACAACGCTGGTCATTAGTGTACCTTGGTATAAGAAAGACAAGGCAGGCCCACAACATTGGCAAACCTGGACAGTCGCACAGTTGGGAAACCTATTTTCAAACAGGCATAGGACTTGGTTACATACTCTATCCAGACGAGTTTGCCAAACTTCAGCAGGGTATAAATACAGGTTCTAGTAAACTTGTGATGCTTAGGCAAGACAAAAACAAACGGCGAGCAGAAGCGCGTCTTACTAACCTAGTGAGAAGAGGCCAAGCTAAGAATGGACAATGGCGATATGACGTATATTTTGAAGACCAGAAAGAAATTAAACCTTACGTGTACTACTTGCCGAATGAAAAACTTAAGGAGAATGGCGTCAAGGTCTTTTAGAAGTGAAGCCCCAAGTAGATTATCGGAAGTTAAGGAGGGGCGAAGCCCCTCTTACACAAATATTCCCCCTCTCCTTTGAAGGAGAGGGGGATAAAGGGGGAGAGGTAGTAGTATAATATAAATAGAATGGGTGTTATTGACGAGGTAAAACAGAGGCTGGATATCGTTGAGGTTATTGGCGAGTATGTGTCGCTCGCCAAGGCCGGACGAACCTTCAGGGCGCTGTGTCCGTTCCATAGCGAGAAGAACCCCTCTTTCTACGTTTATCCCGAGCGGCAGAGCTGGCACTGCTTTGGTGTCTGTAGCACCGGCGGTGATGTCTTCTCCTTCATTATGAAGAAACAGGGCGTTGACTTTGGAGAGGCGCTGCGCCTTCTTGCCCAGAAAGCCGGAGTCACCATACCGTCAAGGACGGAACCGGAAGCCGGGAAAGATGAGCGAGAAAGGCTATATCAGGTGAATGCGGCGGCTGCCCAGTACTTCCAGAATCTGCTGCTCAACTCTCCAGGCGGAGAGGCGGGGCGGAAATACCTTGCCCGCCGCGGGCTTTCTCCAGAATCCGTTACCGGGTTCCAGTTAGGCTTCAGCCTCAACGGCTGGGAAGCGCTAAAACAATATCTGATGGAGAAAGGCTATACCCATGGTGAACTGCTGACCGCCGGTTTGGTAGTGGAGGCCGATGGGGGAAAAACGCATGACCGCTTTCGCAATAAGTTGCTGTTTCCCATATTTGATATCAGGGGGCGGGTTACCGGCTTTGGCGCCAGGGTGCTCGACGACTCTTTGCCCAAATACATCAACTCCCCCCAGACGCCTGTCTTTGATAAGAGCAGTAGCCTGTACGGCATAAACCTGGCGGCCACAGCCATTAGGCAGCAGGACCTGGCAGTGATTGTCGAGGGTTATATGGATGTCATCACTGCTCACCAGAATGGTTTTGCCAATGTTGTCGCCGCTATGGGAACCTCGGTTACCGAGAAACAGGTGAGCACTCTGAAGAGACTGACCAGGAACATGGCCTTCGCTCTGGATGCCGATACCGCCGGGGAAGAAGCGATGCTGCGGGGTGTTGGCTATGAGAATACCCTTAATGCCGAGGTGAAGGTTATCATCATGCCCGAAGGGAAAGACCCTGACGACTTTATTAGAGAAGACGCTCAAGGCTGGCAGAAACTGCTGGCAGAAGCTCTTCCCGTGATTGATTACACTTTCAATATGGTGGTCGCTGAACTTGACCTGACTACGGCCAGGGACAAGACTCTAGCCGTGGACAAACTTCTGCCTATCATTGCTGAGATAAAAGACACAGTGCGCCAGGACCACTATTTGCAGAAGCTGGCTCGTCTGGTCAGAGTTGATAAACGCAGGCTTGAGGCAGCCTTAAGTAAGATTAAGCCCGGCCCGGTTAGGCGACGGACGGGGACGCCAATCCAGGAACGCGCTACCCGTGCCCAGCGTCCACTTTTATCACGCCCTGTTGAGGAGTATTGTCTGGCTCTTCTATTGCAGTACCCGGAACTCAAAAGTGACTACCGGGGTCTGTTTCCGGAATACTTTGAGAACACGGAAAACCGTGAAATCTTTAGTGCCTGGCAGCAGACCGGCGACCTGGCGTCGCTTAAGGAAGGGCTTGACCCGGCAGTCCATGAACATCTTGACTCTCTTCTACACAGGAGTCTACCGCCGATGCCGGTGGAGCAGAGGTATAGTGATTGTGTTCTCAATCTAAGGAGGATATATCTCCAGGGCCTGGAAGCCAAGACAGAGGAGGCATTGACCTTAGCCGCTGAGTCCGGCGGTTCCGCGGCTGAGCTGGCCAGGCTGGAGGAGCAGGGAGTGGACATCAGCGTGCAGCTGAGGGAGCTCTTTGCTCAGGAAAGACAGATGCGGGCCGGGAAAAAGGAGGTGACGAGGTGAAACAGGAAGGAGATAACAACCTGTCGCTTCAAGATGAGAGCGAGGTGGAGCTGCCCCTTGAAGATACGCTGGGCACGGAGACGAAACATATGTGGCCTGAGCCGAGCGACCTTGAGGTCGAGAAAGCCGAAACCGTGGACGCCTTGGAGCTGGAGACATCGCTAGAGCAACTGGAAGAGGAAGTAGATGACCCGGTTCGGATGTACCTGCATGAAATTGGTCGGGTGCAGCTGCTCACCGCTGAAGGCGAAAGGGAACTCGCCAGAAAGATAGATGAGGGGAGACGAATCAACGAGATTAAACAGCGCTGGCGACAGAGATACGGGAGGTTTCCATCGGCAACTGAAATCATAGTCACGGTGCTTAGGGAGTTGAGCGAGGCTTCTCCTACCATAGAATCCCTTCGCAAATGGCTTAAGCTATCACCTACCGCCGGTTTCACCGAGACTATCTTCGATGCTAAACTGCGTCAGGCTATTGATGGTGAGCTGGACCAGCAACTGATCCAGGATGTAGCTGCCCAGATAGGTGAGTCGGCACTGCGAGCTGAGCGGAGTCTTATTAACCTGTGGATAGATAGCAACCTGTTACCGGCAGAGGTGGTTGCCGCCATCGGCAGGGACGTGGCTGTGGCCGACCTGGAGAAAGTGGTGACCAGTAGCGAGTTTATTCCTTCCCTTCAGGCTCATGAGTCGGAGTTGAAGGCCTACCTGGATGCTGTTGAGCGTGATGCGGAAAGGGCAGAGGAACACCTCATCGAGGCTAACCTGCGTCTGGTGGTCAGCGTGGCCAAGAAACATATCGGGCGGGGTATGTCGCTCCTCGACCTTATTCAGGAGGGGAATATCGGCTTGATCAGGGCGGTGGAGAAGTTCGATTACCGCAAGGGGTACAAGTTCAGCACCTACGCCACCTGGTGGATTCGGCAGGCGATTACCCGGGCGATAGCCGACCAGGCACGGACGATTCGTATCCCGGTTCATATGGTTGAGACAATCAACAAACTGCTCCGCATAACCCGCCGCCTCGCCCAGGAGTATGGGCGCGAGCCTACCTCGCAGGAAATCGGGGAAGAGATGGAGATGCCGGCGCAAAAGGTCAAGGAGATAGTCAAGGTGTCGCAGTTACCGATATCGCTGGAGTCGCCGATAGGTGAGGAGGAGGACAGCCACCTGGGTGATTTCATTGAGGACCGCAATGCGATGCCGCCGGTTGATGCCGCATCCCGGCAGTTGCTGAAAGAACAGATTGATGGTGTGCTCTCCACCCTGACCCCTCGTGAGCGGCGCGTGCTCCAGCTTAGATTCGGTCTTGAGGACGGGCGGAGCCGAACCCTCGAGGAAGTGGGCAAGGAGTTCAATGTCACGCGGGAGCGGGTCCGTCAGATTGAGGCCAAGGCGCTGCGTAAGTTACGCCACCCCAGCCGCAGCCGGAAATTGAAGGATTATCTAGAATAGAACATTCCTCCCAAGTTCCTGGGGAGTTTACCCCCGATCCCCATCTTCATTAGCTTCCGCATCTGCTGAAACTGGTTGAGGAGCTGATTAATATCTTGGGGCTTGGTGCCGCTACCACGGGCGATGCGCCGCCGGCGGCTCCCGTCAATGAGCGCCGGGTTGTGCCTTTCCGCCGGGGTCATCGAGAGTATAATCGCCTCAACCTTCTTCAGCTGCTTCTCCTCGGCGCCATCGGGTAATCGTCTGGCTAAATGGGATATCCCGGGGAGCATCTCGACCAGCTGGGACAGGGCGCCCATTCTCTTGACCTCCCTGAGTTGGGATAAAAAGTCATCTAAATCGAAGCTGGCGGTCCGCACTTTCTTGGCTATCTCTTTGGCCTGCTGCTCGTCAAAGACTGTCTCTGCCTTCTCAATGAAGGTAAGCATATCCCCCATACCCAGGATGCGTGATGCCAGGCGGTCGGGGTAGAAGGCTTCAAAGGCATCCACCTTCTCCCCGATACCGATAAACTTGATGGGCACCCCGCTAGCCCAGCGGATGGAAAGCGCCGCCCCACCCCGGGCGTCCCCGTCCATCTTGGTCAGGATAAGTCCGGTCAGGCTCAGCCTGGAGTGAAACTCCTCGGCTACTCGCACGGCATCCTGACCGGTCATGGCGTCAACCACCAAGAGTACCTCAGTCGGGTTTAGCTTCCGTTTAACCCGGGCCAGCTCGTCCATCATTGCCTCATCAATATGAAGGCGACCGGCAGTGTCAACAATAGCCCAGGTGACGGCTAACTCCCTGGCTTTTGCCAGAGCATGGGCACAAATATCCTCAGCCCGAACGCTGGGGGGCTCACTGTGAACCGGAATATCAAGCTGTCTGGCCAATATAGTTAGCTGCTCGATAGCTGCCGGGCGGCGGTTATCGGCGGCTACCAGGAGGGGGCGCTGCCCCGAATGTTTCAAGTTAAGAGCCAGCTTGGCGGCGGTGGTGGTCTTACCGCAGCCCTGGAGCCCGACCAGCATGGCCACTGACGGCGGATGGCCTGATGGTTCCAGGCGACTCTGCCCCCCACCCAGGATGCTGGTCAGCTCCTCGTTGACGATCTTGATAATCTGCTGGGCTGGGGTCAGGCTGCGCAGGACTTCGGCACCGACAGCCCGCTCCCGCACCCGAGCCGTAAACTCTTTGACCACCTTAAAATTGACGTCAGCCTCAAGAAGGGCGAGCCGTATCTGGCGCAGGGCGTCATCAACATCCTTTTCGCCAATCTTGCCCCGGCTCCCCAGCCCCCGAAATACCTTGGCTAACTTTTCGGTGAGAATCTCAAACATGCTGAGTTCATTCTAATTGGAGAGAACCCTGGCCGTCAAGGAAGTTAATGTGACTCTCCTTTTTGAAAGACGATTTCTTAAAAAAGGATTCGTCCCTTGCAATCCCTTTGCTCAAGAACCTTGATATAAAGGAGCATCTAAGAGGGGCGTTAGCCTCTCTTTTTCTATCCCTCCCCCCTTTTAGAAATCCCTCTCAATCTCCCTTTACGAAAGGGAGAAACTTCTGCCCAAAGGGGAGTAGCCTAGTAGGGGGCTACTGCCCCTCTTCTTCTATCTTCCCCCTCTCCTTTCAAGGAGAGGGGGAACGAGGGGGTGAGGTAGATAAAGAGTCTTTATGCTAAAATGGGGAAACGAAAGTGCTACCTGAAGGGCGTGAACGGTGATTCCCACCAGACTGACAGTGCGCAATTTCATGTGCTACCGGGATAATGTGCCCCCGCTCTTTTTTGATGGTATCCATACCGCCTGCATCTCCGGTGATAACGGCAACGGCAAGTCAGCACTGATTGATGCCATGACCTGGGCACTCTGGGGCAAGACCAGGGCGAAAAGCGATGACGACCTCATTCACCAGGGGCAGGATGAGGTGGGGGTGGAGTTTGACTTCGCCATCGGGCAGCAGCGGTATCGCATCATTCGTAAGCACGCCAGGCCGAGGCGGCGGCGGGCATCGGGGCAGACCATCCTTGAATTCCAGATAGCTACCGGGGACGGCTTCAAGCCAATTACCGGAAACAGTGTCCTTGAGACACAGAAGAAAATCATTGATGTCCTCCACATGGACTACCAGACCTTTATTAACAGTGCCTTTCTGCGGCAGGGTCATGCTGATGAGTTCACGGTTAAGCGTCCCGTCGAACGCAAGCAGGTGCTCGCCGATATTCTCGGACTCTATGTGTATGATGAACTTGAGGAGCAGGCTAAGAACCTGGCTAAGCAGCAGGAGATGGCAATGGCACAGCTTGGCGGCCGTATCAGGGAAATTGACGACGAGCTGGCCCAGAAGCCAACCTATGAAGCTGGGTTTGTCCAGGCACAGGGTGAACTTGCCCGAATTGAAGAAGCCGTCAGGGAGCAGGAATCCCGGCTCAATCGCCTGCGACAGGAAAAAGAATCCCTGGAAAACAAGAGGTTGCAGCTACTCCAGCTGGAAGAACATATATCTGAGACCGAAAGAGATATTGCCCAGTGGGATGAGCAGGTGAGGCAACGCCGTTCCCGGATAACGGAGTATGAAGAGCTACAGGCCCGGCGTTCCGCTATCGAAGAGGGCTATGCCGAGCTTGTTGAGACCCGGAAACGGGGTGAAGAGTTCGACCAGAAGCTGCGGCGGTCGTCTCTCCTGAATGAGCGCAAACACCAGTTGGTGATGACTATCGAGCGTGCCCAGGCTGCGCTAATTACCGAGCATAAACTGGCTCAAAGCAGAATCGAAGAACTCGAAGCTAGGTCTCAGGAGCTTCCCCGGCTTAAAGAGGCGCTTCGTCAGGCAGAGGTTCAATTGTCTCAGTTGTCGGGGCAGGAGGGAGCGTTGCGGGCTAAACGGCAGACCTGCCACGAGCTGCAGGCCCGGGTCAACTACCTGGAAGCGAGCAGCGCCCAGTTGGAACAGGAGATTGCCGGAATAGAAGAGAAACTGAAACTGCTGCTGGCTGAGCATGAAGCCAAATGCCCCCTCTGTGAGACGGAGCTGGGGACAGACGGTCTCAAGCTTATTGAGACCAAATATGCTGATGATAAAGACCGTAAATCCGATTCCCTGAAGGCGGGCCGGGTTGAGCTGGCCCAGAAGAGAGCCGAGGTCAAATCACTGGAAAGTGAAATGTTGCGGCTGGAAGAGGGGTTGAACCAGGCTAGAGCCTCAATCCAGAGCCGGGCCGGTGTCTTGAGCAAGGGGATTGCTGAGGCTGAAGCGGCGACTAGCCGGCTGGGTGAAGAGAGAGAAAGACTGGCCGAGATTGAGCAGCGCCTCGCCGGAAAGGGGTTTGCTGCCGTTGAACAACGGGCGCTGTCCGAGCTTGAAGCCGAGTTGGCTAGAATCGGCTATGATTCCCAGCAGCACGATGAGATACGCCAGCGCCTGGGAAGTCTCCAGCAGCATGAAGACCCCAAGCGAAGGCTTGAAGAAGCCGACAGGCTCATTGACCAGGAACGGGAGGCGGCATCCAGGGCCGGGGAAGCGGCGGAACAGCGGCGCCGCAGCCTCGATGTTGAAAACCAGAAACGGCAGGAGCTGATCCTGAAACTTAATGCCCTCCCCCAACTGGATAGAGATTTAGCTCAGGCAGAAGTTGAGTCCCGGACATTAACCGCCCGGCAAAGGCAAGCCCAGGAAATATTGTGGAGTGTCAAGGCAAAGCTGGAGCGCTGTTCCGAGCTGGAGGCACAAAAGAAAGAAAAAGAGAAGTTACTGGGGCAGGTAACGAAAGAAGAGAGAATCTATAGAGACTTGGCTCAGGCTTTCGGTAAGAGGGGGATACAGGCTTTGCTCATTGAAACGGCGCTTCCCGAAATTGAAGCTGAAGCCGATAGACTGCTGGCGCGGATGACAGAGAACAGAATGCATGTCAAGGTTGAAAC
>CAZNSC010000084.1:0-13507 GCA_964575695.1 uncultured Dehalococcoidales bacterium
GTCTAAGAGAGGCGAAGCCTCTCTTTTCTATATCTCCCCCTCCCTTATTAAGGGAGGGGGACAAAGGGGGAGGATTTTATTAAGTAACCCGCCCCCTCTCCTTTGAAGGAGAGGGGGACACAGGGGGTGAGGTAGATAGTCCCAATTGTAACCAGTGCCGTAAGGGGATATACTATTTTGGGGGAAGTTTTTTAAGAAAGATATATGTCTCAGTTTGAAATAGTCTCTGATTTCCAGATGACCGGCGACCAGCCGCAGGCGGTGGATAGGTTGGCTGAAGGCTTGAATAAGGGCTTCAAGCACCAGACGCTGCTCGGGGTCACTGGCAGCGGCAAGACCTTCACCATGGCTAATGTCATCGCCCGGGTGCAGAGACCGACTCTGGTAATCTGCCATAATAAGACATTGGCCGCCCAGCTTTACACTGAGTTCAAGGAGTTCTTTCCCAATAGTGAGGTGGAGTACTTCGTCAGCTATTATGACTACTACCAGCCTGAAGCCTACATTCCCCGCACCGATACCTATATTGAGAAAGAGATTGACATAAATGAGGAGATTGATAAGCTGCGCCATGCCGCGACCCGTGCCCTCTTTGAGCGCCGTGACGTGGTGATCATCGCGTCGGTATCATGTATCTACGGTCTGGGCGAACCTGAGGAGTACCGCAGCTTTGTCTGTAGCCTGAAACGGGGAGAGAGTTATCGCAGGGAGAAGGTACTTCGCCAGCTGGTGGATATGCAGTATGAGCGTAATGACATCGACTTCACCCGGGGCAGGTTCCGCATTCGTGGCGACACCCTGGAGATACAGCCATCTTATGAGGAGCTGGCCCTGCGCATTGAATTCTTTGGCGATGATATCGAGCGCATCGTCCAGATAGACCCGTTAACCGGCGAGCTACTGGCTGACCTGGAATCGGTGGATATCTACCCTGCCAAGCACTTTGTAACCTCACATGGCAAGCTGATGGTCGCTATTGAGAGCATAAAGCAGGAATTGGAAGAACGGTTGCGCGAGCTGAGGCAGCAGGGCAAGTTATTAGAGGCCGCCCGGCTTGAGGCGCGTACCAACTATGATTTGGAGATGCTGCGGGAGGCGGGGTATTGCCATGCCGTAGAGAATTACTCCCGGCACCTTTCGCAGCGCCCCCCGGGCAGTGCACCGTGGACACTGCTGGACTACTTCCCCGATGACTTCTTGCTCTTTATTGACGAATCGCACATGACCCTGCCCCAGATTCGTGGTATGTATCACGGTGACCGCTCCCGCAAGGAGACGTTGGTGGAATACGGATTTCGCCTGCCATCAGCACTGGACAACCGCCCGCTTAATTTCACCGAGTTTCAAGAGCGCATCAATCAGGTTATCTATACCTCGGCGACGCCGGCAGAATACGAGTATGAGCACAGCCAGCAGGTGGTGGAGCAGCTAGTCCGCCCCACCGGTCTGCTGGAACCGACTGTTGAGGTCAAGCCAACCAGGGGGCAGATTGACGATCTTCTCTACCAGATTAAGACCAGGGTGGATAAAGGGGAGCGTTGCCTGGTAACAACCCTGACCAAGCGGATGGCTGAGGAGCTGGCTGATTACCTGATCGAGATGGGGGTAAAGACCCATTACCTCCATTCCGAGATTGATACCCTGGAGCGTGTGGAGATACTGCGTGACCTTCGCCTTGGCGTCTATGATGTGGTCGTCGGCATAAACCTGCTCCGGGAGGGTCTCGACCTGCCTGAGGTGAGCCTGGTGGCGATTCTGGATGCCGATAAGGAAGGCTACTTGAGGGCGGAGGGGCCGTTAATCCAGACAATGGGGCGTGCCGCCCGCCATATAGACGGTCATGTTATCATGTATGCGGATAGCGTGACTAATTCTATGGCGGCAGCAATCAAAGAGACCCAGCGCCGCCGCCAGATTCAGGAAGCCTATAATCGGGAGCATAATATTACGCCTCAGGGGATAAGGAAGGCAATCAGGGACATCACGGAGCGGGTGCGGGTGGTGGCCGAAACGCGCACCCCTTATGTTGCCGCACCGGTCTCCAAGGAAGATGTGGCTCGTCTCATCAAGGAACTGGAAGCGCAGATGAAGACTGCCGCCCGGAACCTGGAGTTTGAGCGGGCGGCGTTGCTGCGTGACCGCATCGTTGAGCTGCGCAAAGAGTTTGCTGAAGAGGTAACTACCTCACCTCCTGTATCCCCCTCTCCTTCAAAGGAGAGGGGGAGGTATTTCCCTAGGGGGACTTTGTCCCCCTGAAACTCCCTTTTAAGCTTGAGGGACAGGAGAGTTAGCTGTTCTTAACCGGGGCGGGGAGGGGAGGCGTCTTCTTAGATAAGGCCGGAGAGTCAAAGAGAGGCGCGGCCTCTCCCATACAACTGTCCCTATGGGGAAAGAGAAAAGAGAGCCAAGGAGAGGCGCGACTCCTATACAACCACTTCTTGTGGGGAAAGAGAGAGGAGAGTTAAAGAGAGGCACAGCCTCTCTTCTACAACTATTACCCCCTTCCCTTACCAAGGGAAGGGGGAAGGGGGATAGGTTGTTAGAAATAAGTCTAAGACATGAACAGCGAACCGATACACAGTGAGACAAGACAGGAGCGCCGCGACAAGAAGCTGAAGAAAAAGCGGAAACGGATGCCCAAGCACGGTAAGAATTTAGCCCGGATATATATGGATGCTATTCTCAAGCGGTTGAGACATCGCTAGTTTGTCACTGTCTATCGGGGTAGGTGCCATGAATACAGAGGAAATTCAGATCATAGACACCCATGTTCATTTGTTTCCTAACCGAGAGGTTGGGGAGACAGTGCTGGAGGGGATAAAGAAGGACTTTGGAGTCCCCTACTACTGTACAGGAAGCCCTGAAGAGTTAGCCGAGACAATGGAGGCATCAGGTATATCATGCGCTGTGGTTATGAATCAGGCGGCAGCAGACAAGGAGGCGATGAGCTGGCTGGTGAGCGGTAATTTCTTTGTCTGCGCCTATTCACGCAAGAGACCGCAGTTAATCCCGGCTATTGGGTTAGATAAAGGGATGAGAAGAAATCCCACTGAGGAGATAAAGCACAAGTTAAGGTGGGGTGTTAGAGCGGTAAAACTTCATCCGGTGGCACAGGAATTCTATGTCAACGATAGGGCGATGTGGCCTATCTACCAGAAATGCGAAGAGGCGAACCTGCCTGTTATCTTTCATTGCGGCAAGATGATGATTGAGGGTTTGCCCGATTATGCTCACCCGGAGCTATTCTATGATGTGCTCAAGGCATTCCCGAAGATCAGGGCTATACTGGCGCATATGGGTGGCGGCTACTGGCAAGAAGCGATAGAGCTGGCTGGCGCCTTTACGGAGAACGTATATTTCGATACCGCCATTGCCATTTCAGCAGCGCCGATACCGGATTTCATAAGGCTTGGCGATGAGCAGGCAGTAGATATGATCAGGAGAGTCGGGGCGCACCGGGTTATGTTCGGCTCGGATTTCCCGTGGATTGACCCCAAACAGGATATTGTGCGTATAAAAGGACTGGCGCTGACAGATAAAGAGAAGGGGATGATTCTAGGCGGCAATGCCAGGGCATTCTTCAATATTATATAGACCTGCTCCGGCATGGGCGCAGCCTGGCCGGGTTTATAGGGAGGGTAATTTGTTAAAGGGGCTCCGCCCCTTTCAATCCCTTTGCTAAACGCTTTCCTCTTTGGCTTGCTCCTCTTCCAGTTGCTCCATGAGGCGGGCGGCGCGGGGGTAGCCGATATGCAGGCGCCGCTGGAGAAAAGAGGTGGAGATGTGCTCATGTTCTCTTGCCATTTGTCGGGCGGCGTCAAGGAGCGGGTCTTCCGGGAAACCTGCCCTTCTGCCAGCAGCCTGGGGCGGGACAAGCTCTTCAATCTTTAGCTGAGCCCCCTCTTCTTGCCGCTGGCTATTCCAGAAATAAACGAGCCGCTCTGCTTCCGCATCTGAGACAAAGCATCCCTGCAGGCGTTTTGGTTTGGCCGCCTCGGTGGGCATGTAAAGCATATCCCCTCTCCCCAGCAGCTTTTCGGCGCCGACCATATCCAGAATGGTGCGGGAATCCACCTGGGAGGTAACGGCAAAGCTGATACGGGTCGGGAAGTTGGCTTTAATGAGGCCGGTAATGACATCAACCGACGGGCGCTGTGTGGCCACTACCAGGTGGATACCGGTAGCCCGGGCAAGCTGGGCCAGTCGGCACAGGATGTGCTCGACCTCATCAAAGCCGGTCATCATTAAATCCGCCAGTTCGTCAATGATTAGCACTAGATAAGGGAACCGTTCCTCCCCGGGCTTCTTCTTGTTGTAGCCTTCAATGTTTCTGACTCCGACGGCAGCCATTTTTTGATACCGGTTGTCCATTTCCTGGCTGAGCCAGCGCAGTGTGCTCAATGCCTTGTTGGCATCAACTATTACCGGGGTTGCCAGGTGGGGTATGCTGTTGAACTGAGTTAGCTCTACACGTTTGGGGTCGATCATAATAAAGCGGAGGTCATTGGGCGTGTTATGTAGCAGCAGGCAGCAGATGGTGGAGTTCAAACAAACGGTCTTGCCGCTCCCGGTGGCCCCGGCAATAAGCAGGTGGGGCATCCGGTCCAGGTCGGCAGCTATAGCCTCGCCGCCAGCGCCCTTGCCCAGCGCCAGAGCCAGTTTGGACTTGGCTCCGATTTTCTGGAAGGAGCTGGTCTCGATTACCCCTCGCAGGCCAACCATGCCTGAAATGGTATTAGGCACCTCGATGCCGACTACCGATTTACCCGGTACCGGGGCTTCAATCCTGATGCTGGGTGCCGCCAGAGCAAGGGCCAAATCATTAGCCAGGGAGGTAATCCGTTCCACCTTGACCCTCGTCTTGGATACCTCCTCCTGCCTTGTTTTTATATTGCCGTCCCTGTCTTTTTCCTTTATTTCCCTCATCTTCCTGTCCCAGCCCGGCTCCACACCAAACTGGGTGACAGTTGGGCCGGCGTTTATCTGCACCACCTTTGCCTCAACGCCGTAACTGGCGAGAGCCTCCTCAATAAGCTTGGCTCTCTGCAAATTGTCGGCCTGCCCGAACTCAACTTCAGGGGCTGAGTCCAGAATATCAATCGGCGGTAACCGCCAGCCATCGATGGTAACAAGTGCCGGTGATTGGCCGTATTTCTTCCATACCTCTTGAGCCACCTGTCTCAGGTCTCGCTGTTCCTGGGCAGGGGAAAGTGCTGCGGCTGCCGCTTCAGTTTCCGGTACCTTTCTTGGGATTTCGGGGGGCACCATCACTGAGGGTGGTATTATTCTTTCACTGGGGGTAGGGCGGGCATAGGTTGACGGGCGAAGAGGCGGTTGCATTTCCTCTGTGGTTGGTCTGGGGGGGCGGGGGGGCATTCTAAACGGCCCCCGTAGCCACGAAATTGCCTTTACTAGCGAGCGGAAGCAAGCCTTGGGAGCCACCAGAATAATGCCCAGAACGACTAATCCCAATATCCGGAGGATACCAATTGGGCCCTGGTCATAGGCGATAATACCCAGCCCAATTCTGCCGCCCTGGTCAAAGAGTGCCAGTATTCCCCAGACCGCCAGGATGAAGGCAGCGGCACCGAGCCACTTATTCCATTGGTATAGCTTCCAGCGACGGACAAAGGCCGATAACTGACGTCGCCATATTATTCCCATTATGGTGATAACAACTATGGCAATGAGGACTAGCCCCCAGCCGAAGAGCCCTATGGTGCTGGTGGCAACATTGGTAGCCCATGCAGTTATTCTCTCCCATTGCCAGAATAGCAGTGCGAGAAAGAGGACTATTAGTATCAGCCGTCGCACCGACGCCGATGCTATAAAACGGAATAGCCCACCCCAGAACGACCTTCGCTTGGGCTTTATTCGGGGTTTCTCACTAACACCTTTGGGTTTGCGCTTGATGTTAGGCTTTCTCTTGGCCATATCCCCCCTTCGTCCACCCTAGCCTACACCTTTACCATAAACGGAAGAATCATGGGGCGGAGTTTAGTTTGCTCGTAGTAGAATTTGTTCAGTATGTCCCTGACCTTTGTATTGATAAAGCTCCACTCTGCCGGGCGGTCACCGCTATGATCCAGAGTTCGGGCGACCAAGTCTCGGCTCTCATTTATCATATCCTTGAACTCCCTGGTATCAACAAAACCCCGGGATACGATGTCAGGACGACCTACTAGTTTGCCGGTCTGTCTGTTAACCGCGATGATCACTACCACAATTCCATCCCGGGAGAGCATCCTTCGATTGCGCAGAACCACGCTGCCGATGTCGCCGACACTGAGACCATCGACATACACATTGCCCGAGGCAATCTTGGTGGTTACCCTGCCTCCCTGTGGGCTGAGCTCAAGGACGTCACCATCCTCGAGCACGAAGATGTTGTCTTTCGGGATGCCGACTGACTCTGCCAGTTTAGCGTGCAGACTCAGGTGGCGGTATTCGCCGTGAATGGGCATAAAAAACTTCGGTTTGACCAGATTTAGCAGTAGTTTTAGCTCCTCCTGGCTGCCATGTCCGTGGACATGCACCGGGGCCACCTTATCGTAGACAACCTGAGCCCCTTGCTTGAAGAGGTTGTCTAGTGTTCTATTGATTAGCGATTCGTTTCCGGGGATGGGTGTAGCCGAAATAGCCACAGTATCTCCAGGGATTATGTGCAGTTGGCGATGGTCTCGATTAGCCATGCGAACCAGGGCTGAGGTGGGTTCCCCTTGGCTGCCGGTAGTAATAAAGACAATCTTGTTGTGGGGCATGCCCCGCAGTTCATCGAGCCGCCCCAGTATCTCTTCAGGGGCGGTAAGATAACCTAGCTCCAGCGCCATGCGTACGGTATCGCTCATGCTACGCCCAACGATGAAGACACGCCGTTGATGTTTCACCGCGGCATCAATAATCTGCTGGATACGGGAGACGAGTGAGGCGAAGGTGGCCACAATCACCCGTCCCGGGGCGTTGGCTATAATACGGTCCAGGGTCTCACCAACTAGCCGCTCCGACGGAGTGTAACCGGGCAGTTCAGCATAGGTGGAGTCAGAGAGGAGGAGTAAGACCCCCTGGGCTCCCAGCTGGGCCAGACGGGAGAGGTCAGTTGGTATGCCGGAGACGGGTGTGTAGTCAAGTTTAAAGTCTCCACTATGAACTATCGTGCCCACCGGCGTATTGATGATTAGCCCTACTGAGTCCGGTATGCTATGACACACCGGGTAGAACTCGACCCGGAACTTTCCCAGCGGCACCTCCCGTCCCGGTGGTATTACCTTAAGCCGCACTCCGTTCAGGGCTTTTCTCTCCTTGAGCTTGACCTGGATGAGCCCCTGGGTTAGCCTTGTTGAGTAGACGGGGGCACTAAGCTGGGGCAAAAGGTAAGGCAGGGCACCGATGTGGTCTTCGTGGCCGTGGGTGATAACTATACCTTTTATTTTATCTCGCTTCTCCACTAGGTAGCTGATATCAGGGATGACCAGGTCAATGCCCAGCATTTCTTCCCCGGGGAACATAAGTCCGGCATCAACGATGATAATCTCATCCTCGTATTCCATTACCAACATGTTTTTACCGATTTCGCTTAAGCCCCCGAGAGGGATTATCTTTAGTTTTGACTTGGTCATCTAGTTTTAGACCTCGAACATATTCAATTGCTTGGGCTGTTGCTCGGTTTCGGTGACACTTTTTGCCTGAGCCAGAAGTGACGGGATCTTGAGCATGTCCTCTTCTATGGTGCGGCGCAGGCTTTGCTGGTGAAGAGCTGCCGCCGGGTGGTACATGGCATAGTAGATAACATTATCTCGTCTCTGGGCGGTGCCGTGAATCTTGCTTATACTCTTGCCCGGGAAAAACATTGCCATTGCGTAACGTCCTAGGGTGACGATCATCTTGGGTCGAATCAACTCAATCTGGCGCTCGAGCCAGTGGCGGCAGGCGAGTATTTCTGCGGGCAGAGGGTCACGGTTTGCCGGGGGACGGGACTTAATCACGTTGGTAATGTAAACCTGCTGGCGACTCAAACCGATAGAGCCCAGCAGTTGCTCCAGAAATAGCCCCGCTGGCCCAACAAACGGGCGCCCTTGTTGGTCTTCATGCCAGCCCGGTGCTTCGCCGATAAACATTATTTCGGCATCCTCTGCCCCTTCGCCGGGTACAGCTCTGGTTCGGTATTTCGCTAGCTCGCACCGCTGGCAGAGTGTAATTTCCTCATGAAGCTGGCTCAGCGCTGACATTATCAACCTGCGAGGATAGTATAACTGCCTCGCTGCTTAGCTATTGACTTATGATAGCACGGTTAATATGCCAAGTCAATCGAACGATAATAAGAGTGTTCTTGACAGGATACGGGTACGGTTGTAGACTAGTTATGATGAACTTTCTACGCCAGACTGACCCCGAGATTGGTCGTGTCCTTGATTTGGAGACAGAGCGGCAGCGGGGAACGATAAATCTTATCGCTTCTGAGAATTATGCCAGCCGGGCAGTGCTTGAGGCCGAGGGTTCATTCCTGACTAACAAGTATGCTGAGGGTTATCCTCGGCGGCGTTACTACGGTGGGTGTGACAATGTAGATATTGCTGAGAGTCTGGCTGTCCATCGGGCTAAAGAGCTGTTCCATGCTCAGCATGCTAATGTCCAGCCGCACAGCGGCACTCAGGCTAATATGGCGGCTTATTATGCATTGCTGGAGTACGGCGATACTGTTATGGGAATGAGCCTGGCTCACGGCGGTCATCTCACCCACGGGGATAAGGTGAGTTTCTCTGGCAAGTCATATCATTTCGTACCCTATGGTATTAACCGGGAAACGGAAAGGATTGACTATCAGGAGGTGGAGAGGCTTGCCCTGGCCCATAAGCCCAAGCTAATTGTCGTTGGAGCCAGTGCTTACCCCAGGATTATTGACTTTGAGCGCTTTCGGCAGATAGCTGACCTTGTCGGAGCCAGATTGATGGTCGATATGGCGCACATCGCTGGTTTGGTGGCTGCCGGGCTGCACCCGACTCCCATCCCCTATGCTGAGGTGGTGACATCAACGATGCATAAGACGCTGCGCGGTCCGCGGAGTGGATTCATCCTATGCTGTCAGGAGCTGGCTCAAGCAATTGACGAGGCTGTTTTCCCCCGGATGCAGGGCGGCCCCCTTATGCATACCATTGCGGCTAAGGCAGTGGCTTTTCATGAAGCGATGCAGCCCAGCTTTGTCGACTATCAACGGGCGGTGCTGGATAATGCCCTTGTTCTGGCCACCGAGTTCCGGCGGCTCGGGCTGCGCTTGGTATCAGGTGGCACCGACAATCACCTTCTTCTGGTTGACCTCACCGGGGCGGGGGTTACCGGCAGACAGGCTGAGGAAGCTTTAGTGCTCGCTGGCATTATCGTCAATCGGAACGCTATCCCCTTTGACCCTCGCCCACCGTCGGTAACCAGTGGCATCAGAGTGGGCACGCCGGCAGTGACCACTCGCGGCTTCGGTCAAGAGGAGATGAAGCGCATTGCGGCTTTGATCGTCAGGGTGATAACCAATATTGGTGCCCCAGATGTTCAGCAGCAGGTAAGGGAAGAGGTGAGCGAGCTATGCCGCCGCTTTCCGGCACCTGGAGTTGATGACTGAGATTCTTTAGTAACCCCATCCCCTCTATCCCCTTCCCTTTAGCAGGGGTTTTGCCTTAAAAGTGCCCCTTGCCCAAAAAGTCGCTTAGTTGCCCAAAAAGTAACCTCAGATTAGGACTTATTGGGCAAAGCTCTTAGCAGGGGGAAGGGGAAGATTTTATTAAGAGGGGCTAGCGCCCCTCTTAAACACCCAACCTTATTAACCTGAAATAAGGAGAGTCTAAGAGAGGCGAAGCCTCTCTTTTTGTATCTCCCCCTCCCTTATCAAGGGAGGGGGACAAAGGGGGAGGGTTACTGAATGAAATCCTTCCCCCTCTCCTTTGAAGGAGAGGGGGATAATTGGGGTGAGGTAGATAAATAATAGTGCTATAATGTATGTGAAATGAGTTGAAGGCTGTATTTTGGAGGGAGGCAACTGTTTAATGGACGACTTGAAGGTCTTTACTGGTAACGCTCATCCTGCTCTAGCCCAGGCGGTTGTTGACTATTTGGACATCCCACTGGGTCAGTGTGAGGTGTTTGAGTTCAGTAATGAGAATATCTTTGTTCGTATTCTGGAAAATGTCCGTCAGCGAGACGTCTTCGTTATTCAGCCCTTGTCCTCTCCGGTCAACAAAAATTTGGTTGAACTCCTGATTATGCTCGATGCCTTGAAGCGGGCATCTGGCGGGCGGATTACCGCAGTCGTTCCCTATTATGGATATGGTCGCACTGATAAGAAGGATCAGCCCCGGGTGCCGATAACCGCCCGCTTAGTGGCTGACCTGCTCACGGTAGCGGGTGCCAACCGATTGCTGACCGTAGATTTACATGCCGGGCAGATTCAAGGCTTCTTTAATATACCGGTTGATGAATTGACCACGCTTAACCTGTTGGGCCGCTACTTTGACGGTAGAGACTTTGATGACCTGGTGGTAGTAGCGACCGACATCGGTATCTCCAAGCGGGCTCGCGACCTGGCGGCTAAGCTTAATGCCCCACTGGCGATTATGGAAAAGAGGCGGCTGGGCAATGATGACGAGACGGAGATGCTCAACATTATCGGTGAGGTGGAAGGTAAGGTAGCGCTTACTGTCGATGATGAAATTGACACTGCCGGTTCTTTGATAAATGTTGTCTCCGCTTTACTTGAGCGGGGAAGCATGGAAGTATATGCTTGCTGCTCACACCCCGTATTCTCTGATTTTGCAATTCAGAGGATAGACTCATGTCCGGTCAAAGAGGTGGTGGTTACCGATACCATCCCGGTCACCGGTGATAAAAAGCTGGATAAAATTACTGTTTTGCCAATAGCTCCGCTATTAGGTGAAGCCATCCATCGTATTCACACCGGGATGTCGGTGGGGGCGATGTTTGAGTGAGTTGGACATGAGTGAGCCGAAAATGGTGGAGGTATATCGGGCGGCAGGTGAGATGGAAGCCCAGGTTATCAAGGGCTTGCTGGAGAGTCATGGAATACCTTGTCTTCTGAAATCAAACGCCGCTCCCTCGGTGCATATGTTTGTAGTTGATGGCATGGGTGAGGTCAGGGTAATGGTCTGGGAGTCAACATCGGGGAAAGCCAGGGAGCTAATCAGGGGGAAGGGCTATGCTTAAGTGGTTGGGTGGACTTATTGATTCTAATGAGAAGGAGCTGAAGCGGCTCCAGCCCAATGTAGACCGGATAAATGAGCTTGAGTCAGAGTTTGACAAGCTCAGCGATGCCGAGCTGTGTGCCAAGACCGATGAGTTCAAAGCTCGCCTGAAAAGCGGTAGTTCGCTTGATGAGCTTTTACCTGAGGCCTTTGCTGCTGTGCGTGAAGCCGCTAAGCGAACCATAGGTCAGCGGCACTTTGACGTGCAGCTTATGGGAGGTATTGTCCTCCACCAGGGTAAAATCGCCGAGATGAAAACCGGCGAGGGTAAGACGCTGGTGGCAACTCTTCCCCTCTATCTCAATTCCCTGACAGGTCGGGGCTGCCACCTGGCGACGGTCAATGACTACCTGGCCCGGCGCGACCCCTACTGGATGGGCCCTATCTATCATGCCCTTGGTTTAGGTGTTGCCAGCATCTATCCCCAGCAGAGCCCGGATGAGTATATCCCCGCCCGCCTTTATGACCCGTCATACGATTCGGGAGATAGCCGGTGGCGTCATTTCCGCCCCGTTCCCCGTCGTCAGGCTTATGAAGCCGATATTGTCTACGGCACCAGCAGTGAGTTTGGCTTTGACTATCTCAGGGACAACATGGTTGTCGACCTGTCCCGGTGTGTCCAGCGTGAGCTGAACTATGCCATTGTTGACGAGGTGGATAACCTTCTTATTGATGAGGCACGCACGCCGTTAATTATCAGTGGTGCCGCCGAGGAATCGGAGCAGAAATATCAGGTGTTTGCCCGGCTTGTCCCTGCCTTGCATCATGACGAGGACTATGTGGTAGATGAGAAAACACGCACCGTTAGCCTGACTGATGCTGGCATCAGTGATATGGAGCGGCTGCTCAAGCGTGAGGGATTGCTGAAGTCATCTAATCTCTATGATGCGGCAAACTACTCCCTGACCCGCTACCTTGAAAATGCTCTCAAAGCCCAGGTGCTGTACAAGAAAGACCGTGACTACGTGGTCAAGGATGGTCAGGTTATTATTGTTGATGAGTTCACCGGCAGACTGATGATTGGCCGGCGCTACTCGGAAGGGCTGCATCAGGCAATAGAAGCCAAGGAGCGGGTCAAAGTTCAGCGGGAGAGTATGACCCTGGCCACCGTCACTATCCAGAACTATTTCCGCATGTATGAAAAGCTGGCGGGGATGACCGGCACCGCCGTTACCGAGGCTGAGGAGTTTCACAAGATATACGAGCTTGAGGTGGTGGTGATTCCAACCAACGAGCCGATGATTCGTCAGGACTTCCCCGACCGGATTTATAAAGACGAGGAAGCCAAGTTTAAGGCGGTAGTGCGTGAGATTGAGCAGCTTAATCGGCAAGAACGCCCGGTGCTGGTGGGCACGGTGTCTATTGAAAAATCAGAGTACCTGAGCGAGCTGCTCAAGAGGAGGGGGATAGCCCATCAGGTGCTTAACGCCAAGGAGCATACGAAAGAGGGAGAGATTATTGCCCACGCTGGGGAGCCGGGGAAAGTGACCGTTGCCACCAATATGGCGGGGCGAGGTGTGGATATTATCCTCGGCGGCAGTCCCAATGGGCAGGGTGACCCGGAGTGGCAGGAGAAACATAATAAGGTTATCCAGCTTGGCGGACTTCATATTGTTGGCACTGAGCGCCATGAGGCGAGGCGTATTGATAACCAGCTTCGGGGCCGTGGTGGGCGCCAGGGTGACCCGGGAAGCTCTCGATTCTACGTGTCTTTGGAGGATGATATTGTCCGCCGCTTTGGTGGCGACCGGATCAAGGGTATCATGGATTGGGCGGGGCTGGATGAAAATACCCCGATCGAGAATGCTTTCGTCAACAAATCTATTGAAGGTGCCCAGGTGAGGGTGGAGGGCTATCACTTTGATATGCGTAAACACCTTGTGGACTATGATGATGTCGTCAATAAGCAGCGTGAGCTTATCTACGATGAGCGGAAGAAAATCTTAAGCGGTGGCGACCTTAAAGCGAACATCCTGTCCATGATTAAGGAAGAGATTGAAAACATAGTGGCCGCCCATACCGGTGATGGGCATGGTTTTGACTGGGATATTGACGGTTTACTCAGAGAGGCTGCTGCCATCTTCCCCTTGCCGCCCACGCTTGATGCCAGTGCTCTTTCCCAGCTCAAGCAGATGGAAATTGAAGACAAGCTGATTGAGCAGGCAGAGGCTGTCTATGAGGAGCGGGAGAGGGAACTCGGTCCCGACAATATGAGGATGCTGGAGCGGCTGGTAATGCTTCGCATCATAGACAGCCTGTGGGTGGAG